>WLWV01000103.1 GCA_012103395.1 Gammaproteobacteria bacterium
GCTTGTCAGTGCCATTCTCGTTGAGATTGACGATGAATGGAGCAATGCCGACAAGCGATATATCGTGTGGAACGACAATAATGACTCAAACTAAACCGAAGTTACAGACGTAGGGTTGCACAATCGCCGAGGGAAGCCGAAAACAAAACCTAAACAGAATACTCAAGCCAAGGGTGATAGAAGTAATTCCAACATCAGTAAAGCTGGTAAAAAGCAGCCTAAGAAAACCAGAACTGATGCCGCCGCGAAATCGAAAACAAAAATCAGTCGAGATAAGATAGTCAGTGGGAAGAAAAGCAAGAAAAAGACAGGGTAATGATTCTGAAAATGATGATGGTTTTTCCCATCGAAATCGTTCTTCTCGTGCCGATGTCAGGCGAGAGTCAGTGGAGATCGTTTATGGTTTCCACAGCGTAGAATCCTTGGTCGAGAATTCAAGTGAACGGATTATTGAAGTCATTGTTGGTCAACAGCGATTGGATCAAAGAGGGAAAAACCTGATCTCGATGTTGGAGAATAATCAGGTTAATTATCGTACTAGTGACAAAGAGGAAATTGATGAATACGTGGGAGACTCAGTTCACCAGGGGGTAATGGCACTGATGAAACCTCTACCTCAGGCTGATGAATCAGACCTAATGTTGCACATTGATGGAATTAACCGCCCCCTACTAATTCTAGTGCTGGACCAAATTCAGGATCCGCACAATCTAGGCGCGTGTATTAGAACTGCTGATGGCGCTGGGGTTGATGCCATTATTGTTCCTAAGAACGGAGCCTGCCCAGTAAATCAGACTGTTAGAAAAGTGGCCGCAGGAGCAGTGGATCGAGTTCGAGCTTTCTATGTAACAAATCTTGCCAGGACATTGGATGAATTGCGGGAGAAAGGTGTATGGGTCACTGGAGCTACCGATAAAGCAGATAAGAACTTGTACGAAAGTGATCTTGTGGGAAACGTGGCTATCGTAATGGGGTCAGAAGGCAAAGGGCTGCGCCGACTAACGCTTGAGAAATGCGATCAATTGGCAAGCATTCCTATGCACGGTTCGGTGTCCAGCTTGAATGTTTCGGTGGCCACTGGTGTGTTTTTGTTCGAAGCTGCCCGGCAACGATTGTCTACATGACATCTTAATTATGAGCCCAATTTTTGGATTGCAGCATAGGTTTGTCTCTTATACGTAGAACATGATTGTCACCTGTTCAGAGGTTGCTTAGTATAAAAGCCGTTGATCTTAGCTATCTATCGAAATGTCGGTTGGACCGGGTAATCGGTTTTGTATGTAGGTGCTTTAATCTCACCGGTGTTAGCTCTTAACTTGATGTACGTGAACTTATACAGAGATTTCCCTAAAAATGAAGAGAATCACATCCTACCCTAAAGGTCATTGGTCATTGGCTGTGGATATTCCATACAGTATGGGCGTAAAACAGAATGAATTAGTCTTTTTGTGTGGGCAGGCAGACATGAAGGGAAAAGGGACAGTTTGTCACTCGAGTGATTTATTAATGCAAACAGATGCAGCAATTGAGCATATTCGGCATTTGTTTTTGGATCTTGGCAGCCATATCGAGAAACTGGTGAAGCTGACGGTTTTTTATGTTGACAGAGGAGATGTAGATCAAGCCAAATACAAGTCCTATATTGCTGAATCCCTGAAAACACAAAATGCACCCGTGGTCGCTATGGTGCCTATTCCTCATTTTTTCTATCCCGATATGATGGTCGAAATCGATGCCGTGGGTATTGATGCTGATGCACCGAGACACTATCTTTCTAATGCTAAATACGGACCTGGGACTGAAGGATTAAGTCAAGCACTGAGGTGTGGAGAATACATTTTCCTTGGTGGTACTTCTGCGCTCGAAGCAAATGGCTCGATTTCCAGTGTGGGTGATAGCATTGCCCAGACCAGAACTACTTTGCAGCGAATCGAGTCCATTCTCAATGAATTCGGGGCCGACAGACGAGACCTAGTCAAATTAAATAATTGGTTTGTTAACGATGGAACAGCGGGAGACTGGGCTCTAGGAGGGAAGGTGAGAACGGGTTTTTTCCCTGAGCCCGGACCGGTTGCGACGGGCCACCCACTACACACTTTGGGAGTCGATGGCCTGATGTTTAGCTCGGATTGCTGGGCCATGCTCGGTGAATCTGGAGAGCGTTTGGAAAAACAACACGTATGGCCCAAGGGACATTGGGATTGGCCTATACATTTGCCGTTCAAACATGGCTTGAAATGCCGAGATGTCATTTTTCTGGGCGGTCAGGTCTCTCTGGACGAAAATGCGAATGTGGTTCATCCACATGACATGGTTAAACAGACTCACGTTAGCATGGAGAACGTTGGAAAAGTGTTAGCGGAGTTTGGCGCTGGGTATTCTGATATTTTAAAGCTCAACACCTGGTACAAAGGTGCTGACAGTGCAGAAGGTCAAGCATCTGCACTGCATCAGAATGTTCAGGTTCGGTCATCCTACTTCCAGAGTCCAGGACCTGCTTCAACTGGCATACCACTGAACTATCTTTGTTTTGAAAACATGCTCAATGAAACGGAAGTGATAGCATGGCTGGAGAGTGATTCCGGGTTAATGGTGAATTAAAGAAGCTGGGATGGGTCCACTCTGGTGAACTAGCTCTGCCCCGTCAATTTGGAGTTATCAATATTGGTCATCAAGTCCTATGACTGTTTGCTTTTTGGATACAGTTGATCCATCCTTGTTGAAAGTCCATTATGTTGCACCAACCTGACGTGTTTCCGTTGTAGTTCTCTGGGCTCACGTACCCCACAAGAGTGAGAAATCACACCTACGGCGTGGTTGATCTGCTTCACATAATTGGCAACTTTGACTGCTTTATCCTGAGGGTTCAAACCGCGTTGTAGACGCGTGTTATGAGTGGTGATACCAGTGGGGCAGGTATTCTTATTGCATTTCAGAGATTGTATACAACCAAGGGCAAACATAAAGCCGCGAGCTGAATTCACAAAGTCTGCTCCCGCGCACAGCGCCCAAGCCACTCCCACTGGATTGATCAACTTTCCGGAAGTGATCACCTTTATCCGGTTTCGCAAGGAATGCTGCTCGAGGATATCTACGACGGCAGGAAGCGACTCTTTGATAGGAAGTCCAACATGATCCATTAGAGTCATCGGAGCCGCTCCTGTGCCACCATCACCACTGTCGATGGTAATGAAATCCGGTGCGCTAGCTATACCTCTTTTAGTGATTTCGAGGCAAAGCTCCTCTATCCATTGAAACCCGCCCATAACGGACTTGAATCCCGTGGGCTTTCCGGTAATTGCTCGCACTCGAAAAATCATATCTAGCAGGTCCGTAACACTGTTCACATCAAGATGTCTGTTGGGAGAAATTGATGGCTCTCCGACTTCAATACCGCGGATCTTTGCTATTTCTTCGGTGACTTTGTCCCCGGGAAGAATCCCTCCTTTTCCTGGTTTCGCACCTTGAGACAGTTTTATTTCAAACATTTTCACCTGATCATGGGCAGCAATTTCCCGAAGTTTTTCGTCGCTTAAATTCCCGTGTTCATCTCTAACACCATATTTTGCGGTACCAATCTGAAACACAATGTCAGCACCTCCTTCTAGATGAAAAGAAGACAATCCTCCTTCTCCTGTGTTGTACCAACAATCTGCCATACGGGCGCCTTTTGATAACGCTTGGACCGCAGGTCTGGACAGTGCGCCAAAGCTCATAGCGGAAATATTGATGAGAGATTTCGCAGTATATGGTGTATCACAATATCCCTCTCCAATGGATATGGGACGAATCTCAGCGGCTTCTTCATCTAGAGTAGGAAATGGGCAATTCTCAAAAATCATGGTACCTACTTGAGAGAGATTTTTGGTTGACCCAAATGCGATGTTGACGCTTTTGTCTTTTGATGCTCGGTGAATCCACTCTCGTTCCGCACGGTTAAAAGGCATCTCTTCGCGGTCCATGGCAAAAAAATACTGCCTAAAGAATTCGCCCAGCGTGCTAAGGATATAGCGAAAGTGTCCAATAACCGGATAATTCCGCAGAACAGCGTCTTTAGTCTGTGTCACATCTCGAATGAAAACGATGGCGAGGAACAGCACTACCAAACCAATGAAAAATAAAAAGGCATCCGATAGTATGGAAAGCCATGGCGTTGCCATATCGATAACATGGGTCACTGAATCTGACATTGTCTGGTTTTCTCTTGGTTAGGTGTTCGGTTGGCTGATTGAGATTCGAAAGGTAACGGATTATAGAAATCTCTGATTGTGAATAGTTCAATTGCGGCGAGCGATTATGTGACCCGTTTGTTTTGAACCGGGATTCAAACATACCTGATAGTTTTTGGGTTGATTAGACGATTAGAGCAGCGGTCACATTCCTTCCGTCACCGCTTAATATGTTATAGGTACGGCACGCAGCCGCGGTATCCATCACTTCTAGGCCGATTCCTCTTTGCATCAGCGGTTCACTCAAAGCAGGTGATGGGAATACGAAAGTTAAGCCAGTGCCCAACAGTATCAGCTCTGTATCAATTTCCGCCAGTGATTCAAAATCAGATCGTTGCAGATGAGAAACATCTCTAACTTGCCACATCTGAATGTGCTGTGATGTTAATATCAGGCTTTGTTTATAGAAGGTGTCTCCGATCTTGATTTCGACACTATCATCACTGCGGCGGTAACCGGTGATTTGATAATTTGAGTCAGGATTGTTGAGATGAAGTTTCATGACAACTGTTGTTTCCAAGGTTACGGTTGAACGGATGACTAGGGTGACTTGTGGATCGTTTATGATCAACAATGAAGACACCTCTGTCCCAAGAATTGGCGAATATAACAGTTTAAATCCATTGCGAATAATTTCTTGTGAAAGCTGTAAAAATTGGTCTTTTAGGACTGGGTACTGTCGGTAGTGGCGTTATTGCGGTATTGAAGAGAAACGCCGATGAAATTACCAGAAGGGCGGGAAGAGAGATCGTCGTGGTTGCTGCCGCCGTTCGTGATTTATCGAAACCACGTGATATTGATTCTTCGGATATCAAATTGACCGAGGACGCTTTCTCGGTGGTCGATGATCCAGAAATCGATGTTGTCGTCGAACTGATTGGTGGTGACGGAATTGCTTTGGATGCAGTTAACAGGGCGTTAGACAATGGTAAACACGTTGTGACCGCTAATAAAGCGCTGATCGCGTTGCATGGAAATCAAGTGTTCAAAAAAGCGCAATCTAAAGGATTAGTTGTCGCCTTTGAGTCTGCTGTGGCCGGGGGGATTCCCATTATTAAATCAATTCGTGAGGGACTGTCAGCAAACCGAATTGAATGGCTAGCAGGGATCATCAATGGTACTTCGAATTATATTTTGACTCAAATGTCAGAAGGTGGGCGTGACTTTGATGACGTGCTAGCAGAAGCCCAAGCTCTGGGTTATGCTGAAGCGGATCCTGCTTTTGATATCGAAGGAACGGATGCGGCGCATAAACTTACTATATTGGCGTCCATTGCCTTTGGAATTTCTCTCCAGTTTAGCAAGGTGTACCAAGAAGGTATTACTAATATTGCGAGCGAAGACATCGCCTATGCCCGTGAATTCGGGTATCGGATAAAGCACCTCGGGTTGGCGCGAATGACGGATGAAGGTGTTGAACTGAGAGTTCACCCAACACTAATTCCAGAGGCAAGATTAATCGCAAACGTAAATGATGTGATGAACGCTGTGTTAGTGCAGGGAGATGCAGTGGGGCCTACTTTATATTACGGGGCGGGAGCGGGGTCTGAGCCCACTGCATCAGCGGTTGTAGCGGATTTGGTCGATGTCGTTAGGGCGATAACGACAGATCCCGAGAATCGCGTTCCACATCTTGCTTTTCAGCCAGATACGCTTTCAGATCTTGAAATTCTCCCTATTAGTGAAGTACGTACCGCCTATTATCTCCGTATGAGTGTCATAAATCGTCCGGGTGTTCTGGCGGCTATTACCGAGATTTTCGGTGATAAAGGGATCAGTATTGCAACAATTTCGCAAAAAGATTCTGGAGAAGATGAGCAAAGGGTTTCTATTGTGTTGCTAACCCAGAATACAAGAGAAGGTTATTTAACTGATGCGATCGAGCAGATTGAGCAACTAGATACAGTGTATGGATCGGTGGTTCGCCTCCGAGTCGAGTCGTTATCGTAGTTTTTATGCACTACTACCGGGTATTAGCAATGGTTGTTGCCCGGTACTATTCGTTGGTTGGTTTCATCAACAGTGTTAGCCTGTATCTTTTTGCTCGCCAATTTACTGAGCACCTTGACAGTATAAAAAGCTGATGAATAGTCATCAGAAGATTGAAATCGTCTGAGCACGATCTAAACCATTTCGACCTACCTGTGATCATAAAAAGACGTGAAGCACTCTGCCAATTTGGGCATAGCCAAGCTAATTCTGGGCAAGAAAGACGAGATAAGCAGGACGTAGAAATAGACCCCCTGTTACAAAGAGTTTACCAGAATAGGAATATTTCTGACCCCGACGATGTTACCTATTCGTTGAGCAAGTTATACCCACCAAAACTACTTAAGGGTATCGATGAGGCGACCTGTCTTCTCGTTGAGGCAATCAAAAGTGATGCGTCTATTGTAATTGTGGGAGACTATGACACCGATGGAGCCACGGCCACCACGTTGGCAATGCTTGGGTTATCTGCACTCGGTTCCAATCAGGTGCAGTACTTGGTTCCCAACCGATTCGAGTTTGGCTACGGTTTATCGGAGAAAATTGCCAATCTGGCACTTCAGCTAGAACCCAATTTGCTGATTACCGTCGACAATGGAATTAGTAGCATTGATGGCGTGGCCTTGTTGAAAGAAAAGGGGGTGAAAACCATTATTACAGACCACCACCTTGCTGGAAAGCAGTTACCTGAAGCAGATGCGATTGTTAATCCTAATCAACCTCTGTGCGAATTCCCAAGCAAGGCACTGGCCGGTGTTGGTGTGATGTTTTATCTTTTATTGTCTGTTAGGACAAAACTCCGCAAAGAGGGTTGGTTTTTTGACAAGCGAATAGCGGAACCAAATTTGGCGGACTATCTTGATTTGGTTGCTTTAGGTACCGTTGCAGATATGGTTCCGCTGGACGCTAATAACCGCGTACTGGTGGCCCAAGGTATCGCCCGAATTAGAGCAGGAAAGTGCCGTTTTGGTATTATCGCTTTACTTGAAGTTGCGAATAGAAACTACCGAAATTTGTCTTCGTCTGATTTTGGTTTTGTGATTGGCCCAAGGCTGAATGCTGCGGGCCGACTTGACGATATTTCAACTGGTATTGACTGCTTACTAGCTTCTTCTCATCAGGAAGCCCGTGATTATGCTCAGGTCTTGAATGAGATCAATATTGAAAGACGACGTATCGAAAAAGTAATGCAAGAGCAGGCATTTGAAATTGTACGAACATTACAAATCGGATCTGAGACGTTAGAGGCTGATGTGGATAGAACGGCGGGATACTGCCTGTATGATCCGACATGGCATCAAGGAGTGACAGGTTTGGTGGCATCACGAGTCAAGGATCAAACGAGCCAGCCAACTATCGCGTTCGCGCCAACAGAAGGTGGATTATTAACTGGGTCTGCCCGGACAATAGCTGGACTTCATATCCGGGATCTAATCGAAGCCATTGCTGAACAATCACCAAATTTGGTTGTGAAATTTGGTGGGCATGCGATGGCGGCAGGCTTAACCATTGAAGAAGCGAATCTCAATGAGTTCAAGCGCCAATTTTACGGAGCGGTAGTTGAGGGTTTCTCCTCAGTCGAGCTCGATTTTTCTGTTAAAAGCGATGGAGAGATATCCGCTAGTGAATTGAGCCTCGATTATGCAGATTTGCTGAAAAACGCAGCGCCTTGGGGGCAAGGGTTTCCAGCTCCAGTTTTCGATGGCGTCTTTAAGGTGTTGGAGCAAAGAGTAGTCGGTGGTCAACACATTAAGTTTGTTGTAAAAGGAAAGGATGGAGGCATTTATGATGCAATCGCATTTAAGTCAGTTGAGCTAGGGAATGAGCCGGGAAAGTTTGACTTTCTTAATATGGCTTATCAGCTTGACGTCAATGAATTTAGGGGACATCGCTCACTACAACTTATTATCGAAAGTTTTGAGCCCACAGCGTCAGTGAATTAGGATGCGCTTAGCATCCTAGAAAATCGAAGAAACTGGCCATTGATACGCGATGTAAAAATTGGAGGATAAGTGTATCGTGCTAGGTTTTGTTTTATACTCGCGCATCGATAGTTAAGTGAAGACTGATTGACCCGCAAACGAATGGAAAACGAAGACAATGACATAGCTCTAGTGGAGCGTGTAAAAAACGGCGATAAAAAGGCGTTTAATTTGCTGGTTTCCAAGTATCAATACAGGATCAAACATCTTGTTGCGCGATTCGTTAAAGACCCCGTTGAACAAGAAGATATCGTTCAGGAAGCGTTTATAAAAGCGTATCGTGCGATTGGACGATTTCGTGGAGACAGTGCCTTTTACACTTGGTTATACCGAATAGCTGTCAATAGCGCGAAAAATTATATTGTCGCGGCTGGAAGAAGACCTCCTTCCCAGGATATTGATGCGGATGAAATTGCCCATACCCGTCATGCTGGAAGTATCACTGAACGGAATTCTCCTGAAGAGATTTTGCAGAATGATGAATTGGTCGCAGCGATAAGGGAGGCGATTCGATTATTGCCTCATGAACTAAAAGAAGCGATTCAGCTACGTGAATTTGATGGGTTGAGCTATGAAGACATTGCTGCGGTGATGGACTGCCCCATTGGAACTGTTAGATCACGGATATTTCGGGCTCGGGAGGCGATTGAGCAGGCGATATCAGCGATCTCCGGCTAAATTGACTGACTATGATGAAAGTAGATAAGCTATCTTTTGGTGAAGTATCCGTAATCTACATGTTTTATGTCGGTGTTAAATGCGCTTAAAAGCGGTGCGTGAGTGAACTAACTGGAAACCCTGAACACTAACTTTCAGAATTTTCAACAAAAATGAAGATAGCAACACGATGAGTGAAAAAATTTCAGCGTTAGTTGATGAGGTCCTCCTTGATGAGGATCGAGAGAATCAATTTGGGCAGATTTTGTCCGATGAGCAAGCGACTCAAACTTGGCAACGTTATCACCTAATCGGAAATGTGATTCGAAATGAAGTGCAGTCCACTGGAAAGGATCTTTCTGCTGATATCTGGTCGAAAATAGAAGAGGAACCAACGGTACTGGCTCCTTCCCCGAAGAAAAGAAAGGACTCTAAATCAGCCGATATCTGGTCTGCTGCTGGGTTATTCGCGGTCGCTGCTTCTGTTACGTTAGTTGCTGTCATCGGGTTAGGTCCACTACAAAAGGATGATCAAGCAGGACAAGTGGCGTTGAATCAGTTTGTTGATAATGAAGTATTGAATTCTTCGTTAGATCAGCAACGTATAACCGATGAATTTGGTGAAATGTTGGCAGAGCATGGGGAGTTTTCTTCTTCAGCAGGGCTCAATGGGCTGGTTGCCTATGCAAAATTGGTAAGCAACCAAGCGATGGATCAATAACTTTTTCATTTAGTCAATGCAAATGGTATTTCCCTACTTCAATATGCCGACAATCAAACAGATCAATGCGGTGTTCAAAGCATCGGTGTTGGTTCTTGCTTTACTGGTCAATGAAGTAAGTGCAAGCCCATCCGATTGGTTGATGAAGATCAATCGAGCGGCAGCGGAAGTTAATTTTTCAGGAATCTTTGTGTATACCCATGAAGGTAAGCTGGAAGTCATGCAGGTTGTCAGAAGGGTTGACGATGGAGTGATGCAAGAGCGCCTCTATGCCTTAAATGGTGAAGCGCGGGAAATTATTCGAGATATGAGCCGAGTCTGGTGCTACATCCCAGATCAAAATGTTGGAGTTCATGACTTTCGTCAAATATCGGAAAGTGGGTTCCCACGAATGGTAGCTGGGGATTTTAGCAAACTCTCCAAAAACTATACTTTTACCGAGGGCGGTTACGCAAGAATTGCTGATCGACGGGCCCATCAAGTCAACGTAATACCTAAAGATCCATATCGTTATGGTTATATACTTTGGGCAGATGAAGAAACTGGACTACTACTTAGGTCAGACTTGGTTGATTTGGCAGGAAATGTTATCGAACAGTATATGTTTGTTGATGTGGAGATTGGGATTGATATTCCGGATTCCGCATTAAAGGCTGTCAGTAATAAAGATCACCTGGAATGGTTTGGAAATGCTAATCCGCCTATCTCGGCACCATCTACAACATCAAATTGGGTGGTTGGTCAGATTCCTGGTGGCTATCAGTTGTCCAAGCACATTCGCCGAATGTCTCCCATGGAGGCGGGTGAGGTAGAACATTTGGTTTACACCGATGGATTATCTACCATTTCAGTGTTCATCAAGCAGGCTCGGGAAGGACAAAGTGGAATGAAAGGGCTGCTAAAAATGGGGGCCGTTAATGCATATCGCGATACCATTGAAAACTATCGTGTAACTGTCATGGGAGAGGTCCCAGCAGAGACAGTAGAGTTTGTATTACAAGGAATCTCCTACCGCCAGTAGCAAGTTAAAAGCGAAAAGGACGGACAAGGAATCTCTAGTTCGTTCACATTACTGAAAGAATGGTTCGTTGAATTTCTCTACTATGTTAGAAAATGGGGTGATAGCCTATGATGCAATCGGTTCTTTTTTTGACATAATGCTCCTTACTCCTCCACTCCTGCTGCTATCTGATGTGCCTTCATTGATAAAATTGACGAACTAATGTGACCCAGTTTCAATCCGAAGCAGAGTACTTCGCAGCCATTGATCTCGGCTCCAATAGTTTTCACATGATCATTGCTAAGGAAGGAACGCATGGAAATATAATAGTCATTGATCGCATTAAAGAAATGGTGCGATTGAATGCCGCCCTCGACGCACAAGGCTATTTAAGCTTGGATGGGCAAAAAGGCGCTTTCTTGTCTTTCTCGCTTTAAGCAACGACTTAAAGGTATTTCTCACAATCGTGTATGGGCGGTTGGAACCAATACATTGCGGGTCGCTAAAAATGCCTCTGAGTTTTTATCGCTCGGGAATAATGCTTTGGGACAACCAATTTCCATTATATCGGGCCATGAGGAAGCCCGACTAGTCTATTTGGGAGTCGCCGCTGATCTCGTCGCTTGCGATAAAAAAAGGCTGGTAATTGACATTGGGGGTGGTAGTACGGAGCTCATCGTTGGAAGAAACAACGAACCTCTAAAAATGGATAGTCTGTACATTGGTTGTGTCAGCTTAACTCGTGAACTTTTCAGTGATGGAGTGATTACGGTTGCTCGCATAGAGAATGCCAAACGAATAGCATTGAGGGAGTTGGAGCCGCTGCACGCGAGCTATCGCCAATTGGGTTGGGGAGAAGTAGTAGGAACATCAGGAACGATTAGAGCCATCGATAAAGTCGCTGTCGAACTGGGAGTGTCTCAAGACTGGATATCGAAAGACAGCATAGGAGCGATAGAGAGCTGGTTAAAGTCCTGTAGCCATTGTGATGGATTAATCTGTAGAAGTTCAGACTTGAGCTGACAGTTACCCGTTTATCAGTAGCTGTCTGTCAGATAGAGTTTAGTTTACAAACTTTTCTTTCCAGATCGCTTTACCGTCGATGAGTGTTTCCATCGG
>WLWV01000104.1 GCA_012103395.1 Gammaproteobacteria bacterium
ACGCCGATGGAAACACTCATCGACGGTAAAGCGATCTGGAAAGAAAAGTTTGTAAACTAAACTCTATCTGACAGACAGCTACTGATAAACGGGTAACTGTCAGCTCAAGTCTGAACTTCTACAGCTCCGACCTATGCAGAGACCACCCCCTAAAGTGTATCCATATGTCACTTACATGGGTATTAACCACGCACCTACTTTCTACGGCTGCTCACTTTTTTCCAAGCTTTGATAATAATTCATGAGTATTTCAGCCACTTCTGGCCGAGAAAACTCCGCAGGTGGTGCGATACCATTACCCAGCATTTCTCGCACTTTTGTTCCTGATAAAAGAACGAAGTCATCTTTTTCGTGGTTTGGGGCTTCACGCATCATGACAACCTTATTCAGCTTCTTGGAATACGCAGTGTGATCAGCCCTGAAAATTTCAATTTCTAATGCATCTGATGGCACGTCGGTATCAAAAATAGTTTGCGCATCAAACGCACCGTAATAGTCACCAACACCAGCATGGTCTCTCCCTATGATGAAATGAGTGGCTCCCATGTTTTGACGGAAAACAGCGTGAAGAACGGCTTCCCTTGGGCCGGCATACAGCATGTCAAATCCGTATCCGGTAATCATGACGCTATTGGGTGGAAAGTAAAGCTCAACCATTTTGCGAATTGATGCATCTCTAACATCAGCGGGGATGTCGCCGGATTTGAGCTTTCCCAGTAGCATGTGGATAACACAGCCGTCCGCACCAATTCGTTCCATGGCGATTCGACACAATTCTTCATGGGCTAGATGCATGGGGTTTCTGGTTTGAAATGCCACGACTTTATCCCAGCCATTCTCCTCGATTGTTTCCCTGATCTGTGCTGCGGTACGAAAGGTATCGCCAAAATCCTTTTCAAAATAACTAAAATTGAGGATCTTTATTGGGCCGGAGAGTAGCGTTTGCCCTTGACTGTTGAACTCAGCAACGCCGGGGTGATCGGAGTCATTGGTGGCATACACTTGTTGTGAGATTGTTTCCATCTCGGTATTAGTCAATGTTTCTATCGCCTCCAGTTCCATAACGGCGATGATGGGGTTGCCCTGAACGTTGGGGTCGCGCAATGCGATTGTTGAATCTGTCTCAAATTGAACAGCGGAATCAACCAGACAAAGCACGGGTGTTGGCCAAAAAAGGCCTGATTGTGTATGCATGTTTTCCGCAACGCTGAGTGCATCAGCTTTGTTCATATAACCCGTTAGTGGATTGAAATATCCGGCGCCTAGCATGACGGCATTCGCGGCACCTGCCGAACTTAACAACACCGAAGGCAGCTGTTTAGCGCTTTCCTCTAGGGCTGCTCTTTCTTCCGCATCGATCACGAACAATGGGTTTAATGTGAGAGAACCGTGGGGGTTTATCATGTTTTGAATGTCGGTTTGGTTGGTTTTTTAGATGGAATGAAGTGCTTACTATTTTCAACGCGCTGCTAAATGACGAATATAGACTTTAAGAGTGACTTCGCTTTGACGTGATTGACTGTGCAAGTCTATCGACTATCTCGGTGGTGGTATCAAAGTTTATACATGCGTCAGTGATACTCTGGCCATAGGTTGATGCGATGCCGTCAATGACGTCCTGCCGACCTTCTACCAGGTGGCTTTCAATCATGACGCCCATAATTCTGTTGTCTCCAGACGCAATTTGATTGCTAACATCTTCGGCAACTAGTACTTGATTACCATGCACTTTCTTACTGTTAGCATGACTAAAATCAATCATAACTTGTGGTTTTAGACCAGCGTTGGATAATTTCTCGCACGTCAAATTGATACTCTCTGCCTGATAATTGGGTTCTTTCCCACCTCTGAGAATAATGTGGCAGTCTGGATTTCCTGTGGTGGTGAAAATGGCGGACTTGCCTTCCTTGGTCAATGACAAGAAGTGGTGGGGATGAGCGGCGGAGCGAATTCCATCCACGGCGATATCAAGATTTCCGTTGGTGCCATTTTTCAGGCCAACTGGACAGGATAGTCCAGATGTTACTTCTCTGTGCACCTGACTTTCTGTGGTGCGTGCACCTATGGCACCCCAAGCGATAAGATCAGCAACGTATTGAGGTGTGATAATGTCAAGATACTCTGTACCGGCGGGGATACCCATCGTGTTGAGATCCAGTAGCAGCTTTCTGGCGATCCTTAGGCCTTTATTGATATCATAAGTATCGTTAAGATCTGGATCGTTAATGAGACCTTTCCAGCCCACGGTTGTTCGCGGCTTTTCAAAATATACTCGCATAATAATCAATAGCTGATCACGGTATTTTTCCTTTAAGGGTAATAGGCGTTTCGCATATTCCATTGCTGCTTTTGTATCGTGGATAGAACATGGCCCCGTGACTACCAGTAAACGGTCATCACTGCCAGATAGTATATTGTGAATTTCGTCTCGGGTTTTAGTCGTAGTTGATGCTGCCATTTCGTTAATCGGCAGCTCTTCGGTGATTTCTGCTGGGCTGATGACTCGTTCAATACGAGCTATTCTGAGATCATCTGTTATTGTTGTTGGCACGAAAGCTCCTCTGTAAGGGCAAAGGTGCTGATTGTACGAGGATCGATGTCCAGTGTTAAGTGAATCTGTGCAAAATATCTCTTTAGTAATGCGTTATAATTCTATCGACCAGTGTCTATATAGCTCCTTACAGGCAGCACTTTTTTCTACTTGTTTGCAATTTAGTAGCTAATTTAATAATTGGTAGCCAAGGTGTTGTCCAAGAAGCCCTTTTGCTTGAGTGATTTGTTGTCGAGACTAATGACGGATTTCTTGTTCTGACGGCATTGATCTTTGCCTATGCATGTTTTATGTCTTTAGGTCTTTCTTATTCGCGATTCTTTGCAGTTTTTAATGGATCAAGGAGTGATTGCCTTTTGACGGTGGCAATATAAAAGTCTATAATCCAGCGGCTTTTTTGGTAGGCCGAGAACAAGATGCTCGGGTACATTTCCAAACAACCGTTTATCAGCTCCGAGGACATTATGGCTGTACAAAAAAACCGCAAAACACCTTCTAAGAGAGGTATGCGACGTTCGCACGATGGTTTGAAAGCATCAACTCTATCCATTGATCCAGTAACAGGCGAGCAACATCGGCGTCACCATGTTACAGCAGATGGTTACTATCGTGGTGAAAAGGTTGTAGTAACCAAAGCTGACGATTGATTGCCAGAGTATTAATTTTCAGATTGGTAACTAGACCAAATATATGCTCATTTTTGGGTGGCATTGATTAAATGGTTACACTGTCTGTTGACATGATGAGTGGTGATCACGGCCTCGGTGTGACGATGCCTGCGGTGTTGGATGTGCTGCAGCATCATCAGGATGTCAAGCTGATTCTTGTTGGGGACGAATCTGAGATTACCGAATATCTCAAGGATAGTAGCGCAGCTAATACGGAGCGCCTGTCGATTCACCATGCCTCAGAGGTAGTGGAGATGACTGATTCTCCGGCAAATGCACTAAGGCAGAAAAAAGATTCATCAATGCGAGTAGCCATAAATTTGGTTAAGAGCGATGAGTCCGATGCTTGCGTTAGTGCCGGAAATACGGGTGCATTGATGGCAACTGCGCGTTTTGTGCTAAAAACCATATCGGGCATTGATCGTCCTGCGATATGCGCAAGATTACCGAGAGAGAATGGATGCACTTATATGCTGGATCTAGGAGCGAATATTGACTCCCCTCCGGCAATTCTGTATCAATTTGGACTGATGGGATCTTTGCTTCTCAAATGTTTGGATGGTAATGAATTCCCAAGTGTCGGCCTCTTGAATATAGGTGTTGAGGAAATAAAGGGCAATACCACGATTAAAGATGCCTCTGATATGTTTAAGAAGAGCCCTTTGAATTACATTGGCTTTGTCGAAGCTGATGATATTTATATGGGTGATACCGATCTCATTGTTTGTGATGGCTTCGTTGGAAACGTAGCGTTGAAAACGTCGGAAGGTATAGCTCAAATGTTCATGGGTGCGACTAAAAAGGAGTTCTCTCGCAACATTTTGACCAAAGGAGCAGGACTGTTAGCAAGGCCTGTGTTGAATGCAATTAAGAATCGCCTTGATCATCGACGCTATAATGGAGCAAGCTTTTTAGGACTGAGAGGGACAGTCGTTAAGTCTCATGGAAATACAGATGCGGTAGGCTTCCGATATGCGATTGAGGTCGCCATTGAGGAGGCGAGAAGTAATTTGGTCAATCAAATTGAAAATGCGTTATCATCTACCCTATCTCTAGCTTAACCCCCCCGCCACCACAATATGACTTGCTCGCGCGTTATCGGTACAGGCAGCTACCTGCCAGAAAAAATACTAACGAATTCAGATTTGGAGCGAATGGTCGATACAAACGATGAATGGATTCGCTCTAGGACGGGTATATGTGAAAGGAGAATCGCCGCTGATGATCAATTCACCTGTGACCTAGCCGAACAGGCATCTTTAAGAGCGATTGAAGCAGCAGGGATTAAGAACACCGATATCGATCTAATCATAGTCGCGACAACAACTGCTGACCAAGTATTTCCAAGCACGGCTTGTTTGCTGCAACATCGATTAGGAATTGAAGGTCCGCCTGCTTTTGACGTACAGGCAGTTTGTGCTGGGTTTATGTTCGCTTTGGACGTAGCTGACAAATTTATTCGAACAGGCAGTGCGCGTTGTGCATTGGTTGTTGGTGCTGAGACATTCTCACGCATCATTGATTGGACTGACAGACGTACCTGTATTCTATTTGGAGATGGTGCAGGAGCGGTCATCTTAAAGGCCGACAACTCACCCGGGATATTGTCTACACACATACATAGTGACGGAAAATACAAAGACTTATTATGTGTTCCGGTGGGTGTATCAAAAAACTATAACCTTGTTCAACAGGGAAAAGCTTATACCACAATGGAAGGCGGGGAGGTATTTCGTTGGGCGGTGACGGCGATGAGTGACATTATTGAAGAAGCGCTCGTCGCAAATAATATGGATAAAGAGCAGATCGATTGGCTTGTACCTCATCAAGCGAATATACGAATTATCAATGCGGTGGGGAAAAGGGCGAAAATACCTTCAGAAAAGGTGGTTATCACGGTGAATCGGCACGGGAACACATCGGCTGCTTCAGTACCGCTTGCGTTGGACGAGGCTGTTCGTGATGGTCGAATTGTATCCGGGCAGTATATCCTTCTTGAAGGCTTTGGAGGCGGGTTTTCTTGGGGTTCTGCCTTAATCAAAATGTAATTGGTCTTCGGCTTTTTCTTAATATTTATTCTTGCTAATTGACTGCATCTAATAACAATCAAAATATGAATCAGATACTTAAAGACCAAGTGTGCTTGGTAACGGGGGCTTCAAGGGGAATCGGTAAAGCAATAGCATTGGCCATCGCTGAGCAAGGCGGTATTGTTTTTGGTACGGCGACAACAGAGTCTGGAGCTGAAAAAATTAGTGAATACCTTGCCGCCTCTGGGAATGGCGGTCAGGGGCTTATGCTGAATGTAACCGATCCTGATTCAATCACTCAAACTATCGCGTTAATCATTGAAAAATATAGCACTCCTACAGTGCTCATTAATAATGCAGGAATTACCCGTGATAATCTATTGATGAGAATGAAAGAATCAGAATGGGACGATATCATGGACACTAATCTGAAATCAGTGTTCCGCTTGAGTAAGGCTTGTCTAAGAGGGATGACTAAAGCGAGGACAGGCCGAGTTATCAATATTGCCTCTGTAGTAGGTGTGACCGGGAATGCGGGGCAGTCAAATTATGCAGCGGCCAAAGCAGGTCTGATTGGGTTTTCCAAATCACTTGCCCAGGAAGTTGCTTCGAGAAATATCACTGTTAATACGATAGCGCCAGGTTTTATCGCGACAGATATGACAAATGCTCTCGCTGACCAGCAAAAAGAAGCCTTACTCCAGCATATCCCTTTGGGAAAAATGGGAACACCAGAAGACATTGCAAATGCGGTCGTTTTTTTGGCTTCCTCGATGGGTGAATACATTACTGGATCGACTATTCATGTGAATGGTGGAATGCATATGGTTTAAACAATTTTTTTCGCTTTTGTAATAAAAAATGGATCGAACGGTTTTTTTATGACGCTGTTCGGTAAGTCTGCAGTCAAAATAGATAAAAATTAGTTGAATATTCGTTGGACTTGATAAGGGTGATTGTTTACTATCCACCCGTCCAATAATAGTCATTATAAAGGTTCTCATACAGAACTATTTTCGATAGGGTGATATTCTCACGCTATTAATAAAAATCTTATCATCTGGAGGGTAAAACTCGAATGAGTACAATAGAAGAACGTGTAAAGAAGGTAGTAGTAGAGCAACTGGGTTGTGAAGAGTCGAAGGTTGTTCTAGAAGCATCTTTCGTGGATGATCTGGGCGCTGATTCGTTGGATACCGTTGAATTGGTTATGGCATTGGAAGAAGAATTCGATGCTGAAATCCCTGATGATGAAGCTGAAACAATTACCAAGGTAAAAGACGCAGTGAACTACATCACGGAACACGCAAGCCAATAAAAGGAAGCATTGAACAGCTGTTCGGCTTGGGGGGTAGTTTAAAGCCGATAAGCTGTTTGTTGTGACCTTTTGATATGTGTGGCCTGACAGTTAGAACAACCTGTTTGGTTTTGAAGATATTGGAACCGCTGCCTCTTTTAACTGGGGTAGCGGTTTTTTTCATTATGGCAAGCACACTTACCATCTTTCACAACAATTCCGACTAACTTTCAGTGATATGAGTCAATAAATGAATAAAAGACGTGTAGTTGTTACCGGAATGAGCATGTTCACTCCGGTTGGGGTTGGCCTTGACGCTTCATGGGCGGCAATGGTTGGTGGGACGTCTGGTATAGCCACCATTAGTCACTTTGATGCCACTAATGCATCGACCAGTATCGCAGGGGAGGTCAAAGGCTTTGAGCCAGGACAATATATGCCCGCTCGTGATGCTAAGCGAATGGATCGTTTTATGCAATTTGGGATTGCTTCGGGTGTCGAGGCTTTTAAAGATAGCGGACTGGATGCAGAAAAACTGACAGAGTCTCAGGCTGAGAAAATTGGTGTCTATATGGGTTCCGGTATTGGTGGTATTACTGCCATAGAGACCACCACTTCGCTATATGAGAAAAAGGGAGCAAGGAAAATCTCACCTTTTTATATTCCGACTACCATTATCAACATGATTTCAGGAAACGTATCCATTATGTTGGGCCTTAAAGGCCCCAACTTATCTATGGTTACGGCATGTAGTACGGGTACCCATGCGATTGGTGAGGCGAGTAGACTTATTGAGTATGGTGATGCAGATATCATGATTGCTGGTGGTGCTGAAGCTCCAATTTCACCCACAGCCATTGCTGGTTTCAGTGCAGCTCGTGCTTTGAGTAAGCGAAACGACGAGCCAGAAAAAGCGAGTCGGCCTTGGGACACGGGTCGAGACGGGTTTGTTATGGGCGAAGGCGCTGGTGCGTTAGTGCTTGAAGAGTATGAGCATGCGAGAAAGCGGGGCGCGAGAATTTATGCGGAACTATCTGGGTTCGGTATGAGTAGCGATGCTTATCACATTACCAGTCCGTCTCCAAGTGGGGAAGGTGCGGCTAGGTGTATGCTGAATGCCCTAGGAAATGCCAGTATTAGCACTGACAAGGTGGATTATCTAAATGCTCACGGAACTTCAACTGGGTTAGGTGACGTTGCTGAAACTATGGCCGTAAAAAAGGCATTTGGTGATCGAGCGTATGAGTTAGCGGTGAGTTCCAATAAGTCCATGATTGGACATTTGTTAGGTGCCGCTGGTGGTGTGGAAGCGGTGATGACTGTGCTGTCAATTTACCACGGAACGATTCCTCCAACCATTAACCTTGATAACCCTGATCCAGAATGTGACCTGGATTATGTGCCAGGAGAAGCTCGACAGAAAGATGTCCGTGTTGCTTTGAGTAACTCTTTTGGCTTTGGTGGGACTAACGGTACGCTCGTATTCAACCGAGTAGATTGATATCTACGGGTATCATCAGTGGCCGTTAGTCCATTGACGGAAATCGCTAACTCTCTATTGGGGAGTCGTTAAGCGCTGTAGTGTCCAGTTAATGACAGCCCTGTTAGGCTGCCATTAGCTTTTTGCGTTCACACATTGTTAAAGTCTGTTTCACTTGTTAAAAAGACATCCTGTAAAAACCTAGTGATAAAATAAATGCCATTTGGCCCAAAAGGCCTAAAAATCAGCCGGTAATGCGATTTTCGAGAAAATCGTTTTCTTCAAAAAAACAGAATTTATATGGATAATTATGATAGCGAAATTACTGTTCAGAGCGCTGTTACCAGTTTTGTTAGCTGTGATATTGTTTTCGGCAATTATAGTAGGATACTACCATCACTCGTTAGATCGACCTCTTGATTTCGGTAAGCAAACTTTTACCGTTGATCGAGGAGAGACACTTGGATCTATCGCAGGTAGATTACAAGAGCGGAATATCCTTCAAGAGCCTTATACAATAAAAATTAGAGCTCGAATCAGTGGTATCGATAAACAAATACAAGCTGGAGAATATCAATTTCCAATAAATATCACGGTTCGAGATTTGCTGGATAGTTTAGCTCAAGGAGAAGATCAGGTTGAGCTCAAGACAGCGATTATTGAAGGTTGGTCCTTCAAACAAATGCGTCAGTCTATCGAGAAAGCAGACAAGCTAGATAAAATCACCTCGGGATGGAGTGATCAGGAGGTAATGTCCAAATTGGGTCACCCAGATTTGCATCCAGAAGGTCAGTTTTATCCCGACACTTACTACTACCAATCGGGTGACACCGACCTCTCGATTTATGTCACGGCTTTCAATTTGATGCAAGAAAAATTGGATGCAGCTTGGCGCAATAGGAGTGAAGGAATTATGATAGGCACTCGGTATGAGGCGTTGATTCTGGCGTCGATTATTGAGAAAGAGACCCAACATCGACCAGAGCAACCAACGATTTCGGGTGTTTTCGATAATCGTCTGAGAAAAGGGATGAAACTGCAAACGGATCCAACAGTAATCTATGGGCTAGGTGACAGTTACAACGGAAATATTACTCGTAAACACTTGAGAACTGACACACCTTATAACACTTATACCAGATACGGTTTAACGCCAACTCCGATTAGCTTGCCTGGTTGGCAGTCACTGGATGCCGCGGTGAATCCGGCGAAAACAGATGCCTACTATTTTGTAGCGAAAGGAAAAGGTCAACATAAGTTCTCTCGGACACTTAAAGAGCACAATCGAGCAGTTCAAAAGTACATTCTGAACAAATAGCACTTGAAAGCGATAAGCATGACAGGTTTCTTTATCACGGTTGAAGGCGGAGATGGCGCTGGGAAAACAACCCACTTAACGTTTATTTATGAATGGTTGAGGGGCCGAGGTATGAACGTTGTGCGCACTCGTGAACCGGGTGGGACTGATGTTGGTGAAAGTATTAGGGAGCTGTTGCTACATGCCGTCGGAAAAATGTTCGATGATACTGAGTTATTGCTGATGTTCGCTGCCCGAATGCAGAACATTGAACAACTAATCAAACCCGCAATTGCAAAGGGTGATTGTGTTCTTTGTGATCGGTTTACCGACGCCTCCTACGCTTATCAGGGTGGCGGGAGGGGAATTAACATGGATCGTATCGCTGAACTTGAGCAATGGGTTCAGGGTGATTTGCAGCCTGATCTGACGATTATTCTCGATGTGCCCATCGAAACCGGAATGAAACGCACACAGAAACGTGGGGAAGTGTCGGATCGGTTTGAACGAGAGTCAATGACCTTTAAAAAAGCCGTGCGTCAATCCTACCTTGATCGTGCTGCTTGTTTCCCGAAAAGAATACAACTAATCGATGCCTCCGGAAGTATTGAATCAGTAGAGTCTAATATTGAAGCAGTACTCAGTTCTTTCTGTGAGTGCTGGTTATCAGGAAAAGCGACGTAGTATGTATTATGTTTGGCATAAAGGCGAATGGGAGCAACTTGTTAATGTACAGGCGCTGCATCATGGTTTAATGGTCACAGGCGCTGATGGTATTGGTAAACGGGAATTCTGTTTAGCGCTGGCTAAATTCCTATTGTGCGATAACAAAGAACTAAAAGTAAGTGGGGGCGATTGCGGACGATGCCAAAACTGCGAGCTATTCGATGCCGGCACACACCCAGATTTCCATCTGTTAACCAGTGAAACCGAAAATATCCAAACTCGAATCCCCTTGGTTTCGGCATACAGTGACCGATACCAGAATGTTCAGGCACGAGGTAAGAAGACTAAGCCGGGCAAAATTATACCGATTGATCAGATAAGGCTGCTGATTGAACGTTTTTCCACTCAACCCCATATTTCCCAACACAAGGTTGTGTTAGTTATGCCTGCGGATGCCATGAATACAAACGCGTCTAATGCACTTTTAAAGCTATTGGAGGAGCCTCCAGAGAACTCAACACTGATTCTGATGACGTCATCTCCTGGTTTTTTGCCAGCTACGATACGTAGCCGTTGTATGCTGGTGAATCTGCCTACTCCACGAAGAGAATCGGCTCTTGAGTGGTTGAGTCAGTCTATGGACGAAGAAACTGCATCTCTTTCCCTAAAACTGGCCAATGAAGGGCCGCTGGATGCGAAGCAATTCGCTGATAACGGTTTTCTAGACACTCAGGGACAATATATGAATCAGGTGTCAAATCTCGTTGCATCCAACATTACACCGTTAGCATTGGCAATGGACTTAAGCAAATCTGACTTATCAATTTTTCTTGGCTGGCTGCATGGTTTTGTTTGTGAAGTGATTGTGTGGCGAGTCAGCGAGATCAAACCTAATCGATTCGATTCCTCTGATCTCGTGTGGTCCTCAAAATCATTTTCCGTGGAAAGGCTTTATGCTTTATACGACAAAATTATTTTTTATAAGAGCATCGTTAGGGAGCCAATTAACGCTCAGTTGGTAACTGAAGATTTGATTTTAACGTTAAAGAGTGCGATTAGATGATTGAGATAAGGGGCTATCCCTAGAGAAGGCTATCCCAGGTATGCCCCTGCTGAGACGGCCCTGAAAACCAATCACCAAAGTATTGAATGAACAAGGAGAGCTAGATGCAAAAGGACAAATTTGAATCCAAATACCAAACTGCTGACGAATACGAACAAGATAGAAACAATACTCCCCTGAGTAATCCAGATCCCATAACACACCCGATAGAACTTGCCTATAAGAGCCAAAGTGAATTGAAAATGGCCTATCTTCCATTCATCAAGAATGGTGGATTGTTCATTGCCACGATTGAAGAATACATGATGGGTCAAACAATTTGGGTAAAGGTTGATCTCCCCGACAATAACGATCCTCTTCTTGTATCAGGGGAGGTCGTTTGGAAAATGCCCCAGGAATCTTTGTCCGGTGGCCCACAAGGTATTGGAGTAAACTTCCTAGGGAGCACTGGAGGTAGTGTAATCTGAGGTCTGTAACTTTGATTTAGGTTGAGTCATTATCGTCGTTCCACACGATATATCGCTTGTCGGCATTGCTCCATTCATCGTCAATCTCGACGAGGATGGCACTGACAAGCCTGAGTAAAGATGCCTCA
>WLWV01000105.1 GCA_012103395.1 Gammaproteobacteria bacterium
CTTGTCGGCATTGCTCCATTCATCGTCAATCTCGACGAGGATGGCACTGACAAGCCTGAGTAAAGATGCCTCATTCGGGAAGACCCGTACAATCCGGGTTCGCCGTTTAATCTCCTGCTGGATCGGAGGTAGTGTACCCTGAGGTCTGTAATTTATTTCTTTAGCGATGTTCGTTTGGCTTTGGCTTCGTTCGCTACGCTCACTTCGCCTAAGCCAAACGAACATCGCTAAAGAAATAAATTACAGACCTCAGGGTACACTACCAATTATACGATGTACTCCCATTCAAACCTTTCTAAAATTATAAGAAATAATGGCTTGAGGTTGTTAAGGAATCTCTGAACAAATCATAACCGATCAATTTGAGCTAGAATAGGCCGATCCCATCGTTATACAATTCCGCAATAGTCCTACTATTACGTGCACCTTGTATCTTGATCTCACCAGTTTGACTCTCAACTTGATTCACACTAGCTAATTCAGAGTCTCTTTAGTGTGAAAAGCTTGCTGAGTTTGCGCTTAGAGATAAAGTCAAATCTGATGTATAAATAGCATTAGCTCAAGCGGCGACCTGACCGATATTTCCTACTTCAACACCATCCTTAAATAGCATTCTAATATCGATGCTAAGGGAGTAGCAGCATGAAAATGCTGAATTTCATGCGAAAGACCGGTTCGGTGACAGGCCTATTGTCAAATCTGGTGTATGGATAAATTGACTTAAGCGACGACCTGATCAATCTTTTCTACTTCAATACCATCCTTGAATGGTATCCCGTTAATGACTTTGGCGAGTTGATCAAAACCCCGTAGTCGTCGCCATTTGTGTTGAGCACATAATCCCAGTTTGAACATCATGGGCAGCATCCCGTCTCTTGTCAGACAACCTTTGGATCGTTTCGTACGATGCCGAATCGTTGCAAACGTCGACTCAATCGGATTCGTCGTTCGCAGACTCTGCCAGTGTTGGGCCGGGAAGTCATAAAATGACATCAGTTCCTCATGGTCTTTTTCCAAACAACGCGTTGCCTTTGGATATTTGTCTTCGTAAGTCCGGACAAACGTGTCAAATGCCTGTTCTGCCTCTTCACGAGTAGCGGCCTGCCAGATGTTGTGCAATGCCTGTTTTGCTTTGGGCTGACCAGAAGCCCATGGCCCCATCTCCAATAGCCAATTGCGGAGCAGTCATCCCTCTGGATTTCATATTCAGTAATAGCTCTCGCCAGCTCTGGGTCGATTCACGTACTCCGTCTTCAATGCCCAGAAACTGTTTCTGACCTCGTTCATTTACGCCAATGATCACCAATGCACACAATTTCGTCTGTTCCGCACGCAGACCACTGTAAACGCCATCTGCCCAGATATACACCCAACGGTCTCTGGACAAATCACGCTGACAGAAGGTCGCATATTCCTCTGACCACACCTGCTTGAGACGGGACACCGTACTCACTGACAGCCCTGCTGCATCCGGGCCAACCAGTACTTTTAGCGCCTCACCCATTTCACCACTTGAAACCCCTTTCAAATACAACCACGGCAATGCGGCTTCCAGCGACTTCGTCTTGTGAATGTAGGGCGGCACCAGGGCAGAATGAAACGTGACCGCTTCATCGGTTCTTGAGCACACTTTCGGTATACGCACCGTCACCGGACCGATCCCGGTTTGTATTTTACGTTCCGGTTGATAACCATTGCGCACAACAACAGCCTTGCCTTCCTGTGTTTGCTGACCATGGGATTGATCAATCAGCTCCGATAACTCGGCCTCTACGGCTGACCGGATCAGCTGCTGAGCCCCGTCTCGCAAAAGGTCAGTTAACTAATCTTTAAAAGACCCTCGGTATTCTTGTTCATGAGTGGCGTATCCTCGTATGATTAAAGTGAGTGTTTGGTAACTTCAAATTAATCAGATACGCCGCTTTTCTTCAACCTCCCATACACCACTTTCGATCATAGCTCCGAAGTTCGTGATTGGGACTAAGTTTCGAGTTAAATCACTAGTTAAGAAGCTTCTGAATCAGTTCGGGCGAATCAAGTTGAGAGATAAAATAAGCAAGATCTAGGCGCGAAAAGCCCGTCTCTGTTTTTAGGGGCAACAAAGAGCTTGCTTATTTTAGGCTCACGTTGATTGGTCATGACTTGTTCAGGGGTTCTCTTATTAACCTTTGTCTTTAGCAATTGCTAGTGTTGATGAAAATGAATTACCTAGCTGCCTGTCTCCGCTAGAGCTATTGCAGCAAACCTAGGATTCGATTCGTTCTCTATAACGACGACCTAGGGGCTACCTCATAGGCTGACCATATTGTCAGATCGTAGGAATCTATATCTATCGATAGTAGTTCGTAACCGTCGGGGTTTTTTGTCCCACCTAGTAATTTGTCTAAACTATTTTCCGGTTTTTTTTCAAAAAACTCAACCATCGCTTGAAGGGGTTCAATCTTTGGATACTGCTCAGCGGCCGCTATTAAGTCTGTAAACTTTCTGTGTCGCCTTAGACACATAAAATATACACTACGCTCCCGCCTTGTTCGACAAGGCTAAATGCATTTGAGAGATGTTTAACCTTCCAAGCCTAGTTCATCAAGCGTTGTGATAGCTGAAGCCACATCAAGTTTCATCGGATTCGTGAAAACAAGGCGAGCAGAAAAGAGAGTCTAGCGTTTAGGGTTATGAGGCCTTTGTTCGCGGTGGTTTGTTTTCTGCCTATGGGGAAAGATAGTATAGAAGATAACCTTGATATCAAACCATGGGCTCCAGTCCCTTATGTACTCAACATCATGGGAAACTCTGCCGACTAAATCCGTGTTCCCTCGGAATCCATTGACCTGGGCCCAGCCGGTAATACCAGCATTAACGCAATGTCGAAGCGCATAACAATGAAAGCGTTTTTCAAATTTGCTGACGAAGAAAGGGCGTTCTGGCCTCGGCCCCACCACGGACATATCCCCTTTTAGTACGTTAAAAAACTGAGGCAGCTCATCCATACTAGTTCGACGTAAAAAGGCCCCGAACGACGTTGAGCGTATCTCGTTGCTTTTTGACCAAACAGGTCCATTCGACTCAGCATTGACCGGCATAGTCCTAAATTTGTAAATTGAGAATGGCCGCTTCCCTTGGGTGAGACGTGTTTGTTTGTAAATAATCGGTCCGGGAGAACTTAACTTGACGGCGATGGCAATAGCACCTAAAAATGGCGCCAGCATCGTTAGCGCAACAACCGCGAATAGTTTGTCGAAGTAGGTCTTCACTATATTCTCGCTGAAAGAGAGTGGGTATGGCGTTAGATGAGTAATGATGATGCCGCTAGGTGGAGATGTTGTTTTAAGTGAAAGGTGCTTTATCTGTTGACCACCCCCATCGATTTCAGAAACCAAGGACATGATAGATGCATCACAGGCTCTGACGCCAAAAAACCAAATTTCGTCAATAGAATGCGACTTAAGCCTATTTCTGATTTCACGGACCAACTCATTATCTGATTTTGCCCCGTAGGTATCTAGGATCTCAGTGTTGTGGTCTTTCAATCCAAACAATGAAATCACCGGAGTGGCAGTCCCAGATCCTATGATTAGTATTTTCGCATCGGCAGCAATAGCGTATTTTTGTTTAACTGAAAAATGAACTAGGAGCATTTTGGCAACGCAAGAGATCGTTCCAAACATCATAATGTTAGGCCCGTTCCATAACTTACCGGCATCTACTATCTGATTCAAAAGAAAAACGCCACCGCAGGCCAGGGCCGTTGCACCACTGGCTTTAAAGAATTGCGCCACGGGGGAGTGACTGTGTTTATCGAAGGCTATACCAATGGCCAAGTGGCAAACCAACATCATTGTTATGATGGAAGCAGCCCATAAAAAAGACCCCACATGGGTTGAGTCAGCGGAGAAAATAGCCCCATATACCCATAATCCAGTCAAAAGTGCTGTATCGATGAATAAAAACACAATCAGAAAAGAGGATAATTCGCTACGTGAGCGCTTCAACAGCATGGGTTATTTTCTTTGAGGTTGTTCATGGCAATAATGTACCGTCAGTGACTATATTGCACACGGAATAAGAAGATCAGTACAGATAATGGGATTACGATTTAAGCAGGAGTCGTTAACTTTGAGTTGCTTAAGTTGGTGTTGTATTGTTCCCGAAAAATAGCAATTCCTCATCATATTTTAAGACACCTCTCCTTGGTTTGAAAACCCTTTTATCTGGGTTAAAGTTTATAAGGATACAACATCATCCCAATCTTCAACAAGCTATCTTGATCCCAGTTCGTGTCGCTTAGCGTGTTGCGGTCTACGGGGTACTGCCATATTCGGGCGCTTCCAGAGGCCGTTTCTTTCTGGAGTGTTTTTTGTCTAGTCGTTTATGATTTTGGTTATAGTGGTAGTTTGCAACGATCCCCACGAACACCCAAAATACGACGGCAACACCGGGAATATGGAGATTAAAGTCCCCCAAGCTATGGATTGCGATTGCCCCCGCACCCGACACTGCGCCAATTTGAGGCCGATTCAACGGAAAAGAGTGTGTGTGTCTCCCCAAGTTAAGGGCTGCAGCGATAATCAAAGCACCGCCGACTAGACCGTAATCCAGAAAAAATTCTAGAAGATCACTGTGGGCGTAGTCGAAAAGCGGCTTCGATGCAGAAGGTTGTATCGTTCGATAAAAATCAATAAAAGTATCAGCACCAATTCCGGTTAGCCATATCGTCCAAGGCAAGGACAAAACTGCTTCCCAGACATGTTGTCGCCCGATGGTGCCGGCATAAATGAAGCGGGTGATCAATAGCTCCAGACCGAACCAGAGTATACCGATTAGGGCAATACTTAAAACGATAATACCGAGGCTCCCAAATGACGGTGAGTTTTGACTACGGTAGTACCGTCGAGTCAGCACAGACCAGCAAATTACGCCACACAGCGCGCTAACAATGCCCAGTCTTGACTGACTGCTTAAGATGGCTAAGCCAAACGACAGGGACAGCATGATGGCAACAAGATAACCGTAAACCGGCGACGAGATGTGCCTAGTGCTTCTATCTGGTTGTGAGCTAAATAAGATGGTGACTAATGACAGCATCATTGGCCAGACCAGTTCCAAGTATCCTGAAAAATGGTTTCGGTTGACAAAGGTTCCAGTGGCGACGCTCCGATAATGCTCTTTTGGCCAGATACCAAGGATGGTTTCCTGTCCCAAAGAGAAGACAACGGATCCGTATATCGCTTGAAAAACTCCTACTCCGACGATGGTGAGGACTAGGGTTCGAAGCTCCAAAGGAGATAAGCGCGCCACCAGCCATACGACCATAAAATAAACGGTGAACATGGACCAGTGGCTGAGCGTTGCCAAGGGAAATGAGGAAATCGTTCGGTAGTTGCAATCCAACCACTCAAAGCAGCCGTAGGTTGGCGTATCAAGTAAGGCACCGACACCAGGTATGATTTGTATGATAATCAGAAAAGTAACGGTTCCCCATAGGATGAGCCAAGGCCCCATTCGATATTGTTTCTCGAAATGGTCTCGGTAAATGGAGGGCCAGTTAGCAAGAAACAAAGCAAAAATGATGGTCGTCGCAACCATTCTCGCCCACTCAGTATTCCCGCCTTTCGATAGCGGTAAAAACAGGCAGACTAAGCAAAGTCCATATAGAGTGATTTTGTTGATCAACAGACTATCAGCAGTGGTTTCGATCCTAAAAGCAAAGGTATATGCAACCTATTCATTCGGTGTTAGCGTTTTCCGATTAAGGTACTAATACATTTGATTTGATAGTGATATGTTTGGAAAGGAACATTCATCCAGTGTACTAGTTTCCCCTCCCAGATGGTCTTCCCGTCAATCAGTATACTCATGGGAGTTATCCTTCAATACATCTCCCTTAAGGATGGGTGCGTTAAGTATTATATTTTACTAACCGCTCGTCAAGGTGAATTTTCAGCGATTCTAGATCATCGTGAATGTTTTCGTGAAATGCCATTTAATGTAAGAAATCTCAATATAACTGGCGTGCTTGAAAGTGCGTTGTTAAACACAGGCCCGAGATACTCTTTTATAGACATAAACGGCACTTGCTCACCTATTTTTTCCTGCCTTTTCTTACCTTCTCGACGTTATGCCAAGATCTCATTCAGATCATTTTATGGAGCCTCTCTCAAAAACCCCGTCGCTTGTAGTATCCTTTTTGGCGTACTCAACATCATTGGCTGAAGGGCAGTATGGACAGTACCTAGGCTCGATTGTAAGCGACCGCGGATAACATAGCATTGATTTTTTCCTAGTTTTACTTTACAAACAATTTCGACTCAATCAATGATTAGATTGAAGATAGACAATTACCTGCTCTATCGAAGCCCAACGCTTCAACCATTTCTTCATGAGATCGTTAAGGCAGCTCATTTCATGAGCCGCCTTCGCTAATTGGAATGGTTTGGGTTACTATTAATCATCCTCTGGATATTGCAAATATGAGGTATGTGTTCATCCTCAGTGGGCTCGGATCAACCTACTGCGGTTTTAGATTGGGGAACCGACGCTGATCTAAACGACGGCGATAACCAAACTTCGGAATATGTTTGAGGCGGCGGATTCGCTGTGACTGTGTATGAAAAACCAGGATTATCAACGGCGCATAGCGTTACAACGGCAATTTTTTTTGAATCGGACGAGACAAAAACCTAGCGCAGCTTGGGTATGGCGCGCGATGATTATCGTCGGTTGCCTATTGACCCCTCTTGGCTTCGCGAGCGATTTACCGGATTTTGCCACGGTGTTCGAAAAAGGCAGTCCATCTGTCGCGACCCTCATTGTCTCCAAACACTTTCAGCAGAATGAAGGAGCTACGGCCCTGCCAGATGTTAGCGACGACAGTGACTTGAAAAACTTTTTTCATAAGCATTTTGGTGAAGCGGCTCAGCGCTCTACATTCTTTGGCTCCGCTTTCGTTGCAGATGCAGACGGGTATTTATTCACCTCCGCCCATCTTGTTACTGATGCCGCTAAGATTTGGATCGTTCTCGAAGGAAAAAAGCGGTATCGGGCCAAACTGATAATTGACGATTCGGACAATGATATCGCGTTGCTAAAGATTAAGGCTAAAACCCTGCCTGTACCCCGTTTTGGGAAGTCGTCTTCGCTTCGGGTTGGTGAGTGGGTAATGGCAATTGGCTCACCCTTTGGTTTCGAGAAATCCGCGTCTCAAGGAATTATCAGCGGCCTAAATCGAAAGCTACACAATAAAGAATAAAGTACGTTTTATTCAAACAGACGTCGCCATTAACCCCGGAAACTCAGGAGGGCCATTGTTCAACGCTGCTGGAGAGGTGATAGGTATTCACTCTCAGATATACACGCGTTCAGGCAGCTATCAAGGCATCTCTTTCTCGGTCCCCATCGAAAACGCGCTGCAGCTACTTCATCAATGAAAGCGCCCACAGGCTGAATGGTATAGTGAGCTAAGAGACTTGGGGAACAAAGAATTTGTGATCGAAATCAACTAACCACAGTTGATTGATCTTGAGCTAAATTCGGCTTGCAAGAATCATCGCCAGGGCGGCCATACATACAACTAAACGATGAAAACCTCGGATTGGAAAGCTGGGGTGCAAGATACAGCGTTTGAACACCCTAGTGTTTTGTTGCCAAGCATGATGCGAGAGCGGCCCCAAGGTCATACATCAGCTTAAACCACAGATCACTACCCCGTTCGATACCGATACCGATGGGATCAAGTTCAGACGTTATTACATTATTATTTTCATCCAGTATAGTGATTGCGGAAGACTTAAACTGCGGCTCACGAAAAATACAAACAGATTGATTGTCATCATTTATTTTCTCGATCAGTTGCCTCAAATTTCTCAGCGTTTTCGCACTCGGAGCTCTATCTGGGCTAATTGCCACAACACCAGCAGGGCGAAGATCAAACTCGGCTTCTAGGTATTGATAGGCATCATGAAACACCAGATAGTCTTTTTTTCTCACGTGAGCGAACTGATCCTTCAGATCTCGTTTTAAACGATCAATCCTCTGATACGCTAAATCCATGTTTCTTTTATAAGCGGCCTTGTTTTCGACATCCATTTCTTTTAGCTGTTTCCCAACGACTTCGATGATGGATTTCGCATTATCCGTGGAAAGCCAAATGTGTCCATCCACACTGAGCGAACCATGCCCACCCTCTGAGTGATTTTCTGAATCATCACTTTCATGGGAATGCGAGCCCTCATCCCAAATACCACCTCTTCGAGAAGGCAAGCGGGTTATCTGGGGGTTGTCAATTAACGTCATAATGATTGCCTCATTCTCCACTTGTTGGACTGCTCTGGATAGAGAAGATTCATGGACAGGACCAACCCAAACAACTAGGTCAGATTCTGCGATTTTTCTAATCGTGGATGGCAACAGCGACTGGTGATGAGGGGATTGTCCAGACGCCATTAGCAACGTCGGTTCACCCACGCCTTTCATGACCAAGCTAACCAAGGAGTGCAGTGGCAATGTGGACACAGAGACCACAGGAGCAGCGAAAAGCCTTCCCTGCCCCCAAAGTAGTAACGCCATTGCAACCAGAATCATGCATTGCTTTCTTATTTTCACACTACTCATGTCCGCCACCACCACAGGCCTCTAACACTCAATTGCTTGATCATTGTGCATGCACTCAATGGAATTATGTTTTCAAATAGACAAAATGGGTGAATACACATAGAACGGGAGAATATATTGATTAACAAAAGCTACTCGACAATGAATAATTCACCAAGTACCGGAGCTAAAACCAAGTCGATTCAAACAGTCAAAAACATTGACCTGCCCCTCTTTACGTAGCCTACACATAACCTAAAGGGATCGTCGATAGAAGCAAATATCGAAAGAAGAATTGTCGAAAATAGCTATCTGTTATATTATAACATTCCATAATAATAATCGAATGACAAAATTGCCTCATCGCTCCTCCGAGTTTCAGGATATCAAACACAATCACAAAATTTGTGTCGCGAAGGCACTGAGCCGAGCGAAGGAAGTGTGCCACAAAAACTCAGTACGTTTCACCGACCAGCGACGGAGAGTGCTGGAAATTATTTGGCATAGCCATAAACCCATTTTGGCTTACGACATATTAAGAAAATTACGTCAAGAAAAAGATAATGCAGAGCCTCCGACAGTATATCGAGCGCTCGATTTTCTACTCAACAATCACTTGATCCATCGGATTGAATCATTGAATGCTTACATTGGATGCGACTATTCCGGCGAACAGCACATTAGTCAATTCCTGATTTGTGTAGCATGCAAACAGATCACTGAAATGGAAGACGAAGAAGTGGCTCTCCTAATTACCCAGAAAGCATTAGACAACGGTCTACAAGCGAAACACCAAACCGTTGAAGTAATGGGCCTTTGCCCAAATTGCCGATAGTAACTAGTCGATAACAAGATCAATACGAATGGGCAGTTTAAGTGATCATCACGTAATGGATTCAGAACATAAAAATGCCCCCCCCCTTCTCAGCCTACACGGAATCAGTGTACAAAGGCAGTCGGGGTTTCTCATTGAGAATATCACCCTGACCGTTCAACAAGGTGAAATACTCACTGTTGTCGGCCCGAACGGGGCGGGTAAAAGCACATTAGTCAAAGTTTCCCTAGGGTTGATTGAGCCAGATACTGGCCATGTAGAAACAACTCCCAACTTGAAAATCGGCTACGTACCACAAAATGTGGACATAGACGAAACCTTCCCCATTACCGTGGGGCGTTTCCTCCAGCTAAATGACAAACACTCTCACTATGAACTGCTTAGAATCCTTGAGCAGGTCAATGCCGAAAACTTAATCTACTCTCCGCTTCAAGCTATATCAGGCGGGGAACTCAGACGGGTTTTACTTGCTCGAGCATTGCTCAAAAAGCCCGAATTATTAATCCTCGATGAACCCACAGCAGGTGTTGACGTCTCGGGGCAAGCAGAAATATTCACACTCATTCAGGCTATTCGAGATCAGCAGAACTGCGGCATTTTGTTAATCTCTCATGATCTCCATATTGTGATGGCCGGAACGGATAAAGTTGTCTGTCTCAATCGTCATCTTTGCTGTAGCGGAACCCCTGAACACGTCCAACAACACCCAGAATTCATCGCCCTATTTGGTCAATCTCACGCCACTAAGTTTGCCATATATGCCCATCATCATGATCATTCCCATGATTCACGGGGTCGCATTTTGCATAGCCATGAAATCGACAATGGGGATGATGGGGAAAACCATGGATGATTTTCTGATTAGAGCGCTGATTGGCGGCATTGGTGTTGCGATCATAAGCGGCCCTTTAGGCTGCCTAGTGGTCTGGCAACGGATGACCTACTTTGGTGCGGCCTTGTCCCATGCTGCCCTACTTGGGGTAGCGCTAGGTTTTTTCCTCGAGATCAATCCAGCACTTTCAATTTTGTTGGTATCCATTCTAGTTTCATGTCTACTGCTACTCATGGAACGCTATCACCAGCTCGCCTCCGATACTACACTAGGGATTCTAGCCCACGGCGCATTGGCAATCGGTGTCATCATACTTGGACTGATGCCAACGTTACGGATCGACTTAATGAGTTATCTTTTTGGCGACATATTGACCATTGACTGGAAAGACGTTATTTGGATTTACCTGGGAGGTGTCACCATTATGTTGATACTAGCTTTGATATGGAGACCTCTTCTCTCTCTTATTATTCAAAAAGAATTGGCGCTAGTTGATGGTATCAAAGAAACTCGGATACGCGTGGCTTTTCTGTTTTTATTGAGCATCAGTATTGCAGTGTCCATGCAAGTGGTAGGCATTTTGTTGATTGTTTCACTGCTAATTATTCCGGCGGCGGCGGCGAGAAGATTTTCAACCTCCCCTGAACAAATGGCTATATTTTCGATAGTAGTCGGTGTGACATCTGTCGTTCTTGGACTGTGGATGTCACTTGGTTTCGACACCCCAGCAGGACCTTCAATGGTTTTTTCCGCTAGCGTCATATTTGGATTTTCTTTCTTAGCCAAAAAGCGAAATTAAGGTCACCTCATGATTCATTCACATGGTTGATTCAGCAACCTCTCATAATACTCTAATAACTCATTTTCATACATTAAGGCTCACCCTGTTCGTATCGCCAATTTTCTGGCGAAGACATACAGAATCAACCCCAGAAATGCCAAGCTGATAACAATACAAAGCACCAGATCATATCCTCCTAGAGACCACAGCAACGCCCCAAAGTAAGGAGCGGATGCGGCGCCTGACAGATACACCATTGCTAAAAAGCCAGACTTAGAACCAAAGCTCTCCTCACCCAAAATTGCCCTGGCCGTCAACGGTCTGATAATACTGATCGTTCCATACCCCGCTCCAAACAAAAACACAAACCCAAGCAATAACATTGGCATAGAGGATGCACCGAGCAACAATAGATTCGCACACCCCATCGCGATGAAACCAGCTAATGCAACTCCATGGAGCGAGACCAATGGTAGTGTAATCTGAGGTCTGTAATTTAGCTTTCTATTGCAGCTTCGCTATTGGCTTTGGCGGAGTGAACGTAGAGAGCGAAGCCAAAGCCGGTTTTTCAGGCTTTAGTATTGAATGTTGAGCCA
>WLWV01000319.1 GCA_012103395.1 Gammaproteobacteria bacterium
AGTTACCTCGTTGTGTTTTGATATTGTTTGGTAACTACATCAAAACGGGTAACTCTCATTAAATCAACCCTCGCTTCGCTCGGATTGATTTAATACGGTGTCAGATTTGGTCTAAACTTCTACAATTCAAGAAACCCTTGGCTTCATCCTTCCTTTGGACATGTCCAGCTCTGGAAACGAATCGGCTCTTCTTGGTCGTGTACTCAACCTCAGCCAATCCGATGGGCACGTAATGTATCAATCAATTCATTCTCGGCTTTTCATCAAAGATAATGTTGTCAGCATTAAACGCTAAAAACTGACGACTTTTCGCTCGGGAGACTAGTGTCACTCCTAGCTCTTCAGCCAGCTCTTGTCCCATGTGCGTTGTTCCATTCCTTGAGATCAACACCGGAACCCCCATCAGCGCCGCTTTCATCACAATTTCTGAGGTTAACCTTCCCGTGGTGTAGAAGAAAGCATCCTCTCCCTTGATGTTTTGCAACCACATTTCACCAGCGATGGTATCCATTGCGTTATGGCGCCCCACATCTTCAATGAATGCCACGACTTCTCCATTTCTGTATAACCCACAGCCATGAACTGAGCCAGCGACACGATAAGCTTGATTAAAAGGTTGCATGGATTTTAAAACTCTATAAATATCTGACTGCTTCACGCTCCTCTTTTCAACTCGATGATCGTATAGTTTATCTAAGGTGCAACTTAGTACAGTCCCCTGACCACATCCTGTTGTAATGGTTCGTTTGCTAACGTCTATGCCTTCGAGTCCCGAGCCATCAGCAGTGATAACCGTGGCTAGACTATTATTCCAATCTACTGAGATCGATTTGATTTTCCTCAATGAATCAAACAGCGTTTGATTGCGCAGATATCCTAGCACCAACTTTTCTGGGTGGGTCCCAAGCGTCATAAGCGTGACTAATTCCACACCATCAACCTCAACCGTCAACGGCAATTCGCTCGCAACATTGATCTCATGGGGATCACCAAACTGGTTCATCCCATCGACCTTATGAATCGATGTCAGCCCCTGATTAGTTAATTCTGGAAAACACATTGTTTCACTACATTGTCGTATGACGTCCGCATCAGTAAAAAAAAATATTGAAAATCTCCACTCAACTACCTTTTCCTTCAGCAAGTCTCGATAGCTCGTCCAAACGGGTAATTCCATAATCCATAAATTGTGGCCACTGGAACAATCCAGATTGATCAAAATGCACCGTTTTGATTTTCGATAAATACCCCGCTTCTATGTCATAACGATAGTCACCCACGATCACCGTCTTTCCTCTGTCTGCATTCCATAGTTTAAGTAGATATTCCACACCATCTGGCTTGGGTTTTGGTGCACAGGTTTCTCTACCAATGACGGTCTCTTTTGCAAAAAAATGATCTAAGCCACTGGCGCTCAAAGTCGCTTGCGCTATTTCTTCCCCATTCCTTGTTAAAATTCCTAACTGCTTGTTATCGTCCTGAAGCTGTTGAAGCAGTTCCTTTGCACCCGGCTGGGCTACTGCATCATGGGCGAGTTCCATTTCAAGGCTATCTAACCTTTCCCGGGTTTCGTCAGCCTGTTTTTTTGGCATGTCATCAATGGCTTCCAGAATGGGTTCGCCCACTTTAATCCCAAGTTTCTGGCGAATTATGTTGAAATCATGAATGGGTTTTGTCAAAGTTCCATCCATGTCAAAAATCCAATATCGGCAACATCCTAGCGTCATAGCGAATAGCTTTCTGGTTTAATACCACGTTGTAAAATCGAAAAATCCTGAACGGGCTCTGGCCGTTGCATCCGAAACGAGTCCTCATTATATTATATCCTTGGTTGGAAGAGTCGGTAGTAATTGCTGCATGACTAGGCAATCAAATGATCGTCGAACTTCCAGCGTGATTCCGATAAACTCCGGATTTGTACTGTACTCAACACCACTAAGAAAAAATCAGCTATGGCATTACAGAAAAAACCGACAAAAATGGTTGTTATCATTCTGGCTCTTTCTGTGGCTTGGTTATTCGAAAAGTACGATATTGCGAAGTACCTACCTAGACAGTCGGAGGCATCTCCACTTACTCAAGCCATTGCTCAACAACAAAGTGATGTACAGGTTCAATCAAGCGGCACAATCGTGAAAGTGCTACCAGATGATAACAAAGGCAGCAGACATCAACGACTTTTAGTCAAATTAGCAAATGAACATGTGATTCTAATCGCCCACAACATTGATCTAGCTCCCAGAGTACCGTCCCCTAAAGAAGGGCAGACTATCGAATTTTACGGCGAATTTGAATGGAATGACCGGGGCGGAGTGGTCCATTGGACTCATCATGTGTAGAAGTTCAGACTTGAGCTGACAGTTACCCGTTTATCAGTAGCTGTCTGTCAGATAGAGTTTAGTTTACAAACTTTTCTTTCCAGATCGCTTTACCGTCGATGAGTGTTTCCATCGG
>WLWV01000106.1 GCA_012103395.1 Gammaproteobacteria bacterium
AGAGTTACCTCGTTGTGTTTTGATATTGTTTGGTAACTACATCAAAACGGGTAACTCTCATTAAATCAACCCTCGCTTCGCTCGGATTGATTTAATACGGTGTCAGATTTGGTCTAAACTTCTACACATTAGGAGGAATTTTGAAACACGGTAATGCCATCACAGCAATTGCGTGCCCGACGGTGAATTCTTATAATGGACTGGTACCCAAGGTCGGTGGCTTTGAGGGTGGAACCTATACGTGGGCACCCACGCACATGGCCTATGGTAAAAACAATCGTTCTGCGATGTTGAGGTTACCGCAAAGTCGTTTTGCCATTGAGAATCGTGCTGCTGATATGTGTATGAACCCTTATCTTGGGTTGGGAATGATGTTGGCTGCATCAGTGGAAGGGCTAGTCAATAAGATCGACCCAGGCCCGTCCCTAGACGAAGACCTTTATGTCATGGACGAAGAAGAAAAGGCGAGACGTGCAGTGTCTCCTTTACCAAGAAATCTATTAGAAGCCACCGAAAAACTGGCGGTGAGTGACTTGGCTGAAAAAGTACTTGGCCCTGTGTTGCTTAAATCATTTTTAGGCTACAAGGTGGACGAGTGGGAGCGATATCATCAAACAGTAACTGACTGGGAAGTTGAAGAATATCTAAGGCTTTACTAACTTCGACCATGGCTATTTCTTTGCAAGTTTGGTTTTTCTCTGTTTGACTGTGGGAATATGACATTGGATTACAAACTATTCCAGTTAGGCGATGTGGTGTTGCAGTCTGGCATTACGTTACCAAATGCTCATTTAGCCTACCAGACCTGGGGCGAACTGAACTCAGCGGGAGACAATGTTGTTTTGCTGCCAACGTTTTATACTGGCACACATTACCGTAGCGCAGGTTTTACTGGCGTCGGACGGGCCATTGATCCTCGTAGACATTTCATAGTGTCGATCAATATGTTTGGTAATGGCCTGTCAACGTCGCCCAGTAACGCTGAGGCTTCAGTGAAGCAAGGCAACTTCCCCTTGGTGACGCTTTACGATAATGTGCGATGCCAACATCGGTTGTTGACGGAAGGGTTGGGGATTACGGAGCTGTTACTTGTTGCTGGGTGGTCCATGGCTGGCTGTCAGTCTTATCAATGGGCCGCGCAATATCCTGAAATGGTAAGAAATATCTTGCCATTTTGTGCATCGGCGAAAACATCCCCCCACAATCACGTTTTTTTAGAAGGAGTGAAGGCGGCGCTTCGAACAGATGAGCATTTTTGTGATGGTTTTTATGTGAAACCGCCCGTGAAAGGCTTAAAAGCGTTTGCTCGGGTTTATGCTGGTTGGGCTTTTTCACAGGGCTTTTATCGTGAGAAGTTACACCAAACCCTCGGTTTTGATAGTGCTGAAGATTTATTGCAGGATTGGGAAGCGGACCACTTACATTGGGATGCTAATAATTTGCTAGCAAAGTTAGCAACGTGGCAGGCAGGAGACATCAGTAGTAATGAGTATTACCAAGGTGATTTCCAGCGAGCGTTGGGAGCGATTCGGGCGAATGCCATTGTGATTGCCTGCGATAATGATCTGTATTTTCCACCAGAAGACAACCAATTGGAAATTAAGTGGATTAAAAATGGTGATCTTCGAGTTTATCACTCTCTTTGGGGGCACTGTGTGGCTTCCCCTGGAAATGGCACCGAATTTGCCCATTATCTCGATGACACTATCAAAGAACTCATTGATTAGTTTCTTATCCTGAACGCCACATGTGGGCAATACGTACTCTGATGAGCAATGACTGAAATGGAAAAACCTGACCGTAACAACTTTGATGCCTATTGCGGCTACCATCAAAATTGGCAAGGTGAATCAGATCGCGAGCTAACTCAAACTGGACCAGGCACTGCTTGCGGTGAGTATCTCAGGCGCTATTGGCATCCGGTACTTATGACCAATGAATTGGGAGACGCACCGAAACTGATAAAGATACTGGGGGAGGAGTTGGTGATATTCAAAGATCAATCTGGGCAGTATGGGTTGGTGCATAAAAAGTGTCCACACCGGCGGGCGTCTCTTGAGTACGGTCGTTGCGAAACTAAGGGAATTCGATGTTGCTATCACGGGTGGGTTTTCGACGTCGATGGTTCTGTGCTTGAAATTCCGGGAGAACCTGAAGACTCAAAATCAGCCATTAATGTGAAGGCAAAAATGCGGTTAGGCGCGTATCCTGTTAAAGAATTCAAAGGATTGTTGTTTGCTTATCTGGGCCCGCAAAGCGAAATGCCGGCGTTTCCGATATACGATGCGTTCGATATACCGGGTATGACGATGACGCCTTATGCCGCGCCCTTTAGTTGTAATTGGATTCAGGTGTTAGATGCGATTGTTGATCCCGTGCACACTGCATTTTTACATCAGTCTCAATTCTCCGACGGTTTCGGCGAGCTAGGAGAAATCGAGTTTTACGAACGGGATAAAATCCGTTTTCTTGGAACGGCCACTCGTCGAGTGGGTGACAATATTTGGGTGCGGGTCAATGAGTTGATTTTACCTAATTTTACTCAGGCTGGTGCGGCGTTTGCCGCTGATGGCACAGAGGAACGATTTTTTGGAAGAAGTGCGTTCACACGTTGGGTGGTGCCGGTAGATGATGAGCATTGCATCGCATTTGCATGGGGCAATTTCGGTGAGCGGGGCGATCCTCATGAATGGAACACATCAGAAGGAATGCAGTTAATCGAACAGGGAGAGCTAATTGATCGTACCTATGAACAAAAGCAGGCTAGCCCTGGTGACGTAGAGGCGGTGGAGGGCATGGGGGCTATTTCTGATCATGAAAAAGAATATCTGGTTTCAGGTGATCGCGGTGTCGCGATGTATCGCCGGCAGATTAAGAAGTTTTGCCGTAATCTGCAAAAAGGAAGAAGTTTTGCCGTAATCTGCAAAAAGGAAGAAGATTGCCTCAGCCGACTGATCTCGTGGATGAAGTTAGTAAGCCGATTTCCACCCATGGAAGTGATTCTGTTTTCCCCCGCCCCGCGAACGATGGTGAAGATGACAAAGCTATACTGAGACAATGTAATGATCATGTGATGTCGGTAATTTTTGGAGCTGATCATTTGATAGGGGAAGACCGGGATGCATCGATCATAGAACAACTAAAAAGAATGGTGTCCAATGTATAAAGTTCATATCAAAAACAACCACTTTGCGCCTGATACCTTCCCGAATACGGCGGAAGGAGAAGCGGTTTTTACTATTTCGCGGGAACGCTTTGATGTCGTGGCGAAGGACTATCCTGATGTGGCATCAAAAATGGATGTGTTTTTCGACTGGGATACAGATAATTTTGTGTCATCAATGGCAGATACGGAAGTGCTTATTTGTTGGAACTTACCTACTGAGAATCTGGCTGAGATAGCACCAAACCTGAAATGGATTCATATCATTGGAGCTGGGGGCGAGCATCTTACTCCGATGACATGGCTACCGAAAGGCGTTATGTTGACCAATAACAAAGGTGTCCATGCCGCAAAAGGCGGTGAATTTGGCATCATGTCAATTTTGATGTTGCACAACCACATGCCAGCAATTGTCACTAATAAAGCTACCGCTACCTATGATTCAATTTATTCAACACCGATTGCAGGCAAGGTGGTCGCGGTAATTGGTGTTGGCAGTATTGGTAAAGCGGTTGCGGCGCATGCTCAGCGAATGGGGTTGCATGTTATTGGGGTTACTAGGCATGGCAATAAAATCCCCGAGGTGGATGAAGTGTATCCGGTCAGTGAACTGGATGAGGTGCTGCCCCGGGCTGACTATGTGTTTGTGGTCACACCACTCACTGAGGATACCCGAAATTTGTTGGATCGCCGTCGTTTGGGACTGTTGAAGCAGGGTGCGGGGCTGGTAAATATCGGGCGAGCGGCAGTGGTTGATTATGAGGCCTTGGTGGACAAATTGAATGATGGTTCGGTGAGTGGGGCCATACTGGACGTTTTTGATCCAGAACCATTGCCGGCGGATTCAAAATTTTGGAAAGTAAAAAATCTCATCGTGGCACCACATATCTCAGCAGATGATGGTAACGCTTATGTCCCAATGACGCTAAAGGTTGTGTTTGAGAATATGGGACGATTGATTAGAAATGAAGCACTACAAAATCAGGTGAATACTGAACTAGGCTATTAATTCAACTCCGTTATCATCGGTTCTAACTCTCTAAATTCGGAAGCAGGGTCGAGATATTAGTTATCCATGGAAGACAGTACGACAGTGTCGATTAATCACAGTCCAGCCCACGTTGTTACGCATAAATCAACGCTGGGAGATTCACCTACCTCTATTTATCACTCCTCGAACGAGTGAGTCGTTGATGAAAATCAGTTGAGAAGATTTTTTCTAGCCTAGTAAACGTTTGTCGAAGGGATAGTGGGTCAACAGTTCGTAACCTGTTTCGGTAATAACCACTTGATTTTCAAGTTTGACGCCTTGCTTACCCCCTATCTCACCAATATATGCTTCAACGCACAAGACCATTCCGGTTTCGAGCACCCCGTCATAGGCAGAACCCCAATTTTCAGGATACATAATAGCAGGGTATTCGTCGCATAGGCCAACGCCATGATATTTGACCCCATATTGCAATTGACGATATTTGGGATCAAGCTGATGCCCACCGAAGGTCAGCTCTTTGAAAGTCAATCCGGGTTTAAGCAGTTCCATATTCACCATAATGTGCTCATGGGCCGCCTGAAAAAGCTGTTTCTGCTCAGGGGTGGCTACTCCGTCCCCAACTAGCCAGGTCCTCGACATATCAACGCAATAGCCGTAAACGCCAATCAAATCGGTATCAAAAGCGAGCAAATCCCCTTCATTCATTATGCGAGGGCCACATTCAGACATCCAAGGGTTGGTTCGTGGACCAGATGAAAGGATTCGGGTTTCGATCCAATCACCACCACGTTTGATATTTCCGAAATGCAGGTATGCCCACAATTCGTTCTCACTCATGCCAAGTTGAAAGGCGTTTTCCATCTCTTGGATGGAAGCCTCACATGAGGCAACAGCACATTTCATGGCGTTGATCTCGTTTTTGTCCTTAATTTCCCTTGCCGTTTCCATGAGGGCCATCCCATCCTTGATCTCAATGTTGAGCTGGTCGAACGCCCTTACTCCCCAAATTTCCATTTTATCGACGGCCACTCGTCGATTTCCACCGCCGTGGACCTTTAACACATCGTCTATTTCATGAGCGAATTTAATCGCAAGCTCCTCGCATCGATTGCCTGCAATGAAGTAGAAAAAACTGGTCATATTGCGAACTTCGTCAATAAGTTCGAGGTGCTCGTTCATGTGCTGACAATTATGAAAATCGAACATGATAACGGGACCATCAGTGGCGATAAAGCATGCTCTGGCTGGGTTGTGTGTAATCCACAGCTGCATATTTGTGCTATCTGTGGCGTATCGATGATTCAAAGGGTCGAATAACAAAACACCGGCATAGTCGTTCTTGCGGAGCTGTTCACGAACTCGTTCGAGTCGATACTTACGCAGTGCTGGTATGTCGGGGAGGGTTAAACCCAAGGAAGCCCACTCATCGAAGGCCATCTGGCTTGGGCCTATCTCAATACGGTCGTTTTCATCCGGTGTATTGTCGGGTTTCCGGTTGAAGCTGTTTCTTAGCGCACTTTTGAGGTGGGTCGGGGTAGTCATCTCAAAACTCTCAATTAAAGTTGATGAAACAAACTAAACCAGCGAGGCTTCGCTAGGGTTAGAAAAAGTACTCTAAAGATAAAAGAAGGTAATCACTGTTTCTTAGACTATAGCTAATGTTTCGGGTATCTACATTCGTGAATACTTGTGCTTCGATACTCACCTTCGCATTACTGGAAAGTCGACGATTGGCTTCAACACGAACTGCTGACGAATGGTCGTCGAAGTCATAGAATGCACCGGCAAGAATTTCTGAGCTTTCAGCATCATTAAAGCCAAAGCGCATTCCCAGAAATAGGTCGTTTTGGAACGATGTAATTGCAGGGTCTCCACGATCATCGTAATGGTATTCCGCTATCAAACCCAAGTCGAATAATCCATCAGCCATGCCGTAAATACTGTATTCAAGCCCAGCAACCACCGCATTGTATGACCGTTGACTGTATTTTCTCCTGATGGCTTCCAATTTCCAGAGCCAAGAGTCATCAGTAATCTGAATATCCACGCTAAACTGATCCATCTGTGGATAATACGCAACGAGCTCTCCAGGTACTGTTCCAAGAATAAAATCTGGCTCACGCGAGGTACCACTAAAGAATGAAACGCCATAATCGATGGAGGCATAGTAGCCGCTATACCTCACTGCGTAGTCGATATGACTATTGCCATCGTCCGATTCATATTGAGCATGTTCGCTTACCTTGAAAGGGAGAGCAAGGGGATCATCGCTTGAACGAAATTCCCGTTCTCTGAAGCCGGGTAAAACAAACATAGACAGCGTACTTTGCTCAAAGGACCGACTGATTTGGATCATCTTTTGACCAAGTTTGTCCTCACCATCAAGATTTTCCAAGTAATCGGTTTGATTGATCACATCGACCAAATGATTGGATTCGGCTACCCCCCAAAAAACCTTGCTGATACCACCTTGAAACTCCCAATCATCAACAGCATGGATAAGGTTAAACTCTCTTATATCGTAGTGTCGCCTTTCGGGATCCCGGCTGTCCCATCGACCAAACGGCGTTAGCGTTAGGGTAGTGCTTCCATCATTGAAGCTCGTTCGAAACTCAGTTTCGAACGAAACAGACACATCTCGGTTAAAACGTTCCTGATCCGAAGAAACAGCGGTAAAGCCGCGCCACTCCAGGTCCATAGTATGGTTCATCTGGAGGGCATAGCTGTTGGCTGACAAGAAGAGTAAAAGCCAGATGGTCAGGCTGCGGACTATATTCTTCGGTACTTTCATGCTCTTGACTTCTATAGCAAACGTTTTAGTGCTTTCTGGTTAAAGTCGCTGTCTTTAAGGTCGCGCTCAAAATCGTAATTGGTCCAAAGCAAAGAAGTGCTCTTGCCAGTTTGATGATTCATCATCTCATACCGGTCTGCTCGCCAATATTTTTCAGCATATTCGTTATAACCAATAAAGTCGAGTGTTTTCAGAAGCGAGTTCTTACGATCGTAATATTCAATTTTGATTGACCGGTAATGTTCTTTATCGATCCAAGCAATTTGACGTGTATAGCCTGAGCTTTCGTATTGTGGTAGGCGTTCGATCACATAGCATTCGAAGCTCTCACCACATGCTTCTTCACCGACGAATTTATAGCTGAACTTTTCGACTTCTTGGGACCCGAGGTCTTCAAACGCGAATTCGCTGCCCATGAATGGTCCTGATTTGTTTTTCGAAGAAATTCGTTTTACCCGTTTGATGGAAGGTAAATATAGCCATTGATCATCCGGTTCCAATCCGTGAGAGAAAGTCAACATGGCAGTACCCGTGACATCCCTCGGTTCGAGAAATAGTGACAATGATTTGTCGCCGTCACCATCTACTTCCAATTGGCGAAAGCTAATTTTGCGCCTGCTTTCTTTTCCGGCACGGTTTTTCAAGATCATTTCCATGTCCGCAATGACATGGTTCCAGCCGCTATCGCGTTCATTTGTTGCCGTAGCTATTTCGAGACCTTTTTCCTCTGGTGATTGGGCTAGAGCCGTTTGAAAAGGCAAAACACCAACGATCATAGCCGTTGCACAAGTAATGATGGATTTCATATTTCGCTTCCTAAGTAAAGAATAATTTGTTTTTATCATTGAGCTAGCTCGTTATTGTCCACGTACCTTCGAGCCCTTGATTAAAAAGCTGTCAAATCGGATTAGCAACGCAGGCAATAGCAAAAAGTCGACGACAAGCGCGAACATAATAACAATGGCCACAAGTAATCCCATTTCAGAATTCAGTGCAAAAGGTGATGTTGCCAGAACGAGAAAGCCTGCGGCGAGAGCGATTGATGTCGTCCATAAAGCGACGCCAACTGTGGCGAACGCATAGCGCACCGCTTCGACCGCTTCGAGCCCTTGTTCTCGTCTGGCCCTGAGATACTTGGTCATGAAATGAATAGTGTCATCCACAACGATGCCTAGTGTCATGGCGGCAACCACAGATAAACCAAGGCCGATTTCTCCGTCCACCAATCCCCAAAAACCGAACGCCATTGCAGCGGGGGCAACATTTGGAATAAGTGTCAATAACCCGAATCTCAAGGACCCAAGAGCAAGAATCAGCAGCATTGAAATCGCTACCAATGCAAAAGCAGTACCACCTAACATACTGATGATATTACGCATGCCGATATGCGAGAACATAATGGTCGGGCTCGCTCCAGTAGTATGAAGGCTGGGCGTATTGGACTTCATCCATTGAGAAGCGCGCTCTTCGAAGGCGAGCGTTTCTGATGTAGATAAAGTTTCAAGGGTGGCGCTTAGGCGGGTTCTTTGTTTGTCAATATCAATTTGGTTATTCAGATCAAGGCCATAAGGTAATGACATTTCGTATAGCAACAGATATTGGGCCGCCATGTCACGCTGGTCAGGTAATTTGTACCATGATTGATCATCACCATGCATACTACGATTCACCCGTTTGAATACGTCGGTTAAGGTATTAACGTGAATGACTTCGGGTTGATTTCTAAGCCATTCGGTGAAAAGAGAGACATTTTTCAGATATTCTGGATCAGAAACACCGCCAGACTCCTTCGCGTCTAAGGAATAGTCAATAAAATACATGCCGGTTAGGTTTTTCAGCACAAAATCTGTGTCTGTTCGGAATTCGATTCGGTCGTCAAAGTAGTTAACAAATACATCGTTTAGTTGATTCTTTGGGATGAAGGAAATTAAACCGATGATAATAATACTCATCACTGGCATCAGCGTTCGCCTCCTAGCGATTACCCAATTCGCAGTGTTCTTCATTAGCTTTGTGCCGGATGGCTCCCGCTTCTTGCCGGTAACGGGGAGCATTGTCACCAAGGCGGGTAGCAGGGTTTTCGAATATAGCCATGCGAATGTGACTCCCATGGCTGAAATATTACCAAGGTCACCAAAAGGAGGTGAGTCACTAAAATTCAATGACAAAAAGCCAATGGCGGTGGTTGCAGTAGTAAGAAACACAGGCACAAAGTTAATCTTGATGCTTTCTGACATTGCAGTCCGCTTATCCGTTCCTACATGATAAATCTGAAGCCAGGTTGCGAGAATATGTACACAGTTTGCCACCGCGAGTGTAAGAATAATGGTAGGTGCGGACATGGATGGTGGAGTGAGTCGAATCCCGAACCATCCTGCCATGCCCATAGCGGACAAAATTGAAAGGATGATGGTAATGAACGTAGCGAAAGTGCCGGTTAAGCCCCTTAACTGAAGAAAGACAAGAATAAGTATGAGTACGAAAGCCGCTGGGACAAGACGACTAAGGTCATATATTGACGCTTCCTGAAAGGCGTGATTAATCATGACGATTCCGGTTAGGTAAACCTTAAGATCCGGATAGGTTTGCCTCACATACTCCCGAAGCTCTCTGACATGAGCAACAACGGCTGGTCCTTCGGTAGCTTCGTCAATACCAGGTAGCTCCACGGTAATGTTGATCGCTCCAATTCGAGCATCTTCGGAGATGAGCCGATGAACTAAAAATGGTTCGTTCACTGCAATTTCTTTTATCCTTTCAAGATCCTGTTCGGTCATTGAAGCGGGATCTGTATATAAATCAGCGACCACAAGATCATCTTCTTCAGCTTCGGTATGCTGATAGTTAGATAGTGAGTCAACACGAATAGAGTATGGCGTTTCCCAAGCTCTTTCTGTGATATCGGCAATGGCGGCCAATGTTTTTGGAGTAAAAACCTTTTCGTCGTCAGGTGCTATGACAAAAAGTGCATTATCATTTTTACTAAATGTATTCTGTAAATCTTCAAACGCCATTAAGTGTTTGTCATCACCAGAGAAAAAGACACGATAGTCATTGGTGAATGTGAGAAATTGCGCGCCAAAGGCGGCAGATATAGCGACAGCTAATGATATTAGCAGGGTAACAAGACGGTTTTTTGTAACCCAATCTCCCCACGCTTCTGCAAATTTTTCCATAATTAGATTATATTAGTGTGCTTTTATGAACTAGGTTTAAAATTGAAACAGTCGATTGTTGTCTTGCTGTAAGATGATGATATCGGGCTAAATGGTATCGTGTAGTAACCGCCACTTATCAAAGTCACAATGAGGTCGATTGACCAGTACAGGCAGACTCCAATATTCCCCCGAATTTGTATTGGTGCATCTTTTACCGAAAATACTCACTTAAACAATGATTCTCAGTGTCAGTTATGTGCTGAATTACTTATGTGTGGCGTTGCTCTATTTCCGATTCGTACATCATAATACTAATCTTGTCTCCAATGCAGGTGTTGTCAGACACACCTTTACAATAGATTGTGCGTGTGGCGAAACGGATTAAAAAAACCACCGTACTTACGCAACTCTGCTGTTGTTAAGTTTACTATCTCGTCTGGCAGAAGGAAAGCATTGCAGATACGACAGACGTAGAATATAAACGGATATTCTCTGTTTCCTATGGGATGGTGCTGAGAAACTGTTTTGACGAACATGGCTTAGTATATAACACTTGAAAAACCAATTCTTGTTGAAAAATAGAGGTGTTTTACTTCTTGCGTTGTCCCAGACGGTTGGTTGGGCTGGCCTGTACTATTTGTTTCCTGCTTTATTATTGCGATGGGAAATGGGATTTGGATGGAGTAAACCCGAGCTCACCATTGCGATTACTAGTGCGATCTTCATGTCAGCGGTTGTCTCTCCCTTAGCAGGTAGACTAATTGACATCGGAAAAGGGGCTCATTTAATGTTCACAAGTGCGATTCTGGGTGGTATTGGATTGTTTCTTGTTTCTAATGTTACTGAGCTTTGGCAATTCTATCTTGCTTGGGGGTTTATCGGCATCATGATATCAGGGTGCTTATATGAACCCTGTTTCTCCCTAATCACTCGTGCAAAGGGAGAAAGCGCTAAAAACAGTATTGTATTGGTTACCCTAATTGCAGGTTTTGCAAGTTCCATTAGTTTTCCAGTGGTTTATCTCCTTTCAGAGATGTTTGGGTGGAGGGTGGCAGCTCAGGTTTTCGCGGGGGCGGTGATATTTGTTGGCGCACCACTTGCGTGGTTCGGAGCCAGTTTCGTAGAGAACGAAAATTCGGTTGCCCGGATTGAGCAGCCCCGTCAAATCGTCCAAAGGCGCTTTTTGCGTTCCCCAGTGTTTTGGTGTCTCGCGATCAGTTTTTCATTCGCTGGAATACTTCATGGGATTACCTTGCACCATCTGCTACCCATTTTATCTGATCGAAATATTGACCCCAATACGGCCATTGCCGTGGCATCTCTTATCGGGCCGATGCAGGTGTTGGGTCGTTTAATGATAATAAAGTCGGAACGATTGGTCTGATTGTGCAACCCTACGTCTGTAACTTCGGTTTAGTTTGAGTCATTATTGTCGTTCCACACGATATATCGCTTGTCGGCATTGCTCCATTCATCGTCAATCTCGACGAGGATGGCACTGACAAGCC
>WLWV01000107.1 GCA_012103395.1 Gammaproteobacteria bacterium
TGATGGCTCAACATTCAATACTAAAGCCTGAAAAACCGGCTTTGGCTTCGTTCGCTACGCTCACTTCGCCTAAGCCAAACGAACATCGCTAAAGAAATAAATTACAGACCTCAGGGTACACTACCTAAAGAAGAACTGGATCAAGTGCTTGCTTTAAAGAAACATACTGACGCGCTAATTGTTTATACACCGACAGTATGGCTTGACGAAGAGATTAAGAAAGAAATTAACAAAAAGCAGAATTCTTTTATCGTCAATTTACGCGGAAAGCTTCTAAATGATGTATTGGTCTCTATGATCACGACTGGACAATAATGGAGTTCGAGTAGATATCAAGATATTGCTAAGTCTCCAGCGACCCGTAGTCGCTTTTTATCCATCACTGATCAATAGGTTATGACTGGCTAATGAGGCCGCTGGATGCGTCAAATTCCTCATCCTTCCTTTTCTCAGATGACTACTTTATCCTTGAGTTCGATTCAGTAACAGGGATATTCGATTGAATAGAAAAGACGACACAGACACGGTGCCCCACATTCCAGTGGGTGTGTACCGTTTTGTCTTTGAAACGAAAAACGGATTTGAGCAGCCGGCTCTGCCCGGGATATTGTGGCACAGTGTTTTCGGGAAAGCGCTCCATCAGATTAGTTGTACCCAATCGGGTACGGAGTGTCACCAATGTTCATTGCTACATAATTGCGACTACCCTTATCTGTTTCGACCAATCGCCCCTCCTGAGAGCGAAATGCTACGGGGAAAACCGGCGCCTACTCCTCACATCTTTCGATATCGCAAGCAACTGGCTCATCGCGTCAAAAAAGGGGAGCGTTTTTCCATGGAAATAGTGATCGTCGGGGAGGCTGTAAACAAGCTCACAAGAGTAATCCAGGCAGTTCAAACCGCAGGAGTGAATGGAATTGGAAAAAACCGAAGCCAAGCAGATTTATTGTTCGTGGAGCAGGTTAGTGAGAATGGGAAGACAGTGAGAATTATTGAAGAAGGCAAGCTCGCTTTAAATTCACCCCCTATCGTAAAGCATACCGTCCACCAGACTGATCCTCAGCAAGAGTTACAAATCAAATTTGTAACACCATACATCCCATCAGGAAAAGAGTACCGACGTCAGTTCAACCTAGCCCATATGTTGATGGGTATTGTTCGTCGAGCGTCGTTACTACAATATTTTTACACGGGGAAAAAACTAAACGCTGATTTCCTTTCCCTAAAATCGCAAACCGAAATAGCGATTATTAGGAGCAGCGAGCTAAAATGGGAACCCCACCAACGATACTCAGCCACTCATGGAAACGTCATCCGCCGTTGTGGCTGGTCGGGTTCAATCGACATTAGTCTCCAATCCGCGTCTGAACTGTGGCCATACCTATTTATTGGTCAATGGCTAAACGTTGGAAAGAATGCAAGCATGGGATTTGGTAGATACGCACTCAATAAGGTCTGAGAATCACCGCTTGGGCAGATCCGGCGCACCTATTCAAGTTAGAAGATAAACAGCTTGCAGAAAAAGATGAAATATTGCATTCTCTTAATGGTAGCTACTATTTTACATTGGTGTCATTTTGATACACAAAATCTTCTCTTTTGGTTCTGAATTGGACCGAACCAATTCGCTACTTTTTTCTTGTGATTTTTTCGCAAAGATAAAGACATTTAACTTGTTGATATTTAAAGAGAAAATAAAAAGCAAAGGGTTTTGAAAATCGCCCGACTAATAGGTCGTGACGATGATATCTCCGTCGCGAAAAGCGGAGTGCTTTTATTACTGGACATGTCCATATTGCTATAGCAGATGTAACATCAAGCCCATGTCAATAACTCGCTATGAGTATTTTGGTTTGATAAGTATATGAGGATAAACATTGAGACTATCCCAAACACAGACTAATAGATTTGCATACGCCAATTAGTTATTGCATGCTTTGTGAGATCATTTTCAGTACGGGTTGGGCTATATTCATTTATGTTCCATATTACTGAAAATAGTTGCAATCATAATGCATCGAGAATAAAAGGAGAACTGAGAAGCGATTGATAGAAAAACCACCCAATTAATAGGGTATTAATTCAAGCGTTTTGTGTTTTGAGTTCCATACTAAATGGAACTCACTAAACGTAGGTTTATTCTAAGTAAACCTACGTTTATCTTGCCCTAAAAGATGCGTTACCTTGAAAAAGTGGAACTTGGCGGCTATACTGCTAATCCTATCTAACAATATTGAGATGACTCTTAAAATTATGAGCCCATAAAAAACGGAAATTTAGTTCGGAACGCAATAGACAAAACGTATGAATACATCTTGAGAGAAAAGAAAGAATGAAAAAGTTAGTAATTTTTGTATACCACTTGGTGATGGTTTATTTCACCTTCCTTATGGCATTTCCTTACATGCCGATTGCCAGGGATCACTCTGGTTATTCTCAATATTTAGATACAAAAGAACGTATGGAGTGCTATCCGTATCTACTATGAATCTATATTTCTAATTGAGCCTTGCAAGTCTTAGGTAATCTAAGTTTCGGATTTCTTACTGCTCAATTGGCCCTAGTGTTCTTGGTATAGATTCGAAATTGTAGCCAGAATCTATACCCAGTAATATGGACCATCGTGTTATCAAAAGTACGCAGATAAGTTCAGAAATTGAAATAAGTGTGGTGTTTCCCACATCATTGTAAGTAAGAGTCCCGTACATTTCCTAGTAGCTTGGCTAAATGACTAGCGTTGGATAGCGAAAGAGTTCCTGTTTTTTTAAGAACGGCAAATCTGTGATCATTTCTGATCGAAAAAGTTTCTGGTGAGAATAATAGTAAATCTGAGAGTAATTGGATGAATCGAATCGAGGCAACTTATCAAATAACAACACCAATGTTCATCGGTGATGCTATGCAGGAAGCGAGTGGTATCAGCCCGGCTTCGGTTAAGGGAGCTTTGCGGTTTTGGTGGCGAGCTTTGCATTGGGGGTGGGTGAGAAATGGTAAGCAGGATGATGCTGGCGCTTTTAAAGAACTACATGTTGCGGAAAGTCAGTTATTTGGTAGTGCTGCGGACAAGGGAGTTGGGCAGGGGCAGTTTTTACTGCGTGTCGCGGTAGAGAAAAGCCAAAGAGGGAAGCCACTCAATAGTGGGACTGGGATGCAGTATTTGGCTGGAATTGGACTTTTCCATTTTCGAGATGGATTTACTCGAGATTCGATTCAATCCGGAAAGTTTACAATTCATATTGTTTTGAAGCCTTCTATTACTCTTGTTCAGAAAAAACAGTTGTTAGATGCGTTGAAAGCTTTCGGTCTCTTGGGTGGGTTGGGTGCCCGAGCACGTCGAGGGCTGGGCTCGGTTTCGATCAGTGGATTGATCGTAGATGGGGATCGTCAGCCAGTACCCCAAGACATTGCAGAATTTAAGTCTGAAATAGCCCGCCTATTAGAAGGAGGTGCGGCGACTCGTCCTCCTTTCAGTGGAATGTCCGCAGAATCTCGTATCGACATTTCGCAGTCGGGCAATAATGCACATAAGCTACTGGAAAGTGCTGGTAGTGAAATGCAGTTATATCGCTCGTTTGGTAGGCACGGTAAGGTAAACGGCAGGCAGTCGGAGAGAAATTTTGTCGATGACCATGATGATGTATTGCGGGTTGGCGAGGGAAAAAGGATGAGTTCGTTACCCAAACGTTCAGTTTTTGGTCTTCCTCATAACTACTTCTTTTCTTCATCAGGGAATTTTAAGGTTGATATTGCTCCAGATGGAAATGGTCGTGGCCGAAGAGCTTCTCCCTTGATGTTGCATGTGCATGAGTTTCCCAATGGAGGTGGGGCGATCTTGGTACAAAGTGTTTTACGGGCTAAATTTCTACCAAATAGAGAACCGGTCTATTTTAAGGCGAGCCGGAGGGGCTCTTTCAATTTGGGTTTCAAGGATGATCAGATTGATTGGGACGTACTTACGAATTATTTGGACCGGTTCGTCGATCGCCAAACAATAACAGGAGTAGGGTTATGAAGGCTGTGGGGTACTTTCACTTTTCCTTGGGGCCAGTACAGGATTTTATCTATCAGGCGCGACGTACCCGGGATTTTTGGGCGGGATCTTTTGTTCTTTCCTGGTTATCTGCAGTGGCGATGAGGGAGGTGATTGAACAAACCGGGTCAACGGAGAGTATTTTATTTCCAAAAATTGAAAGTGACTTTCTCGATTTTCTGGAAGGGGATCGGGGAACGAGGGGAGGTCCAGCACAAGGTTCTGTGCCAAATCGATTCAAGGCAGAAATTTACATTGAATCCTTCGAGCCAGAAAAAGTGGTAGAGGCCGTGCAGGCAGCTTGGAAAAGCCTTGCTGATCAGGTATGGAAAGGGGATTTGAATCAGTGGCTCGAAGAAAAAGATCGAAAGGAAAAAGTAGATCGGAGAGAACAGACAAAAAAGATTTGGGATCAACAAATATCGAGTTTTCTCGAAGCAGTTTGGGTCATTATGCCTGATAAGGCCCAAAGCGGTGTGTTGGATCAGCGTAAGAACTGGCGTAACCATCGTTCGCCAGATGAACCCGGTGTTAAGTGCATGATGATGGATGGATGGCAGGAACTATCTGGAGAAGAAAGACCGAATGTGAAAAAGATTGATGGATTCTGGAACGAAATGTTGTCCCAAGGGCAGACCGGGATAAAGAGCGATATAAGACCTGGGGAACATTTGTGTGCCATCGCTTTTGTTAAACGACGTTTTGCCCGCTACTTCTCTGAGATCAAAAAAATCTCTATGCCCGGCGATTGGTCTTTATCGGGATGGTATGTGTCACCAGCTAGGCCTTCCGTTACTTACATGGCGGCAGTGCATTTTATTAAGAATCTGATTGATAGTGCTAATCAATCAGAAGAAGTAAAAAATGCATTTGCTGCGTTTTACGCTGCAGGGAGTGAGCTGGAGGGGGAGCACAGTGAGTGGGACACGCACATTGAATGCATTTCTCGCAAGATGAGTGAAGGCGAGGATCGCAGCGAAATCAAACGGTGGGTGTCCCTTGACGGTAATTTATTCTTTGAAAGTGCGCTTGAAAATGAAAATATTTATCCAGAATCGGGAAAGGCGCAGGCGGTTACGACACAGTTACGGAATCTGAGAAACGTGTCTGGGATTGCTCTTCCTTCTCCTTTCTATGCTGTGCTCGCAATGGATGGAGACCTATTGGGCTTCCAAATGAAAGATTTAAGGAAGCAAGAGGACATTGCTGAAGGTCTGGGAACATTCACTCAGGGTGTTTCTAACATAGTCAAAAAAGCCAATGGTTCTTTAATTTATGCAGGGGGAGATGATGTATTGGCAATATTACCGATTGAGGATGCGCTGCCTTGTGCCCATAAGCTGAGGAGTCATTACATGGAATGTTTTCGACTGACCAGTATTGATACGTCGATTTCAGCAGGAATCAGTTTTGTGCATATCAAGGTTGCTTTGAACAAAGTACTGAGTGATGTTCAAAAGTTATTGAAAAATATAGCGAAAGACAAAACTGGCAGGGATGCTTTGGCCGTTCAGGTCGTTAAACCTGGTGGCGTCGCGGCGCAGTGGTCTATGCCTTGGGAATTGGCCTTGGAGGGAACTGGTGATAAGGCGGAATTGGCATTGATCCGACTCGCAGAGTTGCTTAATAAAGATGAAGAAACGATCGGTGAATCTGGTCAGTTAAGTAATCAGTTTTTGTACAAAATTCAAGAACGAATTGAATTGCTAAACCCGTTGGACGGTGAAGATCCATTGTTTGTGGGAGACATTGATGTCATGCAGGTGCCGAGAAAAACATCCGTTGAATTGTTGTCTTCAGAATATCTCTCTTCGGGAATACGAGAACATTTGCCCAAGGGAGTCGACCCGATGGGGCATGCACGGGAGATTGTCGGACCGTTGCTTCAGCAGTGTACAGAAAGGCGTAGCTTAGGGGAGGGAGAATTTAGTGAAACAGGGACAATCACCATGGACGCGGCATTGCTAATGCGTTTTCTCGCACATAAAGGAGTGGAATGATGAGTGATTACACATGGCAGTTTACTCCGTTAGATACATGGTTCTTCCGAGAATCAAGGCCAATGGAGTCTGTCGGGAGTTCGCTGCTGAACAGTGTTTTTCCTCCTTCACCCAGAACGATGTCAGGGGCTATTCGCACCCTCTTGGGTGAACATCATAATGTGAACTGGGAGACTTACACTGAGGAAAAAGTATTTGAAGTGCTTCATCGACAAATTGGCGATGCCTATTCCATGGGTGATATGAGGATAAGAGGCCCTTGGGTGACGAGGTATATTGTCGATGATAAGAAAAGTGAAGTCGCATCTTCGAGCGAAGGAGGTAGTTGGCAACGTTTATATCCAGCTCCAGCGAATCTGCTATATCAGCATGTCAACGATAAACTCCAAAGGGTGATTCGATTGGAGGTCGGTGAGCCATTGGATTGCGATCTTGGCAAAAAGGTGAGGATGCCAACGATTCCAAAAATGTTTGAGAAGGTAGAAAATATCAAACCCCGGAACGATGTTTGGATATCGAAAGAGACCTTGGAGGCATTTTTGTCTGGAAAAGATATTTTGGCCGACTCACTCGTTTTCTCAAGCGCGCTGTATGACAGTGAGGATCGTCTCGGTATCGCTAGAGACTACCAAAGCCGAACCGCCAGAAAAAGTATGTTGTATCAAACCAGCCATTTGCGCCTAAACCGGCAAGTTGGTCTCGAAGTAGATGTCCTCGGTGTAAAGATCGATCAACCTGAGAAGGGGCTAGTTCGACTAGGCGGCGAGGGAAGGATGGCAAGCTTTGCGATTGCAGAGAGCTTAGATACCGATATTTGTATCCCGAGAATTAATGAAAAAACAAATGGTCTGACGATAACACTCCTAACGCCCATGGGGCTGAGTGGGCAAGTCGATAGGTCGTCTCCATTACCAGGGTTTCAGAAAGCAAGTGAAAATGGTCAAACGGTGTGGAAGGGTGTTGTTGAAAATCAGAAGATGACCTTGCACAGTGCGGCCATGGGTAAGGCCATTAGAGAGGGAGGATGGAATCTTGCGAAAAGAAAACCCCGTAGCGTGAAGAGTTTGACTCCAGCTGGAAGTACCTTCTATTTAACGGTGGACAGTGGTGATTTAAAGGGTGCTATGGACGCGGTCCATCTTAAGCAATTAGGACAGGACGACATGGACATGGCGTTGGGGAGAGGACTTATGGTAGCGGGGCTTTGGCAAGCCAGCGAATATTGATCAGGTAAAAAAATGATGACAAATGCAAATAACACACCCAGTGCAATTCTAGGATTGCGAGCCCAAAGCTCCATTCATGCTGGAGCGGGGCAACGAACTGGTATTATCGATTTGCCGATTCAAAGGGAAGGGCACAATGGTTGGCCTTGTATCTTTGGTTCATCGGTAAAAGGTGCGCTTCGAACCCATGCCGTGCAGCAGAATTCGAATGATATTTCTGTCGTGTTTGGTCCTGAATCAGGCGGAGGTGGGTCTGATCACGCCGGAGCGATCATGGTTTCAGATGCGCGACTAATGTTATATCCAGTGCGATCATTAACTAGCCAGTTTAAATGGGTGACTTGCCCTGAGGCGATACGCAGATATCTGAGTGATAGTTCGCGGCTACATTTTGACCATGCTAGTACCGGCCTGAAAGCCTTGATTAACAATTTGGTGTTGTCTGACGAAGAAGCCTTTGTTCACTCGGCATCAACAATCAAAGATCTCTTTCTTGAGGAATATCGGTTTACTACGAGCAACAAATCGGATCTTAATCCACTGATTGAGATGATATTACCGCTGATGTCATCAAGTGATTCTGATACGACTGATACCAGAGGGTCGTTGGAACGGCAGCTCGTGATCGTTTCCGACGATATGTTCGCTTATCTCGTTGGGCACACGACACCGGTGAATCCACATATCTCCATTGATTCTGAGAGCAAGACTGTGCGACCAGGTGCGCTTTGGTACGAAGAAACACTTCCCCCGGAGACGTTACTCTACGTTGGAGTCGGTGCTAATCACTCCCGGAAAAAGAACGGTGCGGATAGACTGGATTCAGACCAGGCAAGCGCTATTTTGACTACTTTTCTCGATCTTTTTGCAGATCATCCTTGGTTACAAATTGGCGGAAATGAAACATTGGGTATGGGGTGGTGTGCGATGAACGTTGTTGAGAGGGAGGATTAGAAATGCAAACTATGCAGCAACGAAGAGCCCACTTTGCGCTAACGGAGGTGGTTAAAGCGGTGAATAATCGCGACACAAACCCTGATGAGTATCGAAGTTACGCCGCGAGCTTTCCGGCAATGATACACATAAACGGACTTGGCCAAGCGGCGGCATTTTTTAAATCAAAGGGTGGTACGCATGACTTATTGTATCAATTGCTATCCGATTGGTTGATAAGGGAGGGACAACCTTATCATAAGGAGAATGATCTGATGTCAGGAATAATTAACCAGGATATGCACTGTTATCGATTGGCCCAAGCAGAAGCACAAGCATTTCTGGACTGGGTCACCAAATTTGCTAAAGCCTATATGCCAGAGAAAAAGACGCAGGAGGAACTGTAATGGTATTGCCTCTATACGCGTTCGATAACAAGGCTAACCTAGCACGGCAGGATGCTGGAAATGCTGGGCTGTGGTTTGAACGATTCTTTGATCGCTACGATGATCAGGGGCGGGTAGAGGATACGACAAAACAGGGATGGCTTAAAACCAACGAAGGAAAAGCGGGGGATGCTGATGGATTAACGAGAGCCACTGACCAACAGTCCCGTATGGTTTCCTTGTTAAATGGCAAAAAGGCAGTGTTTAAGATCGACTGGCATTTCATTACTGGCACTGGAAACCCCCACCCGGTAGAGAATGGCCTGACCTGGCATCCCATTTACGGCACCCCTTATCTAACTGGTGCTTCGGTTAAGGGGATTGTCAGGAGTTGGGTGGAACAATGGCAATATAAGACAGAAGAGCAAGAAGAAAAACGTGCCCGTTTACTGGAATGGTTTGGCAGTAATACCAAGGATACAGGGGATGCTGAATTTAAACAGGCCGCTGGCTCTGTTGTTTTTTTCGATGCTATTCCCCTTGAGCCTGTTACGCTCGGAGTCGATGTTATGACTCCCCATATGGGTAAATGGTATGAACAGGGAGGTGATATATCGAATGTTGAGACCCAACCTGAGCGTGTTCCAGCAGATTGGCATGATCCCACACCTATTCCCTTTTTAGTTGTAAAAAAGGCATCGTTTCTGTTTAGTGTCGCACCGAGATGCGGCAATTTTCGAGAAGACCTTGATATGGATCTGGTTATGGATTGTTTAGCTAACAGTTTGCATTGGCTAGGAGCAGGTGCAAAAACAGCAACCGGGTATGGCCAGATGAGCTTGGATCAAAGTAGTACGGATAACTTTAACAAAGCGATAAAACCAGATAATCAAACACCAGAGCAAGCCAAAATGTATGAATTACGGGAGATGTTTGATAAGGACCGTATCAATAACATTAAAGATAATGGGGGATTAACCGCTCACACGCTGAAAACGTTACTTAAAGGAGCGGGTACTTGGGATGAGGGAGACAAACTGCATTTAGAAGACTTGGCAAGGGAAATTTACGGCTTTATTGGGTGGGGTAGCAAGAAAAAGAAAAAGGAGAATCAGGAGCTAGTAGCGGCCCTTCGATCGTAACATCTTGTTTGTAAAGCAAGATGTTTAAGGCATCGTAAATGAGCTTCTACCGAAAACATCGACTAGTGTTTGGTTCGCTTTTCCATACTTCGTTTCACCGCCATGGACGCTTCGATGAAGGCGAGAACAGCGATTCCTGTCAATAGTGTGTTTACCGTTAATTCTACGATGATCCAACCTGCGACGAGTGGGAAGCCAAAAATTCCGATGAAGTAGGTGAGCGCGAAAAACTGTAGTGTTTGGGGGACGAGATCGTTTTCGGCGTCGTTTGCTGTCATGGCGACGAGTATTGGGTATGAGGCGCCGTATCCGATGCCAAATAGGACGGCGACTAGGAGGTACATCGTTTGAGTGTTGCTGGCGTAGATGAATAGTACGATGCTGGCGAACATGATGTATTGCAGCGCGGCGATGGTTTTATAGGGTGACTTTCCACCGCTAAATCCGGCTAGAAGGATACGACAAATTACAACAGTGATGGTGTAGGCGAGAAAGAAATCGGCGTAGTCTAATTCCTTACTGTCGGCAAATACGGTTTGGAAGTTGCTTATTCCCGCGAAGACACTGGCTCCAAGGCAGACCATGATCACGGGTGTTCTTGCTGGAGAAGCAAAAATGCGTTTGACGGTTCCAATCGTTAAACTTGATCGTTGTTCTGCACCAAATCCTTCTGATAGCTTACGTACTGGGTGTCTTAGTAGGCTGAATATTAGTGCGCTGAGGACACAGATGGCTGACATGAGAAAAAATGCATTGGCAACACTAAAACCGCGAGATTCAAGCATTGATGCCATGACGGGAGACAGTCCAAAACCTGCCATCATAAAAACCGAGTTTAGGGAGAATACACGAACACGCTCTGTGGGCGTGGTGATTCGGGTTAATACCACGGGGCCTAGGGTATAAAAGACACCCCATCCAAAGCCGAGTAAGGCGCTGGCGACCACGATAGTGATCCCAAGTTGGCTTGCGATGCCGAAGAGGAAAAGGGACACTGCGATGGCAATTCCAGATATTCCGAGAGAAAGCATTCTGCCCAGTTTGTCTGTCAGGTGACCGGAATAGTAAACGCTGAATAAGGTAAACATCGTTGTGATCACTAAGGTGATGCCAACGTGTTTCTCATTCGCTCCAAAATTTGAGAATAATTTTGGAAGCATAAAAGTCAGTCCATAGGTGCCCGCCTGAAGGAAGGTCGCAAGATAAAACAATATGAATACGGTAATTTTTGGCATGGCTATTTTTTCTATTTGCGGGATCGCCTAGTAACCCTATCAGGGTAATCGTTGGTAAATATCCAGACTTAAGTGGTGCTCTTGAGTCAAAGATCGTTAAGTTTTCCCAAGTTGGACAACTTCAGCTGGTCTGCTGTAGCTCCTATGTCATAGGCTGGGGATGTCACAAGATCGACGTTTTCGATGCGAATTCCCACAAAATTCACCATCATATTTAAATAGGGACCCCAAAATTCGGAGAATATGGGCTCCAGTTCCGCCCATTTCCCGCTGTGTTTTTCAACGATGAACGCATGACCTTTTATTCGAAGCGCCCGCCGATGAAGGATATCGATGAAGTTGATTTCAGTTAGCGGCCGGATAGAGAGATTATTGACGGTATTTGGAGAGCGTATGTCGCCAAATGCAATGGTTGAATTGTCCACAATCACAAAAGTCGCTTTGGGGGACACAGCCGGGGAGCCATCATCGTTGATTGACGCCACTTCGGCGGCGTTGAAGTGCTGGATGATCCATTTCGCGGATTGTGCAACCCTACGTCTGTAACTTTGATTTAGGTTGAGTCATTATCGTCGTTCCACACGATATATCGCTTGTCGGCATTGCTCCATTCATCGTCAATCTCAACGAGAATGGCACTGACAAGCC
>WLWV01000108.1 GCA_012103395.1 Gammaproteobacteria bacterium
GGCTTGTCAGTGCCATCCTCGTCGAGATTGACGATGAATGGAGCAATGCCGACAAGCGATATATCGTGTGGAACGACAATAATGACTCAAACTAAACCGAAGTTACAGACGTAGGGTTGCACAATCCCCTCGCTTCGCTCGGATTGATTTAATACGGTGTCAGATTTGGTCTAAACTTCTACATTTAAAGGCTCTTTTTTGGGTATTTTCCTGTTATCGTTCTGCATTTAATTTAGACAATGAGCACTATATTGAGTACTCCATGGTATGACCTGCTAGGTACGTTGGGGGTGGCGATGATTTTATTCTGCTATTTGCTTATTCAGATAGGACGTATCGATAGCGAAAAATTGACATTTTCTGTTGTGAACGGAATTGGTGCGAGCCTGATTCTGGTTTCCTTGTACTATGAATTTAATTTTGCATCGGTATTAATCGAAGGGTTTTGGGTGGTGATTAGTCTGATTGGCGTTGGTCGATATTTCTATCGTCGTCGATCGAAATGAATTCTGAGCGCCTTGATTCACATCCTTCTATTTTGCTCCCCCCCCTTTTTTTTCTCCTGATCTCAGGTGTCTTATTTTAAAAGAAACTGACTGTAGTGAGTAACCATTGCTGGAGTAGTTTGGCGTCTTGTGATAGCTCGCCTTGAGTATCCCATGTCAGATAGAAGGCGCAGGGCGCAGGAATTTCCCATTTACCGATTCTCATTAGTTTGCCATCTTTTATTAAGGGCTCTACTAAACTGTGCCAGCCCAGAGAGACTCCCTGATTTTTTTCGGCAGCTTGAAGTGCGATGAGGTAGTTAGTAAAGCGCCGAAAGTTCGTTTTACAGTCATCGACCCCCCATTGGCTCATCCATTCCTCCCATGTGCTCCATTGAGGGTCGAGTCCATCCAGTTGGAGTAAAGGGTATTGCAGCAGTTGAATTGGGTCTGAGATCTTCTTTCCTTTCAACAAATCCTGTCCACACACTGGGTAGATGACATCCTTGAATAGAATAACGGAAGTTTCTCCGGGCCACTCACCAGCCCCATATCGAATTCGTATGTCTGATTGCTGATAAACAACGTCGTTGGCATTATCGGAAATGGCATGGTTAATGATGATATTTTTATGGGTGTCCCAAAATTCGCTGAGTCGGGGCATTAGCCATAAGGAGGCAAAAGCCGTGGTCGCTGCGATGGTGACGTTGGATTGATAACCACGTAACTGAATAGAGCGGCAGGCATTGGCGATGTTGGAAAAACTGGCGCTTAGGCTGTTTTGCAATTCCATGCCTTCTTGAGTTAGCGTCACCCCACGTTGATTGCGGATGAAGAGTCCGCAGCCCAACTCTCCTTCTAACTGCTTAATTTGACGACTAACAGCACCTAGCGTGACGCCCAGCTCCCGAGAGGCAAGCTTGAAGCTCACTTGCCTTGCGCAGGATTCGAAAGTATTTAGGGAGGTTAGTGATGGTAGGTGGTAGTGGCGTCGGGCCATTCGCTTTACGTGTGTTTACCTGAAGTAAAGTCTGCTTGATTATTTAGGATGTTGTCAAGCGGCTTAATTTGGCGCAATATCATTGCTAGAAAAGATTTTTGGTTATATATGATTATGAGCTGATCGACCTCTTAACGTGTTTTTGAAAAAGAGAGATTAGTCTCCCATGACTCTATAGCAGTTTCCCCGGAGCTAACGAAGTGACAAATCAAACATCCAGTACTATCTCTATTCCCGTTGAATCGGTTTTGAAACCCATTGGACAGGCGACAGGTCTACCGAATCAGGCTTATGTTGACCCGAGTTTCGTTATGAAGGAAAGGGAAATGGTGATCGGCAAAACATGGGCGGGGGTTGGCTTTGTCAGTGATTTACCAAAACTCGGATATGTTAAACCACTTAGCTTCCTTGGTTTACCTCTGCTCATCACTCGATCCAAGGATGGCCAGATTCATGTTTTCCATAATGTTTGCAGTCATCGAGGGCGAATTCTAGTGGAAGAAGAAGGAGAAGCCGGATCTTTGCTGCGGTGCCCGTATCATTCATGGTCTTATGATTTATCTGGAAACCTCCGTAGCACGCCCCACATTGGTGGAGTGAATAGTCATTCTGTGGATGGATTCGATTGCGCGGACCATGGACTTAAACAAGTGGAACATGCTGTCTGGATGGATGTGATTTTTGTGAATCTTTCGGGAGACGCACAAGCCTTTGAAGACTATATCGTGCCATTGGCAGAACGATGGAAAATTTTTCTAGGTGACAATGGTTTGATTCATTTGCGCAGTTCCCAAGCACAAAGCAAGCTAACAGTAGAAATACAGAGCAATTGGAAACTTGCGGTGGAAAACTATTGCGAAAGCTATCATTTGCCATTTATCCACCCAGACCTAAATCGTTATTCTCGATTGGAAGATCATTATCACATCATGATAGAAGATCGTTTTGGTGGGCAGGGCAGTTGGGCCTATAATCTCTCTGATGATGCCGGCGTCAATCTACCTAGATTTCCAGAGTGGCCAGAAAACAAGTTAAAAGAAGCGGAATACATTTCTTTTTATCCTAATGTATTGCTCGGTCTTCAGGCAGATCATGTGTTTGTGGTGATCATTGAGCCGAAATCTGAGTCTAGGTCCATCGAACACTTAAGGGTATATTATGTGGGGGATGAGGCATTGGGCGATGTATATGAGGGGTGCAGGGAGTCTGTGCTTGAGTCATGGCGGGTGGTTTTTCAGGAAGATGTGGGTGCGGTTGAAGGAATGCAGCAAGGGCGTCAGTCTCCCGGTTATGGAGGAGGGGTGTTCTCTCCAGTCATGGATAACCCTACTCATCATTTTCATCAATGGGTGGCGAACAAATTGAAGGTCGCGTAACGAACGACGGCGATTAATTTGGCTCACCCAGACTGATCAAAGATTTCCTAAAACCCGTTATCCAATAGAAAAGAGAGAGACTTAACGATGGTTCCTAACCGAATGATAGCCGCTTTACTCACCGGCCACGGTGGATTGGAGAAATTGGAATATCGAGATGATGTTGCCGTGCCCATTCCCGGCGAGGGAGAAGTGTTAATCAAAGTGGCTGCCGCAGGGGTTAATAATACTGATATCAATACCCGAACAGCGTGGTATTCCAAGGCCGTAACCAGCGCGACCAATGAAGGAGGGTCGGATGGTTTTGATCAAGCTGACGACGATGATGGCAGTTGGTCTGGTGTCCCACTGACTTTTCCCAGAATACAGGGAGCGGATTGCTGCGGGTATATCGTTTCGGTGGGAGCAGGGGTAGATGGAAGCCGAATTGGTGAACGGGTGCTGGTCAGAAATATGCTGCGCACTTATTGTGGCTACCGGCCTTATGATTGTTGGACCTTTGGCTCAGAATGCGATGGTGCTTTTGCTCAGTATACAAAAGCCCCTTCCCAAGAAACCCATCGAGTTGATTGTAACTGGAGCGATGAAGAGTTGGCGTCTTTGCCTTGCGCATACTCTACCGCTGAAGGAATGCTGCATCGTGCTAACATTGGTGCGGAGACTGTATTGATCACAGGTGCATCTGGAGGAGTGGGCTCTGCGGCGATTCAATTATGTAAGCGTCGTGGTGCAAGGGTTATCGCCATTGCAGGGGAAAATAAAATGGCAGACGTTCAGGCGTTGGGAGCGGATCAGGTCATTGCACGGGGGGCGAATCTGGTCGAAGCCCTTGGGCGGGACACGGTGGATGTTGCGGTGGATTTAGTGGCTGGTGATCAGTGGGTTGAGCTCATGGACGTGCTTCGGCGTGGTGGCCGGTATGTTACTGCAGGCGCCATTGCAGGTCCCATGGTGACACTGGATGTTCGAACTTTGTATTTAAAAGATTTGAGCTTCTTTGGCTGTACCTTCCAAGATGATGTGGTGTTTGAAAACTTGATCAAATATGTGGAATTAGGAGAAATTAGACCATTGGTAGCAAAGACCTATCCGCTAGCAGATATCGCTCAGGCACAAACCGATTTTCTCGAAAAAAGGCACACCGGCAAGTTGGTGTTAATTCCACCTAAATAAGTCGCTTTGGGTGAAGGCCAGTACACCCGTTTTCTAGAAACCCCTTTTGGGGGGAGTTTTACGGACGGTTCGGCAATAACTGATATTGCTGGCAATAAAGGGCGTGGAAAGTTTGCATCCAGTGCCCATGAGACCCATAATTCCGCGCCACTTTAACACGACAAGAATAAACATGAGTTTTACTCGAATAGACATCGATCAAGCGAAAGCACTGATTCAGGATCGGCAGGCAAACGTGGTTGATGTTCGGGATCGAGCCAGTTTTGATGCTGGACATATTGAGAACGCTAGGCATCTTGATAATGAAACAGTGTCAGACTTTGTTTCCTCAGCTGATCATTCGGTGCCTTTGATTGTCTGCTGTTATCACGGAAATATGAGTCAAGGGGCAGCGGGTTATTTTGGTGAACAGGGGTTTGCAGAAACCTATAGTCTGGACGGTGGTTATGCGTTGTGGGAGCAGCAAATGGGAAGCTAAGGTAGCCTCCTTGGGTTGACTTGTTGTGCTGCCTTGTTAGCTTTTTCTAAGTGAGGGTGGGATGCACGAATTATTGCTTAACCGAGAAATCTATACTGAGGTCATACAAGCCCGGATCCCGAAAGCCCGAAAATACCTTTGGATTGTCACCGCTGATATAAAAGACATGTATATCGACATGGGGGGCGGAGACTTTCAGCCCTTTCTCCGATTGCTGGCCGAGCTAGTGGACAAAGGCGTTTCCGTTAGATTGATTCACGCCAAAGAGCCTGGTCCAAGATTCAGGGAGGATTTTGATCGATTTGGCTCTCTGATTAATAGCGAGCTGTTTGAAAGGATTCTTTGTCCGAGGGTACACACGAAGGCCGTTGTGATTGATGGGAAAAGTGCATTTATAGGTTCGCCTAATCTCACGGGTGCGGGCATGGGATCAAAACACGAAGACAAGCGAAATTTCGAAGCGGGTTTTCTGTTTGATGATGCAGCAGAAATTAAGAAACTTAGCGATTGGATAGACCACCTGTATTTGGGGAATCATTGTTTGAATTGTAAGCGCCGGACATATTGCCCTGATCCCATTGCCGATGACTTGTCCCGCTCCTGACCACTAATTTCTATTCAACGATCCGCCGTCATCAAGCTCCGCTTTTATCAAACGTTAACTGCTCGTTGGTTTTGGCTGTCGTTAAAAGGCAGGGCGTGGTGTTATGCTCCCCATTTTTGGACTAGCTCTAGGACCATTTTTGCGAAAGCAGGTTGCTGGTATTGCTGGAAAACCGACCACGAGCAAAAGGATTGCATGTCAGTGACTCGATTGGGGAATAGGATGCCATCCAGATGATCATGTTCATGTTGCCATGTACAGGCAGAATAGCCTCGTATTTCCTGGGACTGATGGATTCCATCTCGATCATAGTACGACGCACGAATCTCAACATGACGATCCACAGTGGCTCGCATTTGAGGGACAGAAAGACAACCCTCGTTGGATGCAAATGTTTCGTCCGTGAGGAATTCGATCACCGGATTGATAACAATGGTTAGGGGGACAGTGGGTTTGTACGGGTAGCGGGGATTGTTTCCAACCTCGATGATAAATAACCGATAGGGAATTCCAATTTGATTAGCAGCAATGCCTGCGCCGTTGGCGTCCCGCATGGTATCTATCATGTCATCTATCCAGCTTTGCACTTCTGGAGTCGCTATTTTATCTATTTCAACTTTCTTGGCCGGCGCGGACAAAATGGGGTGGCCGATTTGCAAAATTTCACGAACGGACATGGTGTGTTCTCCTTAAAATGAAGGTTACAAAGAGGTGGGGCCTTAGCATCACTGTGGCGTTTAACAGTGCGTTGTCAAAAACAGACTGAAAATACTTAGTCATAGGTATTCACTTTGCCTTTTCTGCGCTTGCGACGCTCTACTCAGGTCTTCGGGATATTCGTCTACTTATGAAGCCTACTAGTGTTCGCCCTGAATAAATAAATTAGCCTGTGACCCAAAGACATTTTGTTTTATTAACAATGCTATCGCCTCAAGATCAGGCTGGAAGTATCGGTCGTGATCCCAATAGGCTGCCACATTGCGAACCTTAGACCAATAGTGTTCCAGCGCCTCATTTGATTTTAACGGTCGCCTTAACTCGATGCCCTGACAGGCCGCGAGTAATTCAATGGCCACTACATATCGGGTATTTAGGTTCATGTCTGTGAGGCGCCGGGCGGCAAAGGTGGCCATGCTCACGTGATCTTCCTGGTTTGCAGAAGTGGGCAGGCTGTCGACACTGGCTGGATGGGCCAGGCTCTTGTTTTCGCTCGCCAACGCTGCGGCAGTAACTTGTGCAATCATAAAGCCGCTGTTGACGCCAGCATCTTCAACCAAAAAGGCGGGGAGCTCGCTCATGTTGGTATCGAGTAACAATGCCATGCGTCGTTCTGACATCGATCCAATTTCAGCGATGGCGAGGGCAATGTTATCTGCGGCGAAAGCGATGGGTTGAGCGTGAAAATTACCGCCAGACAAAATATCCCCTTCTTCTGTAAAAATCAGCGGATTGTCGGACACAGCATTGGCTTCAATAGCGATAGTTTTCGCGGCATTTCGTAATTGATCTAGGCAAGCGCCCATGACCTGGGGCTGGCATCTAAGGGAGTAAGGGTCTTGTACTTTGGCGCATTGTGCGTGGGAGTCAGCGATTTCGCTGGGGCCTAGCAGATTCCGATAAATTTTTGCCGCCTCGATTTGCCCTGGTTGCCCCCTGACATCCTGAATTCTCGAATCAAAAGGCGTACGACTACCAAGCGCTGCCTCCACGGTTAAACTACCTGCAATCAGTGCCGCGTTGATGTTTTGTTCGGCTTCGAACAGGCCCTTTAGGGCCAACGCAGTGGAAACTTGAGTTCCATTTAGCAGAGCAAGCCCTTCTTTTGCTGTCAGTTTGAGGGAGGATAGTCCGAGTTTGTTCAGTGCGTTCTCACTCTTCATGAGTTCACCGCTCAGATAGACCATGCCTTCGTTAATAATAGGTAGGCTCAGATGCGCCAGTGGTGCGAGATCTCCTGACGCGCCCACGGAACCTTTCTCAGGGATCGCGGGAAGCATGCTGTGATTTAGCATGGCCAGCAGCAATTCGACGACCTCAACCCTTACTCCTGATACGCCTCTTGCGAGCCCATTAATTTTAAGTAGCAAAATCAAACGAACAGTGGCGAGATCAATATACTCTCCAACGCCTGTGGCGTGGGAGAGTATTAGATTATGCTGCAATTCGGTTAGCTGCTCTTTTTCAATGTGTTTGTTCGCTAGTCGACCAAATCCCGTATTTACTCCGTAAACAATGTCGCCGCCATCAACTTTTTCTTGTATCAATTCTTGGGCTTTATTGACTTGTTCCCAGGTTGAGTTGGAAACTTTCAGTATGATGCCGTTGAAATACGCATCCCGTAACTGGGAGAGGGTTAGTTCTCCGGGTTCCAATACCAATGTGGTATCCGTGGCTTTTTTCATCAGTTATGTTTCACCGGATGGTTCGCAGCGTTTTTAGTGTAGATCGAAATTGTTGCTGGATTTTGTCTTCATTAGCGTGATGTCCATTATCGATCACCCGTTTTCCACCAACATAAACATCTCGCACAGGATTCTCATTGCCCGAAAAAATCCAGCTGTCTAATAGCTCATCTTCTTGACGCTCACATAGCAATGGGTGTTCGGTATCGAGAACCACGAAGTCGGCTCGCTTGCCAACCTCAATGGCACCGCTATTATGGCCGCAGGCCTGAGCGCCCCCGGACACGGCGATGTCAAATAGGTTTCTGCCAGTGCTGCGATTAAATCCGCCAGAGAGCTGATTTCTCGATCGGTGCACCAATCGTTGTCCGTATTCAAACCAACGCAATTCTTCGGTGGGAGAGGTTGAGATATGGCTGTCAGATCCAATGCCCAGTTTGCCGCCAGCTTCAATATATTGAGTGGCATTAAAAAAACCATCTCCCAGATTGCCTTCTGTGGTAGGGCAAAGGCCAGCGACGGCACCGCTTCTGGCTACGTCAATCGTTTCCCCTTCGGTCATGTGGGTGGCGTGAATCAGGCACCAGTTTTTATTCACATCAAAGTTTTGATAAAGATACTCAACTGGTCGTGATCCACTCCAAGTAATGCAATCATCCACTTCTTTGGTCTGTTCGGCGATGTGGATATGAATGGGCAGTGCTTCTGTGTTTGAAAGCGCAGCGAGTACTTCCCCAAAAGACTGTGTGGTCACAGCTCTGAGTGAATGAGCGGCGATCCCCGTGACGACATTTTGGTCCTGTTTTCCGGCTTGTTCGAGGCTTTCGACAATGGCAAGAAACTGCTCTGGATTGTTAGCAAATCGCCGTTGCTGATCGGATATGGGTTGCCCACCAAAGCCACCAAACTGATAATGCACAGGTAGATTCGTTATTCCAAGTCCGGTACTTCTCGCCGCTTCCAATGTCTGTAGGGACATTTCAGCAATATTCTCGTGATGGGAGCCATCGGTTTGATGGTGCAAATATTGAAATTCTGCAACTCGGGTGTAACCGGATTTGAGTAGCTCTAAATATAACTGGGCAGCGATGGCATTGAGGTGGCCGGGGTCGATGGCATCCAGAAAGCCATACATCGTTGTTCGCCAAGTCCAGAAGCTATCATTGCTGTCACCTGCTCGTTCAGCCAACCCTGCCATGGCCCGTTGATGGGCGTGGGAATGTAGATTCGCCATACCAGGTAACAAGCATCCTTCTGTGGCCCCGGCAATCCCTGTTTTAATGTCACTGATATTGCCATCGTCAGCGATGCTAATCTGGACATCTCGAGCCCATCCGCTTGGCAATAGTGCTGATTTCAAATGAAGGGTGTTCACGATCTATTCCTGTTGCTAAAAATTCAGTACTGGACAATATCAGTATAAGAGACTATACATGTATATACAAGTAATGGAAGATATGATTTAATTCTTTCAATGTCGATAATGTTGGGCGACAAGCGCTTGAAAACGAACCATGAAATACGCCGAACCAGATACTAAATGAAGGTATCAGAATAACTAAAAACCGAAACAGAATAAAGAATAGCTGATGAGCGTGAGGATTTTAAAAATGGAACTCTCGGGGGATACGAGTGTACCGATGTATCAGCAAATTAAAAACGCGATTAAAAAGAAAATCGTGAGTGGTGAATGGGAGCCAGGTTATATGATTCCTTCTGAAAACCAACTAGCCTTAGAGCTTGGGGCAAGTCGAATGACCATTAACCGACCCCTCAGAGAATTGACGGCAGTGGGTTTGTTAAAACGGGTCCATGGCTTGGGTACCTTCGTCGCTGAACCGCCAAGACAGGCGAGCTTGATTAAACTTCGTTCCATTGCTGAGGAAATCCAGTCCCAAGGCAAGATACATCGCGCTGATGTACTTTTTCTGTCAAAGGTTTCCGCTCAAGGAGAAGTCATCGAGGGAATGAATGTCAGAGCTGGATCACCCTTGTTTCAGCTAAAAGTCGTTCATTATCAGGACAACATACCGATTCAAATGGAATCTCGATACGTTAATCCTGAAAAAGTGCCCTATTTCATCGACGTTGATTTTACAACAACGACATCGACAGACTATTTGGTGAGTCAGATTCGCCCTGATGAATTAGAGCACATAGTCCAAGCGATGATGCCTGACGATTTCATTGCTAAACACCTTGTCATTCCATTAACCGAACCTTGTCTTCGACTAAAACGACGAACGTGGGAAAAAGGAACGATTGTGACGGCGGTGGACATGATTTACCCCAGTAGCCGATACGATCTGGGTGCCCGTTATCTGCCATCAACAGAAACCTGAGGACCTGTTTTTCAAGGGTGAGATAGAGTAACTCGGTATAATTAGCCTGATCATTTAGTACGACCAAATTGATATGATGACTTGATATGACGAATACCATCGAAAATATTGTAAACATGGAGCAGCACCTGCTGCAAAATGAGGGCTTTCGAAAACAGTGTAAGCAAACCCTCGATGAACACGGGGTACTTCTACTAAAGCAATTTCTTAGACCGTCCGTCATTGACGTGGTGAAAGCAGAGGGTAAGAAAAATCAGCATCTGGCTTACTTTACCGCTTCGAATCACAACATTTACCTTAAACCCGTCGACCCAACACTGCCACAAACTCACCCGAGAAATCGGGAAGTAGTTTCTTCCAAGGGCTGTATCACTACTGATCAAATCCCTGCCGAATCCGCGTTGAGCGCGCTGTATGATGCGCCAGAGTTTCGTGGATTTCTATGTGAGGTGCTGGGGGAGTCAAATCTGTATGAGTATGCGGATCCTTTGTCATCGATTAATCTGCATTACGCGAGTGAAGGGAGGAGCTAGGTTGGCATTTCGACAATTCATCCTTCGCTATTACTTTGATGATTCAAAAACCCCTCGGAGGTGGAAGGTTCGAATATGTGAAGGATGTTAGGGACGCAGATCGTGGTGATATGCATTATGAGCTATCGGAAAAAATTCTTGATGGAAACGTGGTGGCAAACGACCTGTCCATGGATGAAGGGGCTTTGGTGTTGTTTCGGGGCAGGAACTCAATGCATCGAGTCACTCCGGTGGAAGGCGAACAAACCCGGATGCTGGTGGTCCTTGCCTATAATACCGAGCCGGATGTTTTACTTTCTGAATCCGCGAGAATGACGTTCTATGGGCGGTTGCGCTAAGGATTATAAGATCAACATAGCTGGCATCTGCTCGGGCTTAATCAAATAGCCTTAAACTAGTGCCGTACACGGGTAGTTGAATAGATGACAATCGTTTTGAGCGAAGTGATATGACACCTTATGAAATAATCACACCTGAGTCCTATGTCTCCATGCCTTGGAAAAATGGGTTGGGAACCACGGTTGAATTATTGAAAGAAGGCTTACCAAATGGAAGCGAGAACTCGTTTGGCTGGCGGTTGAGCATGGCTGACGTTACGCAAGATGGTGCGTTCTCGTGCTTCACTGGATATGACAGGACATTATTGTTATTGCAGGGTGTCGGGATGACGTTAGATTTTGGGCAAGGTCGAACCGCTGAGTTGAACCAGTATTTACAGTCGACTGTGTTTCGCGGCGAAGATGCGACATCTGCTACCTTGCATAAGGGCCCGATTAAGGATTTCAATTTAATGACCGCCAGAGAGCACTACATCTCCCGGGTTGACAGTGGTCATTCTGCGGATGAATATACTCTTGATGTTGACGGGGATGTGTTGGTGATCTATGCACCGGATACTGAGCTACATATTAAAAGCGCTGATGGGGGAGAAGTTTCGATTCCCAGCCAACACCTGCTAAGGATGAATCATCCTTCTTACCAACGTCTAGTCGTGAATGGCGGATCATTTATCTGTAGAAGTTCAGACTTGAGCTGACAGTTACCCGTTTATCAGTAGCTGTCTGTCAGATAGAGTTTAGTTTACAAACTTTTCTTTCCAGATCGCTTTACCGTCGATGAGTGTTTCCATCGGCGTT
>WLWV01000004.1 GCA_012103395.1 Gammaproteobacteria bacterium
GCTTGTCAGTGCCATCCTCGTCGAGATTGACGATGAATGGAGCAATGCCGACAAGCGATATATCGTGTGGAACGACGATAATGACTCAACCTAAATCAAAGTTACAGACGTAGGGTTGCACAATCGGAAAACCGGATAAGTATTTTGTTAATACCAGGTTCTCCTTGGACGTTGAGATTATCGAGAATGTTGGAGTAAGGAATGTTGAGTAGCGCCCTTCGCTCAGGGCGAGAGGTAAATGATTTAGTAAAAAGTGGGAAAGCATCCTCTGTATCAACATACTCCGTATTGACATGGTGTCTACCTAGGTGGCGGCTGGCTATCTGTGTCTTACATCTAGAATCCCCCTTCCTGTGGGGACTACTACTATGGACGGACAAGTTGCCTTTAACGGGAGAGGAAAACCGTAGCTGAAAATTAAAAAAAGGATTGAATTTCTGTGTTTGTTGCCCGTTTCTTGGCAATGTGAGAACTTGGGGTGTGATGTAGTGGATCTCTTTATCCAAAATATGAACAGGTATCCGAAAATTGGCATTTGGTAAAACCTTATTAAGGCTATCTTTAATGTTCTTTGCAACCTGTTTACCTTCTGCCCAACACCATCCCGCTGTTTCTACCGGATGAAGCAAATTCCCGGTAGCAAAGTAGTCTGAATCTGAGCATCGCCCATATTGATCGATCACTGGGCCTCCGCTATTTTTATCGAATTGCAAGTGGCTGGAGCGGATCAAAGTGGCCTCCGGTATGAAATGGCCCGTAAAAATCACACCATCACAATCTAGCTGCTTTTCAGTGCTGTCCGCGTTACGTATTCGGATACTGCTCACTTGTTGTTTTCCACTGATCTCAACCAGTCGAGTATTCGTATAAAGTGGGACACCGAATATTTTGGGTAGAAGAACGGCAGATGACCATGCTGTGATCCGTGGGTTCTCTTCAATCATGGCAACGGGTTGGATTCCAGCGAATTTGCAGGTGAGTAATGAGGAGAATGCCACCAGCTCCGAGCCAATGACTACTGGGTTTTGAAATGGTTTTTTTCCGGTGAACGATATCGTTGATTGCAGTGCACCGGTGGTGGTGATTCCGGCTGGGCGGCGTCCGGATATGAGTCGAGCGGACCGTGGTGTTTCCCTTGCTCCAGTGGAAATTAATGCTTTTCTTGCCCTGATTTTCTTCACTCCCCCGGGAGTGGATAGCTGAATTACGGCGTTGGGATGGAGTGCTATGACGCTGGTGTTGATGTGAATATCCACACCACACTTTCTGGCTTGTTCGGTCAGACGTTGGGCATATCTCGGGCCGCTGAAACAGCGTCTGAATTCCCGAAAACCAAAAAGAGAGTGATCACAATGCCTCGGAACACCGCCGGCGTCCGATTCCCTTTCCAATACTACCACGTGGTGGATACCGCTTTTCTTCAGCTCGATGGCTGCTGACAAACCAGCAGGTCCACCACCAATGATCGCGACATCACAGTCGTACTGCGGTGATGCAAAGAGTGTTTGAGTCTGCGCCGCCGAGCTATCCAATAGCGAGCCGTGAAATGACAAGCCCCTGTGTTTTTGATCTCGATGCGTCATCATCAAAAAATGAGATTCGCTTAGGCTTTTGAAGAGCTAAGGGGTTCGTTGAAATATCCTTCTGTCATATCAACGAGCTTCGAGGTGCAATAAAACCCCTGACACCTCCCCATGGTGGCTCGAGTTCGCCGCTTTAGACCAGCAAGGCTAGCGACTGGGAGCGGGCCTTCTAGGGCTTGCTGAATCTCTCGTCGAGTTACCCATTCGCAATGGCAGACAACGCCGCGATTATCCGCTTTCTGCCAATCACGCTCCTTTTTTTCATCGATACTGTTTGCTGTTGGCCAAGTGGGTGATTTCAGAGAGGTGTATGGTTTTCGGACACTGGTGTGGAGATCAAACACGTACTTGGCGATGCCCAATGCTGCGCTTAAACCCGTGGATCGAATCCCACCGACGCTGATGTAGTTTTTTTCCGACTGGTTTTCGATCGAGTAATCCTGATGCTCTGTCGCAGGTCGGATGCCAGCATAGGTTGCGGTGATGGTATGGTTTTGCAGGTCAGGCACTATCTGGTTGCCTTTTTCCTGCAGCTGTTGCAATACTTCTGTGTTTACGGACGCATCATCTCGGCTGCTCTGCGGTTCGGCTGTGGGGCCAACTAACACATTACCAAAAACCGTCGGGCAAATCACAATGCCTTTGGTGGTCTCGTTGGGTACGGGTAAAATGATCGAGTTGAGCAATGGGTTTGCAGATTTGTCGTAGATCAAAAACTGCCCTTTTCTGGGATGTATTTTGAAGGCGGATTTTTGGATCAAACGCTGGTCCAAAATGTCGCCATAGAGCCCTGCACAGTTAATCACTGATGCGCCAGAGAAGACACCTCGGTTGGTTTCGAGACTCCATTCGGTCCCATTGAACTCTCCCCCAAATACTTCGCAGTTTCTGATTAGGGTAGCGCCATTCTCAATGGCTTGAAGCTGATAAAGATAGGGGCTTGTCCAAGGATCGATAATGGATTCCCCCGGAATCGAGATGCCTGCTTTTGCCGCTTTTGATAGGCTTGGCTCTCTTTTCGCGATGTTCGCGGCGCTTACCAAATGCGCGTCGTGGATGCCGTTAGTATGTGCTTTTTTTAGAATCCCATTGAGGGCATCCTCATCCGTGTCCGTCCAAGCGATAACTAAGGCACCGATGCGATGGACGCTTAAGCCAAGGCTCTCGTGGATATCCATATAGGATTGATAACCATCCACGACGCACTGTTGTTCCAGTGTTCCTGATGGTGCGTCAAAGCCGGTATGTAATATCGCGCTATTCCCTTTACTGGCTCCATCAAGCAAGTCACTGGCTTTCTCAATCGTCAGCACACGGGCGCCTTCGAGGGTAAAGTGTCTTGCAACTGCGCAGCCAACAACCCCCGCACCGATCACAATTACGTCAAACTTTGTCATGGTTTGCAGTGTTTTCCATGTTCAGAAACCAGCCTTCTTCCGTCTCCACCATCTCACACGGGGCTGGATGAAGTCGAAAGTTGAATGTAGATTTTGGGCATGAAGTCTTAACCTAGGTGTTAGGTGGTAAACAAATATCATTATGTGTTATACATAGTAACACTACAATTAGTTCCAGAGGAAAAGCCGTTATGCCCCGGTTTGTAGCGCTCTATGTTAAACACATCGATAACCTATCTACCCGCTTCGGTCGATTGGCGATGTATGGCATCTTCCTCATGATTGGTACATTACTGCTCTCTGCTATTACCCGCAACGTATTGAATATCCCTTTGTCATGGTGCATAGAAATGGCACAGTTCACCATGACGGCCTATTACATTGTGGGTGGAGCTTACTCGATGCAAATGGGTGATCATGTTCGGATGGATCTTTTGTACGATCGTTATTCTGAGAAAACAAAGGCAAGAATTGATACGTATACGAGTATTTTTTTGGTCTTTTATCTAGTTTGTCTGCTCATTGGTTCTATCTCAAGTACGATGTATGCGATTGAATATGATCAACGCAAATTCTCCCAATGGAATCCATCAATGATTCCTATCAAAGTGATCATGGTGTTCGGTATTACCCTCATGCTACTGCAGTCCATCTCCATGTTTTTTAAAGATTTAGCCAAATCAAAGGGAATCTCATTATCATGAGTTACGAAGCCATCGCTATCTTAATGTTTTCGTCCATGCTGATTATGTTATTGACAGGACAAAGGGTGTTCGCCGCAATTGGTATTGTCTCATCAGTGGCCGCCCTTTTTCTGTATGGAAATGGTGCCGTTGAAATGCCATTTAATGCGGCCTTCAAATTATTCAACTGGTATCCACTGCTAACATTGCCGTTATTCATATATATGGGATACATCTTATCGGAGTCGGGTATTGCTACTGACTTGTATCGGATGTTCCATGTCTGGTTCGGCGGCCTTAAAGGTGGTTTGGCCGTCGGTACCATTGCATTAATGATTGTTATTTCTGCTATGAATGGATTGAGTGTCGCTGGAATGGCCATTGGTGCCACGATTGCGTTACCTGAAATGTTAAGGCGAGGTTATGACAAGGTGATGATTACCGGAGTCGTGCAGGCCGGTAGTTCGCTGGGAATACTGGTGCCCCCAAGTGTGGTGCTCGTGCTCTATGGGATGATTGCTCGACAACCTGTTGGGAAACTGTGGTTGGCGGGTGCCATTCCGGGGCTCATGATGGCGGCTATGTTCATCATCTATATTGTGGTTCGTTGTCGATTACAGCCTAATCTGGGCCCGGCGCTCCCTCAGGAGGAGCGTGATATGCCCAGGAGCGAAAAGCTCAAATTGTTACGAGCAGGAATTATTCCTTTTTTAATTTTCTTTTTTATGACCGGATTGTTCGTCATGGGAGTGACAAGTCTGGTCGAAAGCTCTGCAGTTGGTGCATCTGCGGCGACACTGGCTGCTTGGTCGAAGGGGAGGTTGAATAAGTCAGTGCTGGAAGAAACCATGCGAAAAACCTTGGGCATTTCTTGTATGTTTATGTGGATCATACTTGCAGCACTTTGTTTTGGCGCTGTTTTTGACGGTATTGGCGCCGTTCGGGCAATCGAGTCTTTGTTCATAACGAACTGGAATCTTACTCCCTGGGAAGTGCTGATTATGATGCAGTTGTCCTATTTGGTGATGGGTATGTTTCTTGATGATACTGCGATGCTAGTGATTGTGGCGCCGTTATATGTGCCGCTGGTGAAAGTGCTGGGCTTTGATCCAATCTGGTATGGTGTTTTGTATACCATCACTTGCCAGATTGCTTATATGACGCCGCCATTTGGGTACAACCTATTTCTCATGAGGGCTATGGCGCCTAAGGAAATCGCGCTCACCGATATCTACCGATCCGTTATTCCTTTTGTACTGGTCATGACACTGGCCTTGATATTGGTAATGATCTACCCACAGATTGCACTTTGGCTGCCGGAGTATGTGTATTCCCGGTAGTGTGTAGACGTGATTAATTTTTTTCTCAACAACTAGGAGCTTTGTATGAAAGATAAGAAACCTTCGTTAGAAACCGGAAAAACTAATCGACGAGATTTTATAAAGAAAGCGGGAGTCGCGGCAACTGGCGCTGTAGCAGCCTCGGCAGCTCCATATGTCTACTCAGCCACTAACCCCATTAAGTGGCGTCTACAAACCTACTCCGGTGCACCATTGGGTGCCCACGTTATTCTTCCGCAGATCGAAGCATTTAATCGGGCGGCTCATGGGCAAATGGAAATTGAGCTTTACTATGCGGATCAACTGGTTGCCACCGATGAGCTGTTTAGAGCGGTGCAAAATGGCACCATTGACGCGGTTCAAAGTGATGACGCCACCATGGCGTCTCCAGTAGACATCAATGTCTTTGGCGGGTACTTCCCATTTTCAACCCGATACAGTTTGGACCTGCCGGTCTTGTTCAAATATTACGGATTGAACGAAATTTGGCAGGAGGCGTATGATGAAGTCAAAGGGGTAGAGTGGCTCGGCGCCGGTGCTTGGGATCCTTGTCATATCTTTACCAAAGACCCGATTCGTAGTTTGGCTGACATGAAAGGAAAGCGTGTTTTCGGTGTACCAACCGCAGGGAAATTTCTGTCGCGCTATGGGTTGGTGCCGGTGACTTTACCTTGGGATGACATCGAAGTAGCGATTCAGACCGGTGAACTAGATGGTGTTGCATGGTGCGGATTTACTGAAGCCTATGAAGTGGGTTGGGCAGATGTTTGTAATTACGCGTTGCTAAATAATGTCACCGGCGCATGGTGTGGATCCTATTTCGCAAATAGCAAGAGCTGGGAAAAAGTCCCCCCCCATCTGCAGGAGCTGTTCAAACTTTCCATTGACAGCTCGCATTATTATCGCCAAGTTTGGTATTGGGGTGGTGAGGCCAAGCTTCGTGTTGAAGGTAAAAAAATGGAGCTCACAACCATTCCGACTAACGAATGGGATCAGGTAGTGAAAGATGCCGAAGAGTTTTGGGATGATATGGCTTCGATCAGCCCACGTGCTGCTAAAGTGGTTCAGATATTTAAGGACTACACTGCGGTCATGGATCAAGTGGGTGTTCCATACCGCTACAGTTAACTTGACGGTAATTGGTTAAAAAAAGAGGAGCACTTTAGCTCCTCTTTTTTGTGGGCACATCTGCTTATTTATCCCTTACTTATTGAATCACTTTATCTTAAGGAACTGCCGCACGAACGATGGTTGACCAATTTCAGTTCGCTTAAATGGAGTGATTCAGGTCCCGGATGTTCGTTAGTGAGACATCGAGGTGATCGAATAAGGGCTTGTGTAGGAGAAGATTTATTCGAATCTTTTTGCACTGAAGGCGGAGATATCAACGTCAGGTGTGACGCCTAAAGCGAGGTCTGCAATGATTCTTCCGGTGACTCCCGCGAGCGTTAGACCGATGTGTTGATGGCCAAAGGCAAATAGTATCTGGTTGGATTCTGGGCTGTGATCGATGACAGGTAGGGAATCAGGAAAGGTAGGACGAAAGCCGAGCCAATCGGATGAATGTTCCTCGTCCAATGCAAACATTTGATGGGCTTTGCTATTTAGATGTTGAATATTCCGTGGATTCATTTTGTTTGATAGTCCAGCGATTTCCACCGTCCCTGCGAACCGGAGACCCTCGTTCATGGGGGTTGCATATAGGCCGGCTTCTGCCCAGCCAACGGGCCGACTCAACAACGACTGACGATCCTTGAACTGAACGTGATACCCTCTTTCTGCATCTAAAGGTAGTTTGTCTGCGCCAATGCCTGCTATTTTTTTAGAAAAGGCACCACAACAAACAACGGTTTTGTCGGCAGTAATCTGATTGCCATCGGTGAGTGTTAGTGTGATCCCGGCATCACTTTTATGTCCATGCTCGAGATTTGAAACATGTTGGTTTACATAGTGCCCTTGGTTTTGGTAGTGTACCCTCTGGGCGGAGTATTCGTCCTATTGATGTCGCTTATGACCATTGGTGGTGGGCTATTGGCGCTAGTTCGGGAAAACCAGTGGCTGCTAGTAGCAGGTTTAATGAGCTGGATCGCAGCATCTCTGCTTTTTTTAGATCTCGTCCGTGGTCAGAGAATCCAAGTGGGTTTGTTGTTGGCGGTAGGGTTATTGCTGCTTGGGTTGAGTACGATGTCGGGTGCCGAGATCAACTTTCAAGGTGTAATTAGCGGCAACACGGGGCTCTTGACGATGATTACGTCGGTTGGATTTCTTCGGCTTGTTGCGATTCCTGATGAACGTCCGTTCTCTGATGATAAGCCATCATCATCTACGAAAAGTGTCTTGCCGATTGGGCCAAACGCCTATGTACAAACCCTGCTAGGTACCGCATTGTTCGGTGCTGTTATCAATATTTCAGCACCAATGTTGATTGCGGATCGCATTCATCAGTATCGCCCCCTAAAACGATTCACGTCCCAATCTATTACTCGGGTTTTTTCTGGCGCGGCCTCTTGGTCGCCCTTTTTCGCTGGTACTGCGGTGGTGTTAACGGTCGTTCCCGAAGCCCAATTGTCGCTACTCATGATGGCGGGGTTTCCTTTTGCTGTGATTGGGATATTAATCGTTTATGCGGAAGCTCGATGGCGATACAGTGAACAAATGGACGATTTTGTGGGGTATCCACTGCGTTTGAATAGTTTGCTGATTCCCGGGATGCTGGCTGTATTGGTGCTTTTGTCCAATTGGCTGTTGCCTAACCTATCAATATTGATTGCGATTGCGCTGAGTGCGCTGTTAATCACGACCATGATGCTAATCTATCGATTGGGAATGAAGGGCGGTTGGCGGCAACTGGTAAAACATGTCAGTCACGGACTGCCAAGAGTGGTGAATGAGCTGACGCTGTTTCTATCTGCGGGGGTGCTCGCGACAGGTATTAGTTCCATGATACAGGTCGGGTTTATCACTATTCCATTGGCTGATTTTGATTCTGTTACTGCTGTGGTGATCGTTGGAGCGATGGTGATTGCCGGCGCGATGGGGATTCATCCGGTGATACTGATATCAGCATTAACTCCTTTGCTTTTGACGCTTAACCCAAATCCTAACCTTTTGGCACTGTCTTATCTGTTTGCTTGGAGTATGGGAACCAGTGCCAGCCCGCTGTCGGGAACTCATCTGGTATTTCAAAGCCGGTATGGAATTCCGGGGTGGAAAGGGGCAGTGTGGAACTGGCCTTATGTTGCTGTCATGCTTACGTTTGCTGCTGTGTGGTTATTGCTGATGGGGAGTTTCTTTTTTGATCGATCTTACTAAGCTTGAAATTTTGTTGGTCTGTGACTTTTCCTGATGTATCGTAGTTAGTTTCCTGTATGTCGATTTGATTGAGTGAATATAGCAGTACGGAGGTTGTTCGCGTGCCATATTGCTCACCGCGGATAAAAATTGAAGATAACATTTTTTCTTTTTCCAGCTCAATGCCTGTATTTGGTAGCTGATCGTCGTGTGCCTGGGTTTGGTTTGTCATGATTTGATTGAGCGTCTTGAAACTGACGCCACTGGCCTTATCGGATATCAGTGAGGTTAACTGATTTACACCTTGGGACATTTTGGGCCAGGGTTGATCGAGTTCCCCATTTGAAATACTGTGAAATCCATTTTTTAATGGGATGTGAGAACCTGTCTGACTACTAAAGGCCCAAAGTGCTTGGGCATTGCCAAATACCAAATTGAATGGATTGTATTGTGCATAGTCACGGTTGAGATGGGAAATGAAGTTTTCATGGTGGTTTCTTGAGCTGGCCTTTGAGGCACTCAAGTAATGGTCAATCAAAGCCCCACGGCTGACGGCTTTAGGGTTCATTGGCTGTGCAGTGCGAAAGTTGGTTACTGCGCAAAAACCTCCCGCTCTATTAACACCAAGCCAACTTCCTCCTTTAAGAAGATCCCGCCCCGCTAGAATATCTGGTTTATCTGCCCAGTAATGCATGTTTTTGCTGGGTCGAGAAAAATATTCATCTCGATTGGCTGCGATAATCAACGGAAATAGGGGGTGTTGATTCAGAGCAATGAATAGGATGCACATATCGATGGGTAATAAAATGGGAACAGTTGTCGTCAGTTAGTGCTCATTTCCAGAGCCAGAATAGATCGTTAGTATCCGCAGTGGGCTTGGAGATTAAATGTAAATCCTTGAGATTGCAAAATCGTAAAGAGGTAGAATATGAATCCAGCCAATTTCGGTGTCAGATATTTCGGCCAGCATTGTTCTGTCTATTTCGTCGCTGCATTCATTATCCATTACCCATACATTCATTCCATTATGAGCAGGCAAATCCAGTGGTACCCGGGACATATGCATAAAGCTAGTAAGGAGATAAAAGAGGCTCTGTCTCAGGTGGATGTATTCATCGAACTGCTGGATGGAAGAATTCCATTTAGCAGCGAAAATCCGATGTTGGAGTCAATAAGAAAAGGAAAACCTTGCCTAAAAGTCATAACCAAAAGTGACTTGGCTGATTCGGAGTTAAGTGAACGGTGGAAAGCTCACTATGACGAAAAAAACGCAATTTCAGCCACGATAATCAGCGTCAAACAGCTCAATAGTGTGCGTCAAATTCCGGTTGTTTGTCGCAAACTTTATCGTCAGAGTGGTCGAACGCACTTGCCATTTACGGCGATGGTAGTGGGACTCCCTAATGTTGGAAAATCATCACTGATTAATGCTTTGGTCGGTAAAACCATTGCCAAGACGGGTAATGAGCCAGCCATAACCCGCATGCAGCAACGTATTCGTTTATCCGATGATATGATTTTGCTTGATACGCCGGGTGTCTTATGGCCAAACGTCGAGAACAAACACAGTGGATTTCGACTGGCGATTACTGGGGCTATTCGTGATACTGCCATTTCCCACGAAGATGTCGCTCATTATGCGGCAGCTTATTTAATCGATGCATACCCAGATCGTTTGATTGAGCGATATGGTCTTGACAAAGTCCCCGAGCGAGATTATCACTTATTGGAGGCGATTGGTCACCGACGAGGATGTTTGAGAAGCGGTGGTGTTGTTGACATGGATCGTGTCGCAAAAATTCTGCTCACTGAAATTCGGGACGGTATGCTCGGTGCTTTGACGTTTGAGTCCCCCGAAATGATGCATCGAGAGTTGGCAGAGGTCGACGTGATCCGTGAAGAAAAGGCAGCAAAGAAATTAGAGAGAAAACAAAGGTGGAAGACCAACAGGTAGATTATTCAGAAATGGTCATGTAGCGGACAGAAGCCATCTCTCAAGAAATAGGGTTATGAACTTAAGGCCACATCGACTTGATTGCATTGTCATCGGAGCGGGCGTCGTTGGGCTAGCCATTGCTCGAGCATTGGCGATGTCAGGGAGAGATGTGTTTGTCATCGAAAATGAAGGAGCCATTGGGCTGGGTAACAGTTCGCGAAACTCTGAGGTCGTTCATGCTGGTATCTATTATTCATCCTCTTCGCTAAAAGCCAAGCTATGCGTAGAGGGGCGGGAGCTACTTTATCGATATTGTGAGGAGCACGCCATTAATCATCGGCGATGCGGTAAATTGATTGTGGCAAACACGGAGGAACAAATCACATCACTGGAAAGACTGGGGCAACAGGCAACGTCGAATGGAGTCATGGATTTGCAGCAACTGGATGCAGCCGCTGTACGTGCGATGGAACCCGAAATAAGTTGCCTTTCGGCGTTGTATTCACCGTCTACGGGGATTGTGGACAGTCATGCACTAATGCTCGCATTGCAGAAGGATGCCGAAGAAAATGGGGCAATGATCGCCTTTCGTCATCGTGTCACAAGTGGACAACCTTGTGCTGATGGGGTGGAGCTGTCGATAACTGATCTTTCCACTCATTCCTCGATGAAGGTTTTAGCGAGAACCGTCATCAACGCGGCGGGATTAGGAGCAATACCTATTGCACGCAGAATGACGTCGCTTGGTTCTGACTTTATTCCCACCCAACGTCTGGCAAAAGGAAATTACTTTCGTCTTGTGGGAACTTCTCCAGTCTCCCGCTTGGTTTATCCTCTACCGGTGCGGGGCGGTTTAGGCGTTCATATCACGATTGATCTATCGGGTAGAGCTCGTTTCGGACCGGATGTTGAGTGGATTGATGAGCTCAATCATGACGTTGATGAGTGTCGGTCGGTAGATTTTTATCCACGTATTCGCTCCTACTATCCAGCGCTATCTGATCATTCGTTAATGCCAGATTATGCAGGGGTGCGGCCAAAAATTCACTTCAATGGTGAAATGATCAATGATTTTCTAATCAGTGGCCCCCGTGATCACAAAATTAACGGATTGGTTAATCTCTTTGGCATTGAATCACCAGGATTGACTTCGTGTCTGTCTTTGGCAAATCAGGTTACTTCGATGTGCATACCGAACGGAGGTTGACCGATTTGAAGTGTTTGGCTAATGTGAACGTCTCGTCACTGGCCCTGAGTCTGAAAGAAATGTTTCAGTTAGCCCAGGATCATCGTGATTCATTCTCCATGACAACATTTTTTGCGCGTACTGTAGCGCAACAAGTTGATATTGAGGATCATTAGCCAGGTTGATGAATTCATGGGGATCATTTTTTACATCGAATAGTAGCGGTGGTAAGGCGGTGAAGTGCACATACTTATAATGGTTATCTCGAATCACATTTAACGTGCACTGGTGAGGAGCGATATTGAGATGTTTCTCCAAATACGGATCAAACCAGTCCCTGAAATCGAATTCCCAATGCACTTCGTTGCGCCAATAATCTGGAGTTTGTGCCGAGGTGAGAAACGGCATCAGGGAATATCCATCACATTGACTTGGGATTGATAAGTCCACAAATTCCAACATGGTGGGCATAATGTCGATGTTTTCGGTGAATGCGTCGATCATTTTTCCTTGCATGGGTTTGCTTTCTTGCCTAGGATCTCGAATGATTAATGGTATATGGTAAGACGGATCGAAGTAGCCTAACTTTCCCGTTAACCAATGATCACCCATTTGCTCGCCGTGGTCTGAGGTGAAAATGATGAGGGTATTATCCCATTGTCCATTTTGCTTCAGAAAATCAAACAAACGCCCAAGTTGATCATCTACTTCCGTCATCAGGCCATAATAGCTGGCCTTTTTTCGGCGAATTTCCTGTGTATTATCCGACGCCCGATACTTCTCAACAATGGCACCGTACTTTTTGGCGTTTAGCTGACATTCGAGATAAGGGTGCTGTTGGGATTCCTCTTCGATCGTGGGTTTTCGCACGATGTCATCAAGTGTAGATGGATCGTACATCGAGTTGTAGGGTTCCGGTGCGACGAAAGGGGGGTGGGGGCGGAGCAGCGAAAGATGAGTGATCCAAGACTGGTTCTGCGCCTTGATCCAGTCCATACACGCATCAACCATCACGCTGGTTTCATGATCACTACTACTAATTGCCAGCGGCAGCGGAACATCACCGCCATGTTCCCATTCAATGCCGGCTTTGGTTTCGCCGTAACAATCCCATAACTTGTTGGGCAGGGTGTATCCACGCTCTTTGAGGTACTCGATCCACAGAAGTGAGACGTCTTTATGAATAGGTGTAAAGGAATCGATGCCTTGCAGTGGTTCACTATAGTGGCTGAGCCGCGCATCATTCGGGCTCAATCCTCGAGGATCCATGGCGGAATCTGTGTAGCCGAATAGCGATGAGATATACCCCTTCTTCTTGATCTCAATGGCCCAGTTTGTGAAACGTCGATCAACGGGGGTTCCATTGAGCACACATCGGTGATTCTGCAAATACATGCCGGTGTGCAGTGATGTTCGGCTGGGTGCGCATGGAGTGGCTTGGGCATAGTGTTGGGTGAATGTCACCCCCTGATTTGCCAGATGATCAAGATGCGGGGTTTTTATCACAGGGTGGCCTAAACAGGAAAGGCACTCTCCTCTCCATTGGTCGGCAGTAATAAAAAGGATGTTCATTGTTAGTCTATGGATTGGTATGAGACAACTGCCAAAAAAAGAATGTCTGAATGAGGCTTATGAAATCAAGGTGAAGCTTAGACAAATCATTGATAAAGTGAAAGCTTTAAGAACGGTGTTTTTACATTGCTTTTGAAGCCTTGTCGTATTGATGTCGTTTATATGTCGGATAGATAAGATGCACTGTCGTCTTAATGTCGTGAGAATTTCGTGTTACTGTCGTTGTTCCCGGACAGGTATTGCATCAAGATACCTACTGTTGATGAGGAGCTGCTAATGATTATTCGAAAACGACGTTTGCAACAAGGTTGGTCGCAACAGCAACTGGCTCAGTTCAGTGGGTTGAATGTTCGTACGATCCAAAGAATTGAGCGAGGCCAACCGGCAGGAATTGAATCATTAAAGTCTTTAGCAGCCGTATTTGAAACTGATGTAGCCAAACTGACCGAGGAATCCACTATGCCAGCGCAATCTGATGCTGTTCAGCCCGAAACAATCACTCAACAGGAAGCCGCGGCCATTGAATACGTCAGAGACATTAAGGGCTTCTACAATCATGTTATACAATATGCTGCCGTTATGCTCTTGTTGTTAGTCATCAATCTTTTCACCTCCCCCGGCTATTTGTGGGTGATTTGGCCCGCACTAGGCTGGGGTGTTGGTGTGGTTATACATGGTGCTAATGTTTATGAGGTTCTTGATTTTTTTGGTGCACAATGGGAAAAGCGTGAAATTGCAAAAAGAATGGGGCGTGGAAACTAATACGAAACGATTTTCCTACAAATGGAGGCAGCCTTTAAAACTGGATTCTGGTGGTTGCTATAATAATTAAGACTGCCATAAAAATGAGAATAGACTGACCTTGTCCAGAAAGCTCCATATCGGTGGCACCATCCCTCATGAGGAATGGGAAATACTCAATGCGCTTGGAGGACCCAGTGTTGATCATGAGGGAGATGCTCGTGATCTTTCACGTTTCGATGACGGCGTTTTCGAGGCAGTTTATGCATCCCATGTGCTGGAACATTTCGACTATAACGGTGAGCTGGTCGATGTGCTTAAAGAGTGGACGCGGGTACTAATGCCGAAAGGTAAGCTGTATATCAGCGTGCCGGACATGGACGTACTTTGCCGGCTGTATCTCGACCGGGACCAATTTGGTCCAGAGATACGATTTGGTATTATGCGAATGATATTCGGTGGACATATCGATAAATACGATTATCACTACGTGGGTTTAAACATGGAGTTGCTAAGAGACTGGCTGATGTTGGTGGGGTATAAGGAAATTTGGAAGATGGACAGTTTTGGTCTATTTAGTGATACCAGCGAGCTTGTTCTTGGTAGTGATAGAATCAGTCTTAATCTCATGGCCGTTAAGGAGTGACTGCCATTCTGGGTACCTTGGCTGATGGGAAGTGATGTTTGACGAGAAATTAGAGGTACGCGCTTTTGATCAATTTTTGCTCGCTCGCTATCCAATACTGAGTCCAATTGTGGGAGGCTTTTTTTGACGGTCAGTGCAAACTCCTCTGATGATGGGGTCGTTGGTGGGGCTAAATGCGGCGCCTAAAAAAAGAAAGCACAATGAGTTTTTTTGAGAGAAACCTAGTTCAAAAATCATCGTGATCTAATCACGGTGATCAAATTTAGGTATTAAAATATCACCATTTACCCTGGAGAGAATATGGCTGGTTATTGGTTAGTTCGTGCTTCTGAATCAACGGATGCAGAAGCGGCATCAGAATATGCCAAACTGTGGAAACCCATTGCAGAAAAATATCAGGCTAAGATCCTGGTAAGTAAGGGGGAACATAAAACGGTAGAAGGTAAGGATCTTCCCAGAAATTTGTTAATAGAGTTTCCAAGTTATCAACAGGCTTTGGCTTGCTATAATGATCCCGATTATGGTGAAGCCGCAGAGCTTGCACTACGCGCTTATGATCGAGAGTTGGTGATTCTGGAAGGCAATTAACGGAAGCGTGAAATTGGACTCTTGAACAGTGCATTCAAGGGGTGACTGCTTCTTTGCCCTTATCAAGCAGCGAATCGATGGATACTTAGTATGAAGCTTATTTTGGGAACCATGACCTTTGGAGATCAGGTCGTAGGCGCGAAAGCCGCGGAAATATTGACATTATTTCGTGACTCAGGTCATATTGAACTTGATACGGCGCATCTTTACCACGGTGGTAAGACGGAGGCATTGCTGGGCGAATTAGCAAGTGACGAGAGCGGTTTTGCCACTGCCACTAAGGTTCATCCGTGGAATGATGCTGGATTGCAACCAGAGCGAATAAAACAGCAATTTCGGGAATCTTTAAGCAGATTGCAAGCGAATGATGTTGATTTGCTTTACCTGCATTCCCCCGACATTCATACCCCAATTAGTGAGACATTGCAGGCGTGTTATGAGCTTTATTGCGATGGCTGTTTTAGACGATTTGGTTTGAGTAACTTTTCAGCTTGGCAGGTGGCGGAAGTCGCTGAACTGTGCCGTCAAAACAACTGGATGCAGCCCACTGTCTATCAGGGAATGTATAACGCACTAACCCGGGATGTTGAATCAGAGTTACTGCCTTGTCTGCGTAATTATAATATTGCCTTTTATGCCTATAATCCGTTAGCTGGTGGGCTCTTAACGGGGAAGCACACCGATATTAATCGCAAACCAGAAAATGGGCGTTTCGGTAGATATGGTGCTTACCCTGATCGCTACTGGAAGTCAGATTACTTTGGTGTTGTATCTAAATTCACCGATGCTTGTGGCAAACACCAAATCCCCCCTTCTGAAGCTGCGTTAAGATGGCTGTGCCATCATTCTGTGCTGGTGTCAAATTACTCATGTTACGCTGATCATGGCATTATCCTCGGTGTGAGTAGTAAATCTCATCTTGAACAAAATCTTAAGGCGCTTGCAGCCGGTAGTTTACCGAGGGATATCGTGGATGTGCTGAATCAAGGGTGGGAAACTACCCGCACAGATTGTTTCAAATATTTCAGAACGTAAACCTTAAAACAGATACTTTTCGGGTGTATCAATAAAAGGTTTAAGTGTAGTGCCCATGTAGATAGCGTTCATACACGTTCAATACTAACCCTGTAGTGCGGTGTTCTGAATCATTTGAATATTGTGTTGCTTGATGGTCTTTCGTAAATAAGAAGGTTAAGTGAATGTATTTACGTCTTAACCTAATTGCCTTGATTTATATGTCTTAAATTGCAACAGTCTCCTCCTATGGTTTTCCTTTTCGGCGGTGTCGCCAACGTCGATACCAAATGGTAATGGACAGGTATCCACGCCGTGCCCAGGCGAATTCAAGTGATAATACCATCAGCCCGAGCGGGAGCATCCAGAGTCCGAGGATGGGGAGAAACCACAGTAGGCCACCAAGTATTAGAAGGACGCCAACGATTTTTCTAACCCAAGAGGGCAGTTTTTTTATTCGTTGTAATAGTGGTTTAAGGCGGCGATTCACGTTTTTTTTTGTTCTCTGTGTTAATAGTTTCATATAAGATTGACGTCATTGATTTCTGTCAATGACCAGTCAATGTGCAACCACTGTTCGCTACCTTATTTTGCTCAGTGTCGGATAGTGTAAGGTAATGGTTACCCTTTCAAGTTATTTCAACAGGTAAAGATTTCAACAGGCGATTATGCGTTATCCGTTCACAAAGATGCAGTCCTTAGGCAACGATTTCGTCGTGCTTAATGGGGTATCTAATACCATCGTAATGTCTAAGGCATTAGCTGAAAAACTTGCCGATAGACACTTTGGAATTGGTTGCGACCAAATTTTGCTTGCCCAGAATGCGGATCATAACAAGTCTGGCTTCCGATATCGCATATTTAATCGTGATGGTAGTGAAGTTGGGCAGTGTGGCAATGGCGCAAGGTGTTTCGCTCGATTTTTAGTAGATGAAGGTTTGACCACTGATCGAGTCATCCCAGTATACACTTCCACCACTTCTATGATGTTATGTCTAAATGATGATGACACGGTGACGGTGGATATGGGGAAACCCGTTTTTATGCCTTCGGATATCCCTTTTGATGCACCAAAAGCGTCTACTCGCTATTCGCTCCAAACAGATTTGGGAATTATCGAAATAGCGTCATTAGCAGTGGGGAACCCTCATTCGGTGTGCGTGGTGGATAATGTTGAAAATGCGGATGTGGAGAACCTAGGCCCAATAATCGAATGCCACGAGCGTTTTCCTGAACGTGTCAATGTGGGATTTATGGAGGTGCTTTCGAGAAACCACATTCGGCTGCGGGTGCATGAGCGAGGTGCGGGAGAAACGCTGGGATGTGGTAGTGGCGCATCTGCAGCAGTGGTCTCCGGTATCCTGATGGGTATGTTGGACTCAGAGGTGACAGTCTCTTTGCCTGGAGGTGACTCAAAAGTTAGATGGAATGGTGTGGACTCAAAGAGTGGAGTGAGGCACTCTATTTATCTCACGGGCTCAGCCGAGACGGTGTTTAAAGGGACCATAGAGCTTTCTGGGTGATATCCTCTTCTCATGATGTCCTATCTTGGTAGGTTTTCCGTCGTTATGGGGTTTTGTGTCCTAAAACGAATTCAGACAATAAAATAGTAGCAATCGTTGATATGTCTAAAACACAGGAAATAGTAGATTACCTTAGAGAGAATCCCGACTTCTTTAATCGTCACCCTGAGTTGATGGGAGATATGGACTTCAGTGGTCATCCTGAAACACCTTCTTTTCATCAGAGGCAGTTACAGGTGTTAAGAGATCGAGAGGTGGAACAAAAGGCCAAATTGGAAATTATCATGGATAGCGCGAAAGCTAACCTGCAGTTAGAACAAGAATTGCATGAACTATCGGCACAACTGCTTATAGACGTTCACGAAGCTGATCATCATGGGAATGATGAATCAAAAAAGACACTAGTTAAACTGATCGTTGAGATTTTTACTGTGGATGAAGTATCGGTAGTATTGGAAAAAAATGTAGAAGCACACGACCCAGGCCTTGACTATGGGATGCTTAGTCAGCGTGTCGTGCATCTCGGGAGTATCTGTGACGATCGATTGGCTTCTTCCTTGGTTTCTGCTCTTTTCGGTGATTCACAGAAAAAAATCAGATCATGTGCTTTTGTTCCATTGGTCGTTAAGGAAAAACTAAAAGGTGTAATGATTATTGGATCAATAAACGAAAATCGATTCAAACCCGGTTTTGGCGTGATGTTTTTGGATCGCCTTGGTCTAATCGCTAGTGCCTATTTACAACCGGCTCTCTTTGATTGAACGAGCTGACAAAAGAATCGCCGTCCGAAACTAGTTTGCAAAAGTGGTTTGACGAATACATTCTAGGTTTGGAACGAGAGCGACGGGTCTCTCTTAATACCATCGAGGCTTATCAGCGGGACTTGTCCGAATTAGTACGTTTTCTTGATACCAATGGGGTTGATAACTGGGGGGAGGTTTCTCTTAAGAAGGCTCGATTATTTCCAGCAAAAATGCACCAGAAAGGATTGTCTGGAACGAGCATTCAGCGTGCGTTATCTTCTGCGCGGTCTCTTTATCGTTTTCTGATCGAACGCGGTGTGGTAAGCATAAATCCGTTTGATGGCGTTAGCGCACCAAAGTCGCCGAAAAAACTGCCAGTGACACTCAGTGTTGATGAGTTGAGTTCTTTGCTAGATCAGCACGACGGTTCTACTTTATCGATTCGTGATCATGCTGTGATGGAATTATTTTACTCATCTGGGCTAAGGCTGTCTGAATTAACCTCGCTAGATTTGGGGAATATCGATTATCAACAAGCCCAAGTTCATGTTACAGGTAAAGGGAATAAACAACGATTAGTGCCCGTGGGGAAAAAGGCATTGGAGGTGCTTGGAAAGTGGCTGAAGAAACGAGGGGAGCTAGCGAAAAATGGTGAGCCAGCTTTGTTTGTGAATCAATCTGGCAAACGTATTAGCGTGAGGGGAATTCAACTAAGGGTGGATGCTTGGGGTAAAAGGCAAGGCTTTGAAAGGCGATTACACCCTCATATGCTGCGTCACTCGTTTGCCAGCCATCTACTTGAATCGAGCGGTGATTTGAGGGCTGTCCAGGAGTTGCTAGGACACTCGGACATATCGACCACTCAAATTTATACCCACTTGGATTTTCAGCATCTCGCCAAAGTTTATGATAGTGCGCATCCTCGGGCCAAAAAAATAAAGAAATGATTAATACTTTTCAAAAAAAGGTCTGAAGTGAGCGGAGCACCGAATTAGCCAACATCGATGTCCAAATCCCCAAATTTGACCTCGCGCTAAACATCAAATCGACGCTATTTGTTAGTGTACTTAGCATAAGTAATACTTTGCCTGGATGTAATGCTTTTTATTGATATCTCATTAGTTCAGAGATATAGTCCCGCGATTATTTTTTTTAACCGGTGTTTCGTTTTATTGGAGTAAGTTTATGAACCCTGTGATTCCTATTGTATTGGGCTTGTTTGGGCTTTTTGTTGCCTGGTTGATATACCGAATGATTCTAAAGTTTTCTGCTGGGGAAGGAAAAGTTGCAGAGATCGGTAACCAAATCCACCGTGGTGCGATGGTGTTTATGCAACGTGAGTATACCTACCTAGCTGTTTTTGTTGCCGTAGTGGCGGTATTGATTCTGATTTCTGATCTTGGCGTCAACACCATGTATTCGTTCCTTTTGGGTGCGGTGTGTTCGGCCACTGCGGGATATATTGGTATGTACGCCGCGACTAATGCGAATGTGCGAACTACTACCGCCGCTCGGGATAGTGGTGCTTCTGGTGCCCTAACCGTGGCATTTTTCGGTGGTTCTATAATGGGAATGAGTGTGGCCGCAATGGGTTTGTTGGGGCTGGGTGTGCTTTATTACTTTTTCGGTACTGACCCGCATACTGCTCATGTAATACACGGTTTTGGAATGGGCGCATCTTCAGTTGCATTATTCTCGCGAGTTGGTGGTGGTATTTTCACTAAGAGTGCGGATGTAGGGGCTGATCTTGTGGGTAAAGTCGAAGCGGGAATTCCTGAAGATGATCCTAGAAACCCAGGCGTTATTGCCGACAATGTTGGTGACAACGTGGGTGACGTTGCAGGAATGGGGTCGGATATCTTTGAATCGTATTGTGGCTCAATGATCGCGTCTATCGCTATCGCCGCGACATTGCCAGCTGCTACGCTTGCACTGCTGGGCAGTCAGAATTCGCTGATGGCATTACCTCTGGCTCTGGCGTCTGTTGGCCTCTTGTCCTCGATCTTGGGCATTGTGCTTGTTAAAATCAATGCTTCTAGGTCGCCTGAATTGGCATTGCGTATAGGCACCATCGGCTCAGCAGTGATTTTCGCCGTGGCTGCTTTTTTCCTCGTTCAATATATGCAAGTGAGTGTAAACATCTGGTGGACAGTCGTTCTCGGCGCCGCGGGTGGCATCGGTATTGGTTTGATTACCGAATATTACACCGGTGGTAAGCCAGTGCGTGATATCGCTAAAAGTGGCGAAACTGGCCCCGCAACGGTGTTGATCTCAGGTTTAGCTGTGGGCATGGAGTCGGTAGTTGTTCCCTTGTTAATCATCAGTGCCATCATTTTGGGGTCGAGCGAATTGTCGGGTCTGTACGGAGTCGGTATTGCTGCTGTGGGCATGCTAGCTACTGTTGGTATCACCATGGCCATCGACGCATATGGCCCAGTGGCTGATAATGCGGGTGGGATTGCGGAGATGGCTGGTCTGGGTGACGAGGTACGAGAGATTACTGATTCACTGGACGAGCTTGGCAACACCACTGCTGCTATTGGTAAAGGGTTTGCTATTGGTGCGGCTGCGTTGGCAGCTTTGGCAATTATTTCAGCATATATTGAAACCATATCCCATCTGAACCCAGAATTCGTTCTAAAAATCAGTGATCCTAAAGTCTTAGCGGGTATGTTTATCGGCGGTATTTTTCCCTTGCTCGTTTCCAGTATCACAATGAAAGCAGTGGGCAGTGCTGCCTTTGACATGATCCATGAAATTCGTCGTCAATTTCGTGAAATTCCGGGTTTAATGGAAGGAACGACTCCGCCTGACTCCGATCGTTGTGTGGATATCGCAACTCGTGCCGCACTGAAGCGGATGATCTTACCTGGTGTGCTAGCAGTAGCCGCTCCTGCTGTGGTTGGATTTGTTTTAGGCGCGACGACTCTTGGTGGTATGCTGGCGGGCTCTCTCTTGGGCTGCGTATTGATGGCGCTCACAATGGCGAATGCCGGTGGCGCTTGGGATAATGCTAAGAAGTATGTAGAGAAAGGAAATCTGGGTGGTAAAGGCTCGGATGTTCACTCTGCTACAGTAGTCGGTGATACTGTGGGTGATCCGTTCAAGGATACCTCTGGCCCTTCTATGAATATCCTTATCAACGTAATGGCAATTGTTAGCCTTGTTATTGCTCCTTTGTTAAGCGTTTAGCTCTTACCTGTTTGACGTTTCATATAGGATATTTTGTTGTGCCGCGGTACTTGGCGGCACAACAACCTTTTTCGTTCCTCAGTCGATCGCACTCCCTTTGTTCTTTTGCTAACCGCGCTCTTGTTGTCTAGGGTATTGTTTCAGCTAAATGATTCTCGAGGATTGTTAAAATAGCGCTGAGCGTGTGTCTGAGTGGTGAATGACTATCGAAGATTAGTCGTCTTTATAGTTCAAACTCGGTGTTCACCTTCTTTTTGACAGGCGTGTTTTTAAGTCTGACATAATCAGGTAAACCATTCTTGTAAGGAGGATAGTCTTCTCCTTTCATAAGTGGTGTCAAATATTCCCGACATTTTGGCGTGATACCAAAGCCATCTTGACTGATGAAGTTTCGGGGCATCATCTTTTCCACGTTCGCGACTCGGTTCAGTTTAGCTGTGCCAATTTTCCATCGATAGGGTGAGTTGCTAGTCCGAACAATCGTGGGCATGATGGCATTTTCGCCTTTTAACGCGAGTAAAACCGCTGCTTTACCCACTGCATATGCTTGTTCTAGGTCGGTCTTCGACGCAACATGCCGAGCTGAGCGTTGTAGATAATCCGCCACTGCCCAGTGATACTTATAGTCCAAGTCTTGCTTGACCATGCTTGCAACCACGGGTGCGACACCGCCTAGTTGGGCGTGACCAAATGCGTCGACAAGACCTTGATCAGAGAGGATTTTTCCATTTTTCCCTTTGGCTCCTTCAGAAACAACGATAGAAGCATAGCCAAACTCAGTGACCTTACGCTTCACTTCCGCTATGAATTTTTTACGGTTAAACGGAACTTCCGGAAAAAGTACGATGATCGGTATTTCAGTAGTGGCATCTGAAGCCATAGCCCCCGCAGCAGCTATCCATCCAGCATGACGGCCCATTACCTCAAGAATAAATACTTTGGTTGATGTTTTTGCCATTGAAGCAACATCGAAGCTGGCTTCTCTTGTCGATGTCGCGATGTACTTAGCCACCGAGCCGAAACCTGGGCTGTTGTCAGTGATGGGTAGATCATTATCCACCGTTTTGGGGATGTGTATCGCTTGAATGGGGTATTTCATTTTTTTTGAGAGCTGAGATACTTTGAGGCAAGTGTGCCGAGTCCCCCCCCCCATTGTAAAAAAAATAACCAATATCATGGGCAGCGAAAACCTCGATTAGCCGTTCGTACTGACGTCGACTTTCTTCGATACTTTTGAGTTTGTAGCGACACGAGCCAAATGCACCGGCTGGAGTATGCCGAAGCCTTCTTATCGCGGCGGCGGTCTCTTTTGATGTGTCGATCAGATCTTCGGTCAAAGCGCCGATAATTCCATTCCTAACCGCATATACTTTTCCGATTTTATCGGGTTTTCCCCGGGCGGTTTCAATGACACCGGCGGCAGAAGCATTAATGACTGCTGTTACCCCGCCGGATTGTGCGTAGAAAGCATTTTTTCTTTTGTTCATTAACTTTAACTTTGTTGAATCCAGTTTTATTGTGTAATTTTGATTGGATAGAAATCGTTGATCAGGATTGATGTAACATGTCTGGCGATCGCATAGAGAATCGGCTCAGTTGCTCAGGCATTTTCATGATCAGACTGGGCTTGCAGTATCGCCTTTAGACATTCTTCGAGATCACAATACGTCTCAGTACCGGTGTCGTGTTGATCTAGAGGAGTGGTGAAGAACTGAGTCCGGTATTCAGAAGAGTTGCTTTTGAGTACTAGGAAATTCACGCAATTCTCTTGCCAGAATATGGTTGGGCAAGAAGTGGGGCTAGTTGAGGCTGGGCTTAGATGAGTCTGGTTGTGAGACGAAAGTATCTCAACGTCTTTGCCGTAATGCTGGGTGAGAAATTCCCGTATCTGATGAAGCTCCTTGTCGGTGAAACCTGGTGCAGATAACATAAATTAGAGCAACATATTGTAGGCTATTTATAATCACTCGTATTTTACACGGGTTCGAGGGATTCGACTATATCCAGTCGAATTAATTTGCGGCCATAGTGAGTTTAGGGTGACGTCGGTGTTTAATGAGGATGAAAAGGGGGAGAGTAGGGAAGGGCTTGAAGCGTCAAGGGTAGGTGTTAGCAAGAAAAGGTACGTCCATTTACCTTGCCTTCGGCGCTTATATTTACAACTGCACCTTGTAAGATAGCACCCCGTAAATCTACCTTTTTTGCACGAAAGGCAGTCTAAACTCATTGCTTATCAACGTCAAGCTAATGACTGACAAGCGATGGTTCTATTTGCTTATGGATGGATTGAATAAGTCACGTTATACTTTTGCCTTCTGTTTGATATTGGTGTTAGGCAGGAATTTGGATCTAATTTTGGGCAAGAAATTTAAAATAGAAAACGAACAGGATGGCCAAGCGGAGGGTGCTGTTAAACAATACATGGACTTGATTGTTGGTAAGCGAAGCTATGCACGTTTAATGGCATTTGAAATGATTATGCTATTTTGCTCCTGGGTTCCTGGCGCATTAGGACTGGCGCTTCGAAAGGTGTTTTATCCTAAATTGCTAGGAAGCTGCGGTAAAGGCGTGGTATTCGGGCCTAACGTGACGCTACGGTATCCCCACAAGATTTTCATTGGGAATAATGTCATGATTGATGAAAATGTGATGCTAGATGCCAAGGGAAAGAGAGGTGAGGGCATTACTCTTGGGGATGATGTTTTTATTGGCCGTAACTCCATCATCAGTAATAAAGACGGGACGATAAAAATTGATGATCGCTCAAACTTAGGCTTCAATTGTATTGTCTCGGCGACGAGTTCTGTAAATATTGGTCAGGACTGTATTTTTGCGGCCTATACCTATGTTATCGGGGGTGGAAGCTATCACATGGATGGAGTGTCCGGTCCGATGGCAAAAAACTATGATTATGAAGGAAAAGGTGGGGTAGTGATTGGGGATGATGTATGGCTTGGAGCCAGAGTTATGATAATGGATGGAGTGACTGTTGAGGATGGTGCAGTGGTGGCAGCAGGGGCGGTTGTTACCAAAGATTGCCCTGAGAGAAGTATTTCCATGGGCGTCCCCGCCAAAGTCGCTAGGCATCGTAAATGATGAAATCAGCGGCGTAATTGCAGAGGCATACTCCAGTAATCGCCGACTCTAAAAATCGATATTCTCCATTTGTGGGCATCATTGTAAGCGAAAGTGTCTATTTGGCTTGAAATTTCCAGTTAAACAAGTTAGATTCCGCTGCCCTTTGACGGTCTTGGATATAAACCATGAAACGTACTTTTCAACCCAGTGAAATTAAGCGCAAAAGAACCCACGGCTTTCGTGAGCGTATGCGTACCCGTGGTGGACGTGCAGTTATAAATGCTCGTCGAGCCAAAGGACGTGCTCGCTTGAGTGCTTAATACGATGCGGCGTTTTTGCTGATATTTCCATGCCGCAAATAGCGGCGGGATTTGGTCGCTGTTTAAGGTTACTGGACGGTAGCCAGTTCAGTAATGTATTTAAACATCGAAAACCCTTCCATGGGAAGTTTTTCAGCGTCTATACGATTCCCAATAATTTGGAGCATCCGCGAATTGGATTGGCGGTTTCTAAACGAGTCAGTAAAAAGGCGGTGGAGCGAAATCGGATTAAACGACAATCCAGAGAGACATTTCGATGTTTACAATCGGAGCTTGCTAGAATGGACTTTGTTGTTGTAGCTAAAGTTGGTTGTGCTGGCCAGGAAAACCGCGTGTTATGCCATGAATTACGCAAATTATGGCAGAGAGCAAATAGTAAATGCAAAGACCACTCATTGCGTTTATAAAGCTGTACAAGCTTTGCGTCAGTCCCTTTATCGGCAACAATTGTCGTTTCCAGCCGGTTTGTTCAAGCTATGCAATTGAATCAATTGAAGTCCACGGTGTTGTTCGTGGGGTTTGGTTATCTATCAGACGAATAGGACGGTGTCATCCTTGGAATGAAGGCGGTTATGATCCTGTTCCTTCGAAGTTGTTGGAGCAGAAGGAAAACTGACCAATAAAAACGATTACTCATTAGTAGACAAAAAAGTAGATGCAAACACAAAGAGTTATTCTGTTTGGCGCGCTTGCCTTGGTCATGGTCATGATTTGGCAGTCATGGATGGAGTTTCAACAACAACGATCTGGGAACTTCGGGCAATCCACTTCTAATTCTGAGAATGTCTCAGATAATGGCGTTGAATCCAATAATGACCTGAAGAATGAGGTGCCTGACGCTCCTAAGATAGCGCAGGATACCAACGGCGAGAATGTTCAGATTAGCGATGGCGCGGACGAGGCATCGGTCAGTGGGCAAATTGTTAATGTCAGTACTGATCTAATCAATGCGCAAATTGACACCAAGGGTGGTGATCTGATTCGGGTTGAGTTAAAGCAGCATCCTGTGAGTGTTGATTTGCCTGACGAACCATTTGTTTTGATGCATCGTGATGCTGGAGCGATGTTTGTGGCGCAAAGTGGACTGATCGGCAATGGACGGGATTATCCCAATCATAACGTGGAATTCAGAGCCGATAGCCTGGATTACGCGATGGGAGACGATGATTCGTTGGAAATCGTTTTGAGCTGGACCTCACCAGACCAAGTAGCCTACAAAAAGGTGTTTACTTTTGTGCGGGATAGTTACCGAATTGAAGTGGATTTTCGGGTAGATAACCAAAGCGCGACTCAATGGGATGGCTATGTCTATGGACAGCTAAGACAAACAGCGATTGAACAGGAAGGTTCGATGGGCTTTCTGGGTAGATTGCCTAGCTTCAATGGTGCGGCCATTTACACCGAGGAAGAAAAGTACGACAAAATAGATTATGAAACTATGCGGGAAAGCAATCTTGATGTCACCACACCTACGGGATGGGTCGCTATGCTGCAACACTATTTTGTTGCGTCATGGCTGCCAAGCGGATCAGATAACTATCAGTTTTATACTGGTGTAACCAATAAAGCAAACACCGAATATCGAGTCGGATACAAAACCTCACAACCGGTCTCGATTGCTGCGGGAGCTCAGGGAGAAGTCAACACGTCTTTGTTTGTTGGACCCAAAGAGCAGGCTCGACTGGAAAAACAAAATGCGGAAGGGCTCACCCTAACGGTTGACTATGGCTTTCTTACGCCAGTGTCTGATCCACTATTTTGGTTGTTGACCAACATACATGATGTGGTTAAGAACTGGGGTTGGGCGATAATCTTGCTGACGGTACTTGTGAAAGCGATCTTCTATCCATTGTCAGCAACTAGCTATAAATCAATGGCGAAAATGAAGAAGCTTCAGCCACGCTTGCAAACACTCAAAGAACGTTACAGCGAGGATAAGCAAAAGTTTCAACAGGAGATGATGAAGCTTTATAAAACCGAAAAAGTAAACCCCGCGGGTGGTTGCCTACCAATATTAGTGCAAATTCCGGTGTTTATGGCATTGTACTGGGTGCTATTAGAGAGTGTAGAGTTGAGACAGGCGGACTTTATGTTTTGGCTGAATGATCTCTCACTGCCTGATCCTTATTTCGTCTTACCCCTGATCATGGGAGCATCGATGCTGGCACAGCATTTCCTCAATCCTGCTCCAGTTGATCCAATGCAGAAGAAGATCATGATGGCTATGCCTGTCGTCTTCACTGTCTTTTTTCTATGGTTCCCTGCGGGCTTAGTACTGTATTGGGTTGTGAACAACATATTGTCCATTGCGCAGCAATACTACATCACTAGGAAATATCAATAACAGAGGTTCAAAAACAGGTAGATAGATTGCTTAACTGAGGCTAATGGCAATTGGTGATCTAGAACAACCGTTGTGCAATGGCGATGATATCGTCGCCATTGCAACGCCCCCAGGACGCGGTGGTGTGAGTATTCTCCGTTTATCTGGCCCGAACATACCTGCTTTCTCCCAGCGCTTTATTGGGGCTATTCCCACTGATCGACTCGCAAAACTAACCGAATTTAGAGAACAAGATGGCCGTGCCATCGACCATGGGTTAGCGTTGTATTTTTCTGCCCCCAATAGTTATACCGGAGAACATGTGTTGGAGTTACATGCTCATGGCAGCCCGGTTGTGATGCAAATGCTAGTCAAGCGTTGTTTGGAATTCGGTGTACGTTTAGCAAAGCCCGGTGAGTTTAGTGAGCGTGCCTTCCTTAATGGCCGACTTGATCTTGCGCAAGCGGAGGCGGTGGCTGATCTGATTGCGAGCAATACAGAATCGGCGGCGAGGTCTGCGTTTAACTCATTAAAGGGCGATTTCTCCGAGCAAATACACTTGCTGGTGGGCAAAGTCACAGAGCTCAGAATCTATGTCGAGGCTGCTATTGATTTTCCGGATGAAGAAATTGATTTCCTAGGTGATGGTGATGTGTTGGCTCGCCTAAATAATCTGAAGGATATTTTCTTGCAACTAAAGAAGACAGCGAAACAGGGGAAGTTATTGCGAGATGGCCTGAAAGTGGTTCTTACCGGATTGCCGAATGCAGGCAAATCTAGTTTGTTAAATAACTTTGCTAATGAAAATCGAGCGATCGTGAGTGCCATTCCAGGAACGACTAGGGATGTTTTAGAGCAGGTCATTCAGATAGATGGGTTGCCTATCGAGGTGATCGATACTGCTGGAGTTCGTGATAGCACAGATGAAATCGAAGTTGAGGGTGTCAAGAGGGCATTGGCAGCGCAGCGTAATGCAGATTTGATTCTTCTGGTAGTGGATGATACTCAAAGTAATGAACATCAGGTAAATGATCTGCTAGCAAATTTACCGAAGCCCATTCCATTCATCATCGTACGCAACAAAATTGACCTAAGTGCTAGGCCAGCAGGCCGGTCGGGAGACAATGTGGGTGTGTCAGCTTTGACAGGGGCTGGGATGGATGAGTTGAAAGAGCTTGTATTGGAAAAAGCCGGGTACCGGCAGATCGAAGATAGCCAGTTTATTGCACGTGAAAGGCATATGGACGCGATTCACCGAGCAGAGTCGATGTTGCTCAATGGTATTGCCCAGCTCACTGATCATCAGGCAGGAGAGTTGCTGGCAGAGGATTTGTTGGCATGTCAACATGCCTTGGGGGAAATTACAGGTGAAGTAACCAGTGAGGATTTGCTGGGATTGATTTTTGGTTCATTTTGCATTGGCAAATAGTATCTAGCTCGCACTAACAGCTTCCATTTAGGCTCATAAGCGTATAAGGCCATTGATGAACATCCTTCGGAGCGAGAAGGAGCCCTAGGTGCCGAGTTTTGTCTCGTTGAATTCGATTTTCCTGTAGTAATTATTGGGATGTATCTGATATCTATCGGGGGGGGCTGATTGATGATTTCGTCCTAGATTGAACGGTTTCACGTATTTTCCAATATGCCTTTTCTGGGTTCTCCCGTATATAATCTGTGCTATGGTTGTGGATGGTTGGGAAGGTGCTTCTTTAGACCATCACAATCACTTATTTCCTAGGCCCGGAGATAATAGGGAGTGTTGTTTTTAGGATGGACTTAGACTCAATCGCACTAGATATTGATATGACAAATAGCAGACTCAAGTATGATCACACTAGCACTGTGCTAATACAGATGTTAGCCGTGTTTTTGGTGCTCTTAGTTGTTGTTGTGTGGCAACGCGAAATCGTTTATGAGATTTATGTACATAATCAGGTAAATGCGGTTGGAGGGATTGTGAATGGCGGGATTATCATTCTATTTTTCTCTGGTCTTTTTGAGTTGGTGAAACGTTTTTTTGCCTATCGAAATGAAGAGCTGTCCATTCTGCAATTTCTTGAAAACATCGGCAAAGGAGGGGAGCCGCTAAATGGCGTGTCAGAAACCCATATGATCGCCAAACGTTTCGAGGTGTTGAAAAGCCTAGATAGGAAAAAGGCCAGTATTAACCAGAGTGCACTGGCCGCAACGTTGCTAGCGTCAGAAGCAAGCCGGAATAGTTTCTTAAAATTTGTACACAATGTACTGATTCTTACTGGGGTATTCGGCACTATTATTTCTCTATCGATGTCCTTGATGGGGGCGTCTGATCTCATTCAAGCCGGTTATGGCAGTGCAGCAGGAACCCAAGGTGGAGGACTCAGTACGATTATTTATGGCATGTCTACAGCGTTGTCAACGACAATGACAGCGATTGTTACCTACCTCTTTTTCGGCTACTTCTATATCAAACTGACGGATACTCAAACCTATTTGCTGAGTAGAATTGAAGAGATTTCGGCAACAACTCTGCTTCCCCATATCCAGATTAATCAGGAAGCCTCTGCTGCGCAAGATTATTCAGAGGGAATGAGAAGGTCCAGTGAGCTAGTGAGAAAATTAGATCAATCCCAGAAAATTTATGCTGAGTCTGCACAAGTCTTGCAAGCAGCAGCGGAGCATTTAACCGCTAAGCTCAATATGGTTGGTATTCAAGATACCTCTAAAAGTGATCAAGCTTTGATGGAAGCGATACAGGAAATTATCGAACTACAGCAAAAGAACAACGAATACAATACAGAAACTATGTCCGATATAGTGGAAATATTGCAGCGTGGTTTTCGCCTTCGCACTCCATAGCGCTCAGGCTCGAATATGTCAGACAATAATGGGTTCGTTGATTTACGTATAGGGCAAGGTGCCCAGGGTATGGGTGATGATAGTGTTTGGCCATCATTCACCGATATCATGACAGTGATTGTCATGATATTTTTGATGGCATTAGTGGTCATCATGTTACGGAACTCTGAGCTCGATCACGAATTGGGTATTACCAAGAATGAGCAAGCTGCGGTTTCGGTCGAGAACAACGAACTTGTGGAAAAGCTGTCCTCTCTTAAAGCGCAGTTGGTTCAACTAGAGACCTCGTTGGGGAAAAGCACTGAGCAAAACCAAACACTGAAACTTAATCTGGATGAGGAGCAAAAACGTTATCGAGCGCTAGCCGTCGAACAATCTGGGGTGAAAAAAGAATTATCAGAGCTGTTGACAGAATGGACAGAGCTAACTGATCTTAAGAAAAGTCTGCTTATCCAAACTGAAACAATAAGAAATAAGTTTGCAGATGATAATCAGGGGCCACTGACCATAAACCAGGCCATTGCGCTGATTATGACAAACAATGAAAAACTAAAAAAGGAGAAGCAGAAGATTTCGGATGAGCTAGAGGGGCTTTTGGCAAGTAACCTAGTACTAAGTGGAGAGCTGGAGGTTGCCTCTGAGACGGCGAATGAACTGTCTGATAGAAAAGCATCTTTGGTTGGAGAAATTCAGGTTGCGCAAGATAAAATTGAAAACCTGGAGAGCAAGGAATCAATCCTTAACGAAAAAATCGAGATGCTAAACCACGAGCTGGCAAAGAAGGAACAGTCAGCGAATAATCAGATTGCCGGACTTAGTGATGAGAACCAAGCGTTAAAAAGTGTCATTGATTCATTCTCTTTACAACTCACAAAAACGGAAACGTTGCTGAATGCATTGAAAGAAGAGAAGCAAGCGCTTAATGAGAAATTGGCAACGATTGATGCGCTAAGAATTAAGAATGAAGAGCAGTTTGCTGTTGTCAATCAGCAGGTCATGACACTAACCGAATTACTTGAAGAAGAGAAAGAAAACAAACTGTCGTTCATTGCTATTAGTAATCTATCGGAAGAGAAATTGCTGGCACTACAAAAAGAGTACCAGGACCTAGAGCTAAAATACAAAACGCTAGTAAGACCGGCCCGTAGTACGCTAGGAAAATACGTGGTTGCCGTTTCTTTGTTAAAAAATGGTAATGACTTTATTTATGAATATCGCTTACCAGACGGTGAAGTGGTGACTCTAGTGAGTGAGGAGTCATTGCATGATGCCTTGCAAGCGCTAAAAGACGCTCATGGTAAAGAACTTTATACTCAGGTCATTATCCCCCCGAGCACCCTCGTTTCCCATGCGGACGCATGGAAATTCACTGAACGGATTCTAAATGCATATGATTATTATGCTCAATAGCGTCTTGGGAGAGACTTGTTGGTTTGTTAGAACCAGATAGGCCGCTGACCTTAGATAACATACGCAAGTTAGTCACTTATGAAATATCCTGAACCATTTGATGTCATTGTCATAGGAGGTGGGCATGCCGGTGTCGAATCCGCCTTAGCGGCCGCGAGAATGCAGGTAAGGACCCTACTAATTACTCATAATATTGAGACAGTGGGGCAAATGTCATGTAATCCAGCTATTGGGGGTATCGGTAAGGGGCATATTGTTAAGGAGATTGATGCACTAGGGGGCGTGATGGCAAAAGCCATTGACGAAGCGGGTATACATTTTCGAATTCTGAATTCCCGAAAGGGGCCAGCAGTTCAGGCAACTCGGGCGCAAGCGGATCGGGCTTTGTACCGAATAGCGATTCGAAGAACGGTGGAAAACCAACCAAATCTCACGCTCTTTCAGCAGTCCGTTGATGACTTATTGGTAGAGAACGGTGATGTAGTCGGGGTAAAGACTCAACTTGGTATCCAATTTATGGCTCCTGCTGTGGTATTAACCACGGGAACTTTTCTCAATGGGAAGATTCATGTTGGAATGGACAACTCAAAAGGCGGCAGAGCAGGGGATCCGCCTTCTATCTCGTTGGCCGAACGCTTGAGAGCACTTCCCTTTAAGGTTGATCGATTAAAAACCGGGACGCCGCCTCGTATTGACGGTAAGACTATCGACTATTCATCATTGCTTGAGCAACCGGGGGATACGCCCATTCCGGTCTTTTCCTTTCTAGGTGATGCCCGGGAACATCCAGAGCAGGTTGTTTGTCATATTACTCAAACCAATGAAAAAACCCATGAAATTATTGCAGCATCTTTGGATCAATCACCGATTTATGGTGGTGTGATTGAAGGAGTCGGCCCCCGCTATTGCCCTTCTATTGAGGATAAAGTAGTTCGTTTTTCAGATAGATCAAATCATCAGATTTTTATCGAACCTGAAGGGCTAAATACGACAGAGATATATCCGAATGGGATTTCAACCAGTTTGCCTTTCGATGTTCAGCATAAATTGGTTAGAACTATCAAAGGGTTTGAAAACGCGATCATAACGCGCCCCGGATATGCCATTGAATATGATTTTTTTGACCCGAGAGGTCTCAAAAAAAGCTTAGAAACCAAGTGCATTAATGGCCTGTTTTTCGCAGGGCAAATTAATGGAACCACGGGCTACGAAGAAGCTGCAGGGCAAGGGTTGATTGCAGGTCTAAATGCTGCCAGGCTGGTCCAGCAAAAAGCCCCCTGGTGCCCAGATCGAAGTGAAGCCTACATTGGTGTGATGATCGATGATCTAGTGACTCGTGGTACTGCCGAACCCTATCGGATGTTTACTTCCAGAGCGGAATATCGACTCCAGCTTCGAGAAGACAATGCAGATATTCGATTGACGCCAAAGGGATACGAGTTGGGATTGGTTGATGATTTTCGAAAGAGTGCATTTGACCAGAAGCTTAATTCTATTGAGAAGGAAAAAAGTCGCTTGCAGCAAACTTGGGTTCGACCTGAATCGGTGAATTGTGAGGTGGCGGAAGACGTACTTGGGCAACCGCTTTTACGAGAAAGTAATTTGTTGGATCTGTTAAGGAGGCCTGAAGTTGATTACGCTGATTTGATTAGACTTTCAGATTTGGAAGAGCCTTTAACGTCACAGCAGGAAATTCGTCAACTTGAAATACAGGCGAGATACAGTGGTTATATTGAACGACAAATTGTCGAGATCGAGCGACATAAAAAGAATGAAACTCTGATGTTACCTCCGGGTATCGATTATCACCAGGTCAATGGCTTGTCGTCCGAAGTTAGGCAGAAGTTTGCCGAAGCCCGTCCCGAAACCATTGGCCAGGCAGCAAGAATTCCCGGTGTCACTCCTGCAGCAATATCGCTTTTATTGGTTTATTTGAAGAAAAATCAACGGGCTGCATAAGAGTCAGTATTTAGAATTAGGAATGCAGCCCGTGTAAAACGGGTGTCGCTTTGTTATCGCATGGTTACTAGTTCTTCGGCGGCTGTCGGGTGAATGGCGACGGTATTATCGAAATCCTGTTTAGTTGCTCCCATTTTTATCGCGACGGCAAAACCCTGTAATATTTCATCGGCACTATCGCCAATGATGTGGCATCCAACGACTTTTTCGTTGTTTCCGGTAGTAACCAACTTAAAAACCGTTGGTGATTTGTGACTACTCACGGCATAACGCATGTTAGTGAACCGACTTTCATAAGTTTTTACCTGACCTGAACCGTATTTTTCTTTTGCTTCGTCTTCGGTTAAACCAATAGTGCCCACTGGTGGATGGCTAAAAATAACCGTCGGAATATCATCATAATTGAGCTTCGCATCGGGCTGTTTATCAAATAAGCGATCCGACAGTTTTCGACCAGCGGCAATAGCGACTGGGGTCAAGGGTGCCCTTGGTGTTACGTCACCAACGGCATAAATGCCACTCACTGCGGTGTTTTGATATTCATCGGTATCGATGAAGCCTCTTTTGTTGGGAGCAAGGTCTGTGTTCTCAAGCGTCAGTTTGGTGATATTGGTGTGTCTACCAATGGCCCATATGATTGAATCGTAGCCGTCGGATTTCTCTCCGTTGTCCTGTTTGAAACCGTAGGTCCCATCTTTGGATCGATAAAGTTCAGTTAAGGCAATATTCGTCATGATTTGTGTGCCATTTTTTATCATTTCTCCCATCACGGTTTGGTAAATTACCGGATCAAATGAGCGCAGCAATTTATCTTTTCTCAGTAGCATGGAGACCTCACTACCGAGTCCTTGCAACACCCCCGCCAGCTCCGTTGCAATGTAACCCGCACCGATAATGAGTGGTTTCATGGGTTGGTTTTCAAGCTCAAAGAAACCGTCGCTGGTAATGCCGAGATCTGCGCCTGGAATATTAGGAACAGTAGGTTGCCCCCCGGTTGCGATTAATATATGGTCCGCCGTGAAAGATTGTTCGCCAACTTTGACGCAATGGTTTCCTTCGAATTGTCCAATGCCATTGACCACGGTTACATTCGAGTTGCCCAGATTAGTGGAATAAATCTGGTTTAGTCTAGCAACATACTGATCTCTTGATTGTTTAATAATAGGCCAATGAAATTGACCTCGTTCGAGGTTGAATCCATAATCTGGAGCCAGATCAATTGCTTCGCCTAGCTGAGCTGCTGTCCACATGACTTTTTTCGGTACGCAACCAACATTAACGCACGTTCCGCCGAGTCTACCTGACTCGACCAGCAGCACACTAGCTCCGTACTGAGCTGCCCGTCTGGCTGAGGCAATGCCGCCACTTCCGCCGCCGATAACGATAAAATCATACTGTGTCTTCATAGGTTTGACCTGAGTTAATTTACGAGAATAAATAAATGGATAAAACTGTATTAGCAGAAAACCCGCTGCTGGATTTTAGCGGATTTCCTCGATTTCGGGATATTGTTCCTGATCACGTTGTGCCTGCTTTGGATGAGATTTTACAAAACAACCGTGCAAAAATTGATGGCTTGCTAGATTCTGAGACCACACCGGATTGGGATAATTTCATTATGCCAATGGAGGAATTGGATGACCAGCTTGAAAGGATGTGGACTCCCGTTTCTCATTTGAACAATGTTATGAATAACAAGGCGCTCCAAGAGGCTTATCAGGACTGTCTTGTCAAGTTATCAGACTATGCGGCCGAACTGGGCCAAAACAAAGTGCTATTCGAAAAAATTGTGATGATCGAAAAAGCGCTATCGAGTAGAGAAAATGGCAGAGAGCACGGCGTTTACAGTGATATTGATGAAATTTCCTACCTCGCTCGAAGAAAGTCAATACAGAATGATTTAAGAGACTTTAAGTTATCTGGAATTGACCTTGAAGGAAAAGACAAGGAGCGTTATAGAGAAATTCTAAGTGACTTATCCCAATTGACAAATGAGTTTTCACAGAATGTTCAGGATGCAACGGATGGTTGGGGCTTGCATGTGACGGATGTGGAAGACTTGAAAGGAATACCAGAAAGCGTGGTGTCCATGGCGCTCGACGAGGCAAGAAAAAAGGGCTTGGAAGGGTGGCAGTTCAATTTGCAGTATCCATTTTTTCAACCTTTGATGTCTCATGCAGGCAATCGGGATTTACGAGAGAAGATGTACCGCGCCTTTGTTACTAGAGCGAGCGAAATTGGCCCCTGTGCGGGCCAATGGGATAACACTTCAGTAATGGAATCAATTTTGCAATTGCGATCAGAAAAAGCACAAATACTAGGATTTCGAAACTATGCTGAGTATTCAGTAGAAACGAAGATGGCAAGCAGTGTGGAAGAGGTGGAAAAGTTTCTTACTGATTTGTCGACAAAAGCGAAACCTGAAGCGGAAAAAGAGGTGGCGCAGTTGCATCAATTTGCGCAGGACGAATATGGTGTTAATGGTATTTCTCCGTGGGACTATGGTTGGTTTAGCGAGAAGCTTCGTCAAAAACGATACGAGTTTTCTAGTGAGGCATTAAGACCGTTCTTCCCATTACCTAAGGTGATGAGTGGAATGTTTGAGATAGTAAGTCGGTTGTTCGGAATTGAAATTCAAGTTGAAGAAGCCCCCCAAATTTGGCATGAAGATGTGATGTTTTTTAAAGTAATTGGCGTTGAGGGTGGTGTGATAGGTTACTTCTATGTTGATCTATTTGCTCGCGAGGCCAAACAAGGCGGTGCCTGGATGACCGATGCCGTTGGGCGCAGGAAAACCCATGCTGGCATCCAATTACCGGTTGCTTTTTTGACCTGTAATTTCTCGAAACCCATGGGTGATTCTCCTTCACTATTGCTCCATGATGAAGTGATAACATTGTTTCACGAATTTGGTCACGGATTGCATCATTTGTTAACCCAGATTGAGGTCGCAGGGGTAGCAGGAATTAATGGTGTTCCTTGGGATGCCGTTGAATTGCCTAGTCAATTCTTAGAGAACTGGTGCTGGGATCGTGAAGCATTGGATCTGATATCTGGTCATGTAGAGACAGGTGAAAGGGTCCCAGATGATTTACTGGAGAAAATGCATCAAGCTCGTAACTTTCAATCTGCCATGCAAATGCAGCGCCAAATAGAATTCAGTTTATTTGATTTAAGAATTCATAAAGAGGTGGAAGGAATCGACGGAAATATGATCCAGCGTATATTAGATGAAGTCAGAGATGACGTTGCCGTGGTTAAGGCCCCGGAATTTAATCGATTTCAACACGGATTTGGGCACATATTCGCCGGTGGGTACGCGGCGGGATATTACAGTTATAAATGGGCAGAAGTGCTTTCTTCAGATGCGTTTAGTCTTTTTGAAGAAAAAGGAATTTTTGATAAGGAGACGGGAGCTTCGTTTAGGCGCTGTATTCTGGAGAAGGGAGGCAGTGAAGAACCAGCTAGCCTATTTTTTGATTTTCGTGGCCGCGAGCCTGATATTGAGGCACTTTTACGACACTCGGGGCTGTCTGATAATGCCACGCCGATATCAATTGAGTGAAATTTGAAGGCTGAATAGAGAATAGAAATGAGTGTTCTTACTTTCGCCTAGGAATTGGACTGTGGTTCTTTGCTGCGGCCGATGAAAATAAGAACGTCAAAGTGGTATTTGATAGTACAAAAAGTAGGGGTGCACAATGTATCGATGGACAGCCAAAATAAGGCAGCGCCGCTTTGTTGTGGTGTTGGCTTTTGCTATGGTTATCATGTTAAGTGGATGTGAAGAAGACAAAAGCGAAGTGAGTAGTGGCGCTGGCGGCTCTACGGGTATCTCCAGTGATGGTGGTGCGGCTTCCTTGGTGTATTCCGGTGTGACGCCTTGATTACAGGTCAGTTTACCGGCAATATCGGTGATGCAACTGTTTCAGGCTCAGGTGAATGTAAGCTGCTGACGCTTGATGATGGATTCACTATGACCGGTAGTTTGATTGTCTCTAGGTAATCATTTTGTTGATTGCAAGTTGATCGAAATGGGGCTGCCGTCGTATGTGGCGGATACCTAAATGGTACCGGCTGGCGTTAATACCGTCATGATTCGAATATATCTACTCAATCTTTGAGAGGAAACGATGAAGAAAATCCTGATTGTGAATCCAAAAGGGGGGTGTGGTAAGACAACCATTGCCGCGAATTTAGCCAGTTACTATGCCCTTTGGGATGTTCCTGTTGCACTGATCGATTATGATCCCCAACATTCTAGTTTGGAATGGCTAGATCAGCGTCCAGCTGATCTGAATCAGATAATGGCTGTGAATGGTGCGAAAGGGAGGGTGAACTTCAATCTTGATGTAGAGCGGATTGTGATAGATGCTCCTGCACGGACCACTGATATTCAAACTCAACGCCTGTTCGAAAAAGCAGACGTTGTTCTGGTGCCTGTTTTACCCTCAGCAATAGATATTCGCGCTATTGGGCATTTTGTGGGGCAGCTGATGCTGGGAGGTATGTTGAAAACTGCCCGGATTGGCTTGGTAGCAAATAGAGTGAAAGAAAACACCATCGTATTTCACAACTTGGAGCGATTTCTAAAAACGCTCGATATCCCCTTGGTGACCCATTTAAGAGATTCACAAAACTACATTCGTGCGTCTGAGGGAGGTTTTGGCATTTTTGAGATGTCTCCTTATCAGGTGGATAAGGACATTGAGCAGTGGCGTTCACTGATTGAATGGATTGAAGAAAAATAGGATAGGGCCTTTAGTGAAGCCCCAAAGGTGTCCTATTTGATGAATGGTGCCCATAAATTAGATCATTAATCTAATACCGTCCATGGAAGCACTATTACATTGATGTGTTTATCCTCGGCGGTGATTGTCAGTTGTGCTAGTACTAATTTGGACAACGCCCTGAGCTTTACGGTCAGCGTATGAGATTATCACATTCTAAAAAATCCGTTGTAGTAATGGATAAATAATGGTTCTGTTCACATCGATTGAGTGCTTGGAAAATAGGGTTTCTGAATGGTAAAGTCTGCCTATAGGATTTCGGGCCTATGAACTAAATCAGAGTGAATCGAGGGTAGTGTAATCTGAGGTCTGTAATTTAGCTTTCTATTGCAGCTTCGCTATTGGCTTAGGCGAAGTGAGCGTAGCGAACGAAGCCAAAGCCGGTTTTTCAGGCTTTAGTATTGAATGTTGAGCCATCAAGTCGTTCCATGTTTGTGACTTAAGCAAATGTGGAGGCAACCCAATGAC
>WLWV01000320.1 GCA_012103395.1 Gammaproteobacteria bacterium
CTCAACATTCAATACTAAAGCCTGAAAAACCGGCTTTGGCTTCGCTCTCTACGTTCACTCCGCCAAAGCCAATAGCGAAGCTGCAATAGAAAGCTAAATTACAGACCTCAGATTACACTACCTGACATAAAAGGTGTGCTGGCTTGCATTGCCCTTACCCTGTGTTATGGATCATTGATTTGAATCATAAAGGTGGGCACCGTTACTTCCAAAATAGGATTCAGTATGTTCAAAAAGAACGCAGAAAAACTCAAAGAAAAGTTAATAGAGTTGGATATCGATGTTGCAATCATTACTGACGATGATTCAGTGTACTACTACACCGGCTACTATGACTATCTTCACATGGAGTTCGGACGGCCGACCATTTTGGTGATACCTAAAGAAGGGGACAACTTATTAATTACCCCCTCCATTGATCTAAATTCTGCATTGCAGCACGCGCGCGTGGATCGTATCGAAGCGTGGAACGATGGCACTGGAAACGAATGGCGGGAACATCTGCCGAACCAACTTAGCGGTGTTTCCAGTGTTGCTATTGAGCCTTACAAAATGCCACCGTTGGTAAGAAGCTATATTGATTCGATAGTGGATGCAGAAAGTATCCTCGATATTACACCTGTTATCGCCAAAATGAGGATGGTTAAATCACCGTATGAGTTACAGCTTGCAAGACATGCTGGTGAAGTTGCGAATGCCATGATGACCGCTGGTAGGAACGCCATCACGGATGGGGTTCCTGAATATGAAGTTGCGTTGGCGACTTCTGCAGCGGGAACCCGAAAGTCCGCTGAGCTGTTAGCTCAACATTATAGTGATGCTGAAATGTCGCCCAACACTCATTTCCTGCAAATCATGGCATCTGGTAAGGACATTATCAAAACCCATCACCGGGCATCGAATCGGATCATGCGCCGGGGTGAGCCCGTGTTTCTATGTTTCTGCGGCATGACAAACTTTCATCGGTTTAAGCTCGGTTTTGATCGTACTTTTTGGCTAGGGGAGATTGCCGATAAGTCTCAACAAGCGGTTTACCAAGTTGCCGTGGACAGTCAGGCTGCTGCCCTTGATGTGTTACGTCCCGGCATCATGGCAGAAGAGGTTCACGCTGCCTATGCGGAAGTGATTCAGTCCGCGGGTTATGACTATCCATTTCGTTGTGGCCGGGGTACTGGGTTTAGCTTCCTCGAAGCTCCTCAACTTGTGGTCGGCGACAAAACAATCTTGGAGCCGAATATGGTGTTTGCCGTGGATGGTTCGGTCAGTGTTGACACATTTAGAGCCCAGGTAGGGGATAGTTTTATTATTACCGACGATGGTTATGAAGCAATCACGTCACACCCAAAAGACGTGGATGGCGTAATCATTTAGTGACACAGAAGTGCGTTTCTAGTGGTTCAAGACGAAAGGGTAATTTCGCTCAATACCCAATTTCGAAACGCCATCACTCGGGAGTGATTGGCAAGGTGCTTGGGACAAACAATGTAGTAGGTACACGGGAGTGGGTAGGATAAATCAAATGGGATTACTAGGTGCCCTGATCCAAGTTCATTCTTAACCACTATATCATCTGCGAGCGCTACCCCTTGGCCCTGCACTGCCGCTTGAATTGCGGTGGCGCTGGTGTTGAATTGAATCTCATCTTTGAATTCGATGTCTGGATAACCGACGGTTTTCAGCCATAGTTGCCAATCAGGCCACATGCTTTGAAGGGAAGTTAATGGTTGATTCAGAATGGTAAAGTGCACTAAATCTTCGGGGTTGTTTAATGGGGTCGTGTCGGTTATGAGTGAAGGACTGCACACCGGAAACACTCGAATAACGTCAGACAGCGCTTTGACATCCAGTCCGGGGTACTTTCCGCAACCGTATCGGATGCCGATATCAATGTTATCGTGCTCGAAATTGACCAGATCGTCGCTCGAATCGATTCGGATATTGATGTCTGGATAAAGGGACTTAAACCGATTGAGCCTCGGTATTAGCCATTTGAGTGCAAAGGACACAGGAACGCTGACGGATAAGCTGTTATCTTCATCACGACGTTGAAAGTCGACCATCACATGACCGAGTCTAGAAAAAATGTCCTGTAACCCCGGCAACAATTTCCCCCCGGCTTTGGTGAGCTGAATTTCCCTGTTCAGTCGGATAAATAGCTGCACCTCCAAGTGTTCTTCCAAAACCCTTATCTGGTGGCCCACGGCAGCCGGGGTCACATTCAGTTCCTCAGCTGCTTTAGAGAAACTCAAATTTCTCCCTGCGCATTCGAAGGCGCGTAATGCATTTAGTTGTAGAAGTTCAGACTTGAGCTGACAGTTACCCGTTTATCAGTAGCTGTCTGTCAGATAGAGTTTAGTTTACAAACTTTTCTTTCCAGATCGCTTTACCGTCGATGAGTGTTTCCATCGGCG
>WLWV01000109.1 GCA_012103395.1 Gammaproteobacteria bacterium
CGATGGAAACACTCATCGACGGTAAAGCGATCTGGAAAGAAAAGTTTGTAAACTAAACTCTATCTGACAGACAGCTACTGATAAACGGGTAACTGTCAGCTCAAGTCTGAACTTCTACACCTAATGCTACCTTATTCATAACTAATCCTAAGAGAAACTGTTGAGTATGCTTGCTTCGTTTTTGAATTTTGGGAGATTGCTACGCTTAGCGATACCCGTTTTTGTCATTTTCGCTGATGCATATGCAGAGTCGTCCATTGGACAAGTGTCTTTTTCAACCGGCAATGTGATGATAAAGATGAATGGGACTTCGCGTAGTGCGCCGGTTGGAGAGTTGATCTATGAAGAGGATTCTGTCCTAACTGGCTCAGATGGGCATGTTGTCCTGAATATGTTTGATGAGGGTAAGCTGACACTGCGCCCCAATTCCATAGTGGTCATCGAGGAATATAGCAAGAAAGACAGTGACGAGTCGATTATATTGACACTTCTGAGAGGAGGACTTAAGGCGATTACAGGCCAGATAGCCAAGAGAGTACCAGAATCATTTTTGCTAAAAACCCCCGCTGGCAGCATTGGCGTTCGAGGAACCGAATTTATTTCCAGATTCTGCGGGGACGACTGCCGGGAAGAGGAGTTACAGTATGAAGTTACTGAAAAAGGGAGTCAGGTGGATCAGAAATCTGCTGTTGATATCGAGAAACTTTTTCCTGATGGCGTTTATGCGTTGGTCACCCAGGGCGTGATTTCCATGACACGTTGCCCTCATGCCACAGAAGATTGTGAATCAATTGATATTAGTTTGAGCCAGTCGGGTTATGTGGGGGTTGCTGGTGTTAGCAGGCTAAAAAGGGTTCCTCGGTTTTTGATGTATGATTTTCGACCGAATGGTGATGGAGCTGATTTTAGTGGATCACTGAGGTCGAGAGACAATCCAACGACTAAGAGCGATGAGAACAACGAAAGTGCGGTAGCAAGTACTAGCAGTGCTGTATCGAGTCGTGGAACTGCTGCTAATGTTGGAAGCAACGACAGCAACGACAGCAACGACGGGAATAACGGGAATAACGGGAATAACGGGAATAACGGAAACGGCGGTAACGGAAACGGCGGTAACGGAAACGGCGGTAACGGAAACGGTGGTAACGGAAACGGTGGTAACGGAAATGGCGGTAATGGAGACGGCGGCAACGGAAACGGTGGTAACGGAAATGGCGGTAATGGAGACGGCGGTAATGGAGACGGCGGTAACGGAAACGGCGGTAACGGAAACGGCGGTAACGGAAACGGCGGCAACGGAAACGGTGGTAACGGAAACGGCGGTAACGGAGATGGGGGTAATGGAAACGGCGGTGACGGAAACGGCGGTAACGGAGATGGGGGTAATGGAAACGGTGGTAACGGAAACGGCGGTAACGGAGATGGGGGTAATGGAAACGGCGGTAACGGAAACGGCGATAACGGCAATGACAACGGTGGTGATAGGTCGTGATTAACAAGAGAATGGAATGATTAGCGTGAGAATGCCTGACTGGATTTCTATTTTCTTTAAAAACCACTGCGACGAGATGAAGACACCGAAGGCTGAGCAAAGTTTTTGGACGCCTGGAAGTCGAAGGTGATTATTGTGTTGCTAACAGGTTATGATCTGTCGCCATTTTCTGTATAATCGTACTGATTTTGCTACTATCGTGAGGTGGTTGGATAGCATTTTTCGTGTGAAGCGACTACCTATGATCGGGAATGTTCGGGGTTTTGCTTGATTTTGCGAAGTTAACGACTCTGAAGCGTAGTTTGTCTTTGGATTTGTCAATGAATGGGTTTGTTTAACTGACTCTGCTTTTGTTTTTTTTTCGGTTCAGACTTCCATTTATCGTTATAGTTGTTCGATTATCATTGTAAATAGCAGTATTTGGGTTTAGAGTCGAGGAGGAAGCCAATTAGGGTTTCTCTGGTAAGAAATATAAATATAGTGGATATTTCCTCTTTAGCAGTGATTAGGTAGTTCGATCTTTTTCATTTGACCTCCGTGTCTGTTTTTTTTTCAAATATGCGTATTCCCCCTCGTGATTGATGTTTTTTCAGCGTCTTTTTGATAGTGGTTTTTGTTATATATTTTCAATAGTGATAAGAGGTAAGTATGGTCAAGTCGATCGAGTATTCATCGCACCCGACTAGTGGGTTATCTGATTGGCAGAATCTTGCCGAAAAGGAACTAAGAGGAAAGACCATTAGCGATTTGAACTGGCAAACCCCAGAAGGGATTGCGATTAAGCCTTTGTATACGGCAGCGGATTTAGAGCAACTGGGATGTATTGACACAATGCCCGGCACGGAGCCTTTTACTCGTGGCCCTAAAGCAACGATGTATGCTGGTCGCCCATGGACAATTCGCCAGTATGCTGGTTTCTCTACTGCTGAAGAGTCTAATGCCTTTTATAGAAAAAACCTTGCTGGAGGACAAGCAGGGCTATCGGTGGCTTTTGATCTAGCTACTCACCGTGGATATGACTCTGACCATCCTCGAGTGGAAGGAGATGTTGGAAAGGCCGGGGTAGCGATTGATACTGTTGAGGATATGAAAATCCTATTCGATCAGATTCCGCTGGACAAGATGTCTGTTTCGATGACAATGAATGGCGCGGTTCTTCCCATTATGGCGATGTACATTGTGGCTGCTCAAGAACAGGGGGTGGATCAATCAGCATTGTCTGGCACCTTGCAGAACGACATTCTTAAAGAGTTTATGGTGAGAAATACCTATATTTATCCTCCCAAACCCTCAATGAGAATTGTCTCGGATATTATCGGATATACCGCTTCGCATATGCCTAGATTTAATCCAATCTCTATTTCTGGTTACCATATGCAGGAGGCGGGTGCGACCATTGTTCAAGAACTAGCGTACACCATGGCTGATGGCATTGAGTACGTCAGAACTGCGATTAATGGTGGCATGAATGTGGATCACTTTGCACCTAGGTTATCGTTTTTCTTTGCCATTGGCATGAATTTTTTTATGGAAATCGCAAAACTTAGAGCCGCCAGAACCCTTTGGGCGAAGCTCATGGATAAGCATTTCTCGCCTAAGAACCCGAAGTCCAAAATGCTTAGAACGCATTGCCAGACATCGGGTGTCAGCCTGACTAGTCTCGATCCGTATAACAATATTATGCGTACCACTGTCGAGGCGATGGCAGCGGTCTTGGGAGGCACTCAGTCACTGCACACTAATTCTTTTGACGAAGCGTTGGCGTTGCCTACGGACAACTCGGCTCGAATCGCCAGAAACACCCAGCTTGTCCTACAGCACGAAACCGGTATTACCAAAGTGGTGGACCCCTTGGCGGGTTCCTACTATATAGAAAGTTTGACCCACAGTTTGATGGTAGAAGCGGAAAAGCTGATCGATGAGGTGGAAAAACTAGGTGGTATGACAAAGGCGGTGGAAGCAGGTATTCCTAAACTTAGAATAGAAGAAGCGGCGGCGAGAAAGCAAGCTAGCATAGATCGTGGTGAAGAAATTATTGTCGGTGTAAATCGGTTTCAGGCCGAGACTGAAGAAGAAATTGACATTCTGGTGGTGGATAATGAAGCAGTCAGGGTGAGCCAGATCGAGCGTTTGGGTCGGGTTCGAGCAGGCAGAGACAGTGTTGTTTGTGAAGAAGCTCTAAGTGCGCTTAAACAAGGCGCCGAATCGAATACGGAAAATCTATTGGAATTGGCTGTCAGCGCTGCAAGAGCGAGAGCGAGTGTTGGTGAGATTTCTGATGTATTAGAGCGAGTGTATGGTCGCCATCGTGCAGAAATCCGATCAGTGGGCGGGGTGTATAGTGCGGTGTATGCTGAGGATGAGGGATTTCAGATGCTGAAAAGTAAGATCGAAATGTTTGCAGAGAAAGAAGGACGGCGTCCCCGAATGTTAGTCGTAAAGCTTGGGCAGGATGGCCATGATCGAGGTGCAAAAACCATATCGACTGCGTTTGCCGATATGGGATTTGACGTAGACATAGGGCCTCTTTTTCAAACTCCTGAAGAAGCCGTAAAACAAGCAATTGAAAATGATGTTCATATTATTGGGATTTCTTCCCAAGCAGCGGGGCATCGAACCTTAGTACCCGGTGTTATGCAAGCGTTGAAAACTGAAGACTGTGAGGACATTATTGTTATCTGTGGTGGGGTGATTCCGCCAGCTGACCATGATGTCCTTTATGACGTTGGCGTGTCTGCAATTTTTGGCCCTGGAACAAATATACCGGAGGCTGCGGAAAAGATTTTGACATTGCTGAGCGATCGATAAGTAGCTACCAATGTCAGTCATATTGGGAAACTTCTGAGCAGGTCATGGTCGATCAATTTGAGCCCAAAATAGACGATCGAATGGTAATAAAACTTCGCAATAGTCTTACTATGACGTGGATTTTTTGCCTCGATCTCACCTCTTTTGGCTCTCCACTCGATTCGCTCAGGCTTATGCAGAGATTTCCTTAACAATAATTTTAATATAAATAAAAATAAAGAGAAGGTAGATGCAAGACATAATCGAGCAGCTCGAACAAAAAAGAGCATTGGCCAAACTAGGGGGTGGCCTGAAGAGAATCGAGGCACAACATCAAAAAGGTAAGTTGACCGCAAGGGAACGAATCGAAATTTTACTTGATGATGATAGTTTCGAAGAGTGGGATATTTTCGTTGAGCACCGCTGCACTGATTTCGGGATGGAGGACAAAGCCATTCCCGGTGATGGTGTGGTGACTGGTTATGGCACGATTAACGGAAGACTGGTGTTCGTTTATAGTCAGGATTTTACCGTTTTCGGTGGCTCTTTATCAGAAGCTCATGCCGAGAAAATCTGTAAGGTAGTGGATCAAGCGATGAAAGTTGGTGCGCCGGTGATTGGTATCAGTGACTCTGGGGGAGCACGAATACAGGAAGGCGTCGCTTCTCTTGGTGGGTATGCGGAAGTGTTCCAACGAAATGTGATGGCTTCTGGTGTGATACCTCAACTATCCCTAATTATGGGGCCTTGTGCAGGCGGGGCCGTATATTCTCCCGCGATTACGGACTTTATTTTCATGGTTGAAGATAGTTCGTATATGTTTGTGACCGGACCTGATGTGGTTAAAACGGTGACCCACGAAGAAGTAACAGCGGAAGACCTAGGCGGGGCAGCGACGCATACGCAAAAATCAGGTGTGGCTGATATGGCCTTTGAGAATGACGTCCAGGCGCTGCTGATGACAAGGCGGTTTTTCAATTTTCTACCTTCGAGCAACCGTGAAGGGGCACCTTTCCGTGAAACAGCCGAGACGCAAGATCTGCCCGAAATGTCATTGGATACACTAATTCCATCGAACCCCAATCAACCTTATGACATGAAGGAGTTGATCACGAAAATAGTGGATGAGGGAGATTTCTTTGAGCTCAAGCCGGACTATGCCAAAAACATCATTGTTGGCTTTGGACGAATGAAGGGATCGACGGTTGGTTTTGTCGCCAATCAACCCATGGTGCTGGCTGGGTGTCTGGATATCAATGCTTCCATAAAAGGTGCGCGGTTTGTGCGTTTTTGTGATGCCTTCAATATTCCTGTGGTGACGTTGATTGACGTGCCAGGTTTTATGCCGGGGACTTCTCAGGAATACGGTGGAATTATTACCCACGGTGCAAAACTGCTTTATGCTTATGCGGAATGTACGGTACCTAAGGTTACATTGATTACCCGCAAAGCCTATGGCGGTGCTTATGACGTGATGGCGTCAAAGCACTTGCGTGGCGATGTCAACCTTGCTTGGCCTAGCGCCGAGATCGCGGTAATGGGGCCAAAAGGTGCGGTTGAAATTATCTTTAGAGAGGATGCAAAGGATCCAGAAAAACTGGAAGAGAGAACAGAAGAGTATCGCAGCAAGTTTGCAACGCCTTTTGTGGCAGGTCGAAGGGGCTACATTGATGACGTAATTTTTCCTCATAATACCAGGAAACGATTGTGTCGTTCTTTAGCGATGCTACAGAACAAGGATTTAGAAAATCCATGGAAGAAACACGGAAATATTCCTCTTTAGACCAATTAAAATAATAAGATAAATAATAATGTTTAAGAAAATATTAATTGCTAACCGGGGTGAGATTGCCTGTCGGGTAATCAAAACTGCAAAGAAGATGGGGATCTTGACGGTTGCTGTTTATTCGGACGCGGACCGAGATGCAAAACATGTTGCTGATGCTGATGAAGCCGTTTCCATTGGAGGCACAACCGCAGCAGAAAGTTATCTAATTGGTGAAAAGATTATCGATGCCTGCAAGCAGACAGGTGCTCAAGCGGTTCATCCTGGGTATGGATTTCTATCGGAAAATGCCACATTTGCGGAGCAACTCGGAGAAGCGGGGATTGAGTTTATCGGTCCAGGACGTAAAGCCATTGAAGTAATGGGAGACAAAATTACATCGAAGATTCTTGCAGAGAAGTCAGGAGTGAACACCATTCCTGGGCACACCGAAGTTGTAAAGGATGCTCAAGAAGCGGTGGAAATTGGGAGCCGAATCGGGTATCCGATCATGATTAAAGCCAGCGCAGGCGGCGGCGGAAAAGGAATGCGGGTCGCCTATAATGAAGCCGAATGTCGTGATGGTTTCGAGAGAGCGACCAGCGAGGCAATTTCGAGCTTTGGGGATGGACGTATTTTTATTGAAAAGTTCATTGAAGAGCCTCGGCACATTGAAATTCAGATTATCGCGGATCGTCATGGGAATGTGGTTGCGCTGAATGAACGTGAATGTTCAATTCAGCGCCGTCATCAAAAAGTAATCGAAGAAGCACCGTCGCCTTTTATTGATGACGCAACTCGTAAAGCGATGAGCGATCAAGCCATTGCGCTAGCAAAAGCGGTGGATTATCAGTCAGCGGGTACGGTGGAGCTAATTGTGGACGGTAATCGGGAGTTTTATTTCCTTGAAATGAATACCCGCCTGCAGGTTGAACACCCTGTCACCGAATACATCACAGGACTCGACTTGGTGGAGTTGATGATTCGTGTAACTGCGGGCGAGGAACTACCCATTAAGCAAGAAGATGTGTCGATCAATGGGTGGTCCATGGAATCGAGAATTTATGCTGAAAGCCCATTTCGGAATTTCCTACCATCCACAGGTCGATTGGTGCGATATGAGGCTCCTCAGGAAAGTAGTACGGTTCGAGTAGACACAGGCGTACACGAAGGTGCGGAAATTTCAATGTTCTATGATCCTATGATCGCGAAGCTGGTCACATGGGGGTCGACTAGAGATGATGCGATTTTTGCAATGCAACACGCCCTATATCAGTATTACATCCGTGGGGTGGAAACCAACATTCCTTTTGTTTCTGCGATTATGGATCATCCGAGATTCAAGAAAGGAAACCTGACCACCAACTTTATCGCAGAAGAATATCCTGACGGTTTCTCTTCTGAAGGGCTGCCAAAAACGGACATGAGTGAGTTGATTGTGGTCATAGCGTCAGTTCATCACCGTTTAGCGAGACGGGCAGCGGGCACCTCTGGACAGGTACGAGGACACGGCCGTTCCATTGGATCAGACTGGGTTATTGTGTTTAATCGTGAACAGTATTTCGTGACACTCACGGGTGAAGACGATGGTTGGGATGTGCAATACAATGGTGAGCATTACCGAATAACGGATGACTGGAAGCTGGGTGATCCGGTGTATCGGGGAACGGTAAACGGTCAGCGTGTTTACATGCAAATCGAAAAAACCAGCCATAGCTACGATGTTTCTCGATCGGGGCATCAGTTGAATGTCCAAGTGCTGACTCCGAGAGTCGCCGAGCTGAATGAATTGATGCCTGAAAAAATACCACCTGATCTGTCTGGCTTTTTGTTGTCACCGATGCCGGGTCTTTTGGTGTCTTTGTTGGTAAAACCCGGTCAGGAAGTCAAAGCAGGGGAAGAGTTAGCTGTGATTGAAGCCATGAAAATGGAGAATTCAATGCGCGCGGAACAAGATGTGGTGATCGCCAAAGTTTTGGCTAAACAGGGCGAGACGCTTGAGGTTGATCAACCTATTTTGGAGTTCGAACCGAACTCTTGAGGATCTTTACTTAAGACTGTCTCTTTTAAATGCACACATTGGTTCCTTAGTGGTCGTTTGTTGGGCGGTAAACCCTTAAGTATGAAAGATGATTGACATTGATGCATTGAGAAGCGGTAATCGGCGCGCGCTGGGCAAGGCAATCACATTGCTTGAGTCCACGCGTGCCGATCATCGCGTATCAGCCGAGCAATTGCTTGAATCGATCATGCCTTATACCGGTGAATCAATTCGTATCGGTATCACTGGCGTCCCTGGCGTTGGCAAGTCTTCACTTATCGAAGTGCTTGGTAATTATGTTGCGGGGCTAGGTAAACGGGTTGCGGTACTAACCATCGATCCGAGTTCTAGTTTGACTGGAGGGTCTATCCTTGGCGATAAAACACGGATGGAAACACTGAGCATTAATCCCAGTGCTTTCATTCGGCCGAGCCCGTCCCAAACAACCTTGGGTGGTGTGGCGAGGAGAACTCAGGAGGCTGTATTGGTTTGTGAAGCAGCGGGCTTCGATGTCATCATCGTCGAAACCGTTGGGGTTGGTCAGTCAGAAACACTGGTCGCTAGTATGACGGATGTGTTTGTGTTGATGCTTTTGCCGGGAAGCGGTGATGAACTTCAAGGTATCAAACGAGGTATTATGGAACTCGCGGATATCGCGGTGATAAATAAGGCAGATGGTGAGCTAAAGGGAAAAGCAACTCGGGCAGCGGCCGATATTAAACACGCATTACAGCTAATTCAACCTCGACTTGCCCAATGGCGTGTTCCGGTTGAGGTGACTTCGGCGCTGGAAAACAGAGGTATCGATGAGGTCTGGCAGCGTATCTGCGACTATAGTGATACATTGGGTAAAGCAGCTTTGCTTGAACGACGCCAAGTGCAGTCCAGACAATGGTTCTGGAATGAAACGCGAGAACGTTTGTTGGACGAACTAAAAAGCAGTCAGTTCGTAAAGGCAGATTTTGGCTCGCTGGAGCGGCAAGTGATGTCTGGTGAGTTACCGCCATCCATTGCGGCGGGGCAATTAGTGACAAAATTTCTGGAACAAAAAAAGTGATCGGTAAACTAAATCATGTGGCAATTGTGGTGCCTAACATCGATAACGCAACGGCGTTATATCGTGATTCATTGGGTGCGACTGTATCGGATCAGGTCGATCTACCTGATCACGGGGTAACCACGGTTTTCGTGGAATTACCCAATACGAAAATTGAACTGTTGCATCCTTTGGGTGAACAATCCCCCATACAGCGCTTTCTCGATAAAAACCCTGACGGAGGAATCCATCATGTCTGTTATGAAGTCGAGGACATCTCTGTCGCCATCGACTCTTTGGTGAAAGATGGACTCCGGGTATTAGGAGATGGCAAACCAAGAATTGGCGCTCACGGTAAACCCGTTGTTTTCCTACACCCTAAGGACATGGTAGGCACATTAGTGGAATTGGAACAGGTATAGATTTATCGATGTTCAGGCTTTTAGCATGTCGCCCATGAAGACCACGGATCAGGTTTACTCGGTTAAACAAAGGCACGTCATCGATTTCGCCTTTGACGAAAACGTTGCTAGCGTGTTTCCAGACATGATTCGTCGTTCCGTCCCGGGATATGACACCATTATTTCGATGCTGGGGGTGCTGAGCGCTCGATACGTGATCGAAAATTCAAACGTGTACGATATTGGATGCTCATTAGGCGCATCACTTCTATCGATATACAGCCAAGTGCAGGTTCCTTCGGTTCATTACATTGGGGTAGATAATTCGTCAGAAATGTTAAATCGGTGCAAGGATGCGGTGGAAAAAGTCATTCCATTAGATCAACTGTCTTTGATAGAGCGGTCGGCAGAAGATATCAAATTTAGCAATTCAAGTTTGACTGTGATGAACTTCACGTTGCAATTCATGCGCCCGGAAGTAAGGTTGGATTTGGTAAGGACGATTTACAAAGGGCTGCTTCCAGGTGGTGTATTTGTGTTGTCAGAAAAACTCGCCCAGGAAGAGAGTGATCACGAAACTATGACGACATTGCATCACCAATTTAAGTCACTTAATGGTTACAGTGATCTTGAAATCAGCCAGAAACGGACCGCGTTAGAGAATGTGATGTTGCTAGACAAGCGGGAACAGCATATTGACCGCTTGAAGTCCGTTGGGTTTAAACAGGTCTTACCTTGGTTTCAATGTTTCAATTTCACTTCTTTCATCGCCGTTAAATAGCGCGACTAAATAGTCCCATTAAACAAACAATGACTCCTGAAACGCTATGTTCCGGTTTGGAGCACACTGTTCTATCGCCCATCAAGGACACCCTGCTTCAAGCCACGAAAGACATACTTACAACCCGTAAACACGGCGATTTGGTGCGATGGGTATCCGAGATTGACTCCCTCCCAGTTATCACTCCCTCCTCCCTTATGCTCAATAATGCAGCGGTGACAATTGGCTGTGTTGATGACTGTGATGATGAAGTCAAAGCCGAACTTAAACAGGGTTTGATGGCTCTGCACCCTTGGCGAAAAGGACCGTTCAACTTATTCGGCGTAGAAATTGACAGCGAGTGGCGATCCGATATGAAATGGTCACGACTGGAAGAGTACTTGGGATCGTTCCAGGACAAAACTGTACTCGACATCGGATGCGGTAATGGCTACTACCTATTACGCATGCTAGGCAGCGGTGCAAAGTGCGCATTAGGCATCGATCCAACCTTACTTTTTCTAGCGCAATTCACCGCCATCAAAAAATACCTTGCCAACTTAAACGGATTTATCCTCCCCCTAAAAAGTGAAGAGCTCCAATTCACAAAAATGGAAGAACACCACATTCAATTCGACACCGTCCTATCCATGGGCATCCTCTATCACCGCCGAAATCCAGTGGACCATTTAATGGAGGCCAAAAAATGCCTAAAACCCGGCGGCGAACTCATCCTCGAAACACTCATCATCGACGGCGATGAGGAAGACGAACTCATCCCAGAAGGACGCTACGCCAAAATGCGCAACGTCTGGACCATCCCCACCATCCCCAAACTCCTAACCCAACTCCAAACCGCGGGCTTTACCCACAATGCAATTGTCGATGTCAGCAAAACTACGTCAGAAGAACAACGAAGAACGCAATGGATGAAGTTCGAGTCGCTTGGAGATTTTCTTGACCCAAATAATTCCAGAGAAACTATGGAAGGACATCCGGCTCCTAGGCGCGTGGTGGTTCACTGCCAGTATATTTGAGTTATCTGTAGAAGTTCAGACTTGAGCTGACAGTTACCCGTTTATCAGTAGCTGTCTGTCAGATAGAGTTTAGTTTACAAACTTTTCTTTCCAGATCGCTTTACCGTCGATGAGTGTTTCCATCGG
>WLWV01000005.1 GCA_012103395.1 Gammaproteobacteria bacterium
GAGAACGCCGATGGAAACACTCATCGACGGTAAAGCGATCTGGAAAGAAAAGTTTGTAAACTAAACTCTATCTGACAGACAGCTACTGATAAACGGGTAACTGTCAGCTCAAGTCTGAACTTCTACAGATCATAACTGCATTCTCTCGACCTTTAGCATGTCGATAATAATTTTTGCGAATGCCTGACTGAATAAATCCAAGCTGGCCATACAACTTCCTAGCACCCAAATTTGACTCTCGCACTTCGAGCCAAACCTCCGTCACAAGTCGATATCGACCCAGCCGCAAGACAGAGTCAATTAGAAAAGTACCGTATCCCATACCCTGTAAATCCCTGTCAATTACGATATTCAATATCTCCATTTCAGCGCCAATTAACTGCACGACACAATGCCCAAGAATCTGGCCCTTCCTGGCCAGTTTGTAACAGTGATGATCTGATGCAACACTCGACGCTAGGTCTGATCTACTCCAGCCATAGCTAGTAGCACGTTGTTCGAGATCGAAAATACGATCAACATCAGAGACCTGACATGGCATCACTCGCAACGACTCAAGACTAATCATTTGTATAACTTTGCCCCCACTTTAGCAGGGGCGATGGTAGCATTTCTTTAGAGAGTAGCCGTTCTAGCACAAAAAAGCCCGCAAACCAGGCGACCAAATGTTCTTAAAAATCGACTGATGTGGACTAATTTTTAGCTGCAATCTCTGATTCAACCAGCTGTCGCGCAAACCATAAGTCGTCCCAAGCCTTTGCTTTCTGATCTGGGCTACGTAACAAATAGGCGGGATGATAGGTGGCTATTAATGGTATTCTATGCTCACCGTAGTGATGAATACGCCCCCTCACTTTCCCCAATGGCATTGTTGTTTTCAAGAGCAATTGAGCACTTATGCGACCTAGTGCAACAATGACTTTCGGCTTCACCAACTGTACTTGCAGTTTTAAATATTGTTCGCACTCATCAACTTCGCTCGGGAGAGGATCCCGATTGTTTGGAGGTCGGCACTTAAGCACATTGGCCACATAGACATCTTCACGCCGCATGCCCAGAGCGGAAATCATGAGGTCTAACAGTTTCCCTGCTCGACCAACAAACGGATTCCCCTCCAAGTCTTCTTGTTTCCCTGGCGCTTCGCCTATGAACATCCAATCGGAATCAGTATCACCATTGCCAAAAACTGTATTTGTCCGGCTTCGGTTCAAATCGCATAGCTGGCAGCCCGCCACATTACCTTTTAACTTTTCCAGTGACACCAGTGCATCGTTTTCGAAACTAGGCCCACTCGCTTGAATTCGGTTTCCTTCCACAGGACGGCCTGGAGGGGTCGTCTGAGGATTGGGTTCGAAGTTCGATTCGGACCTCGTCGCCATGGCGTCGGCATCGATTGCTGATGGCTCGTTAGCATGTACATTACTGTATGAAGATTTGGCTGGTTCTGATTCCGAGGCCGCGACCTCCCTCATGGTCCATACATCAATGCCCATCCTGGCTAGGAGTTGTAACTGGTAATTCGAATACGACATCGCTGTTGACACCTATATCTACTATTCTCAATGACCAAAAAAAAGACATCCAAAATTCGGTATTCATGAGGTAAAAACCGATCGACAAAGGTATCTGTAACTCGATACCTTTGTCTCCGAACGATCCTCTATATTGCTTGAGTCATTTGAGGGTGCATTTTCCCTTCGGGGCTACACAATTTATTATATATTGCTTGAGTCATTTGAGGGTGCATTTTCCCTTCGGGGCTACACAATTTATTAAGTGCATTAACATAAGCCTTTGCCGAAGCAATAACGATATCCAAGTCAGCACCGTGACCGTTAACAATTTCACCATTTTTTTCGATTCTGACGCTGACTTCACCTTGAGCATCAGTGCCGCTTGTAATACTATTAACAGAATAAAGCTGCAGCAAGCCCCCTGAATTGACAATCTTTTCTATGGCTTTGAATGTGGCATCTACCGCCCCATTTCCTTCTTCTTGCGCTGTCGAATCTTCGCCATCAACCTCCACTACCACCGTCGCCACTGGAGTTAATCCTGTTTGTGAACGTGTTTCGATGTGCTTGAGGGTGAATCGTTCATTTTCAGCGATATTCCCAGACTCAGTCACGAGAGCCTGCAAGTCGTCATCAAAGATCTCATGCTTTCGATCCGCCAGATCCTTGAATCGAGCGAAAGCAGCGATCGAATCTTCTTCTGATGCAAACACAAAACCCAAAGCCTTCAACCTTTCCTTGAATGCGTTACGACCCGAATGCTTACCAAGCACCATGCGATTAGCTGCCCATCCCACATCTTCGGCCGACATGATCTCATAAGTTTCTCGTGCTTTGATGATTCCGTCCTGATGAATTCCCGCCTCATGGGCAAATGCATTAGCACCAACAATGGCTTTATTCGGTTGCACAGGGAAGCCGGTGATATTCGACACTAATCTACTAGCCGGAACAATTTGAGTGGTCTCGATATTGGTATCACAGGCGAACTCATCCTGGCGCGTTCTGACAGTCATAACAATCTCTTCTAAAGATGCATTACCTGCACGTTCACCTAATCCGTTGATAGTACACTCTACTTGTCTTGCCCCCTCCATCACTGCAGCTAATGAATTAGCAACTGCTAGCCCAAGATCGTTGTGGCAATGGACCGAAAATATTGCTTTATCAGAGTTCGGTACTTTTTCGAGCAAGTCTTTTATCAACTTGCCAAATTGAAACGGTAGGTTGTATCCAACCGTATCTGGAATATTGATCGTTGTTGCCCCCGCACCAATCGCCACCTCCACTACTCGACAAAGGAAATCCAAGTCTGATCTACCCGCGTCTTCTGGTGAAAACTCAACATTATCTGTAAAGTTACGGGCCTGCTTTATCGCCGCAACAGCATGTTCGATCACCTCTTCTGGTTGCATTCTTAACTTGTGCTGCATATGGATAGGAGAGGTTGCAATAAAAGTATGTATGCGGGAGGACTCTGCAGGCCTTAATGCTTCACCTGCTTTTTGAATGTCCTTTGGGTTCGCTCTGGCTAATCCACAGATAGTGCTATTTTTAATTATCTCAGAAATTGCACTAACAGACTTGAAGTCCCCGGGGCTAGCTGCAGGAAAACCCGCTTCAATTACATCGACTCTCATTTTTTCCAGCAGCCTGGCAATTCTGACTTTTTCTTCCTGAGTCATCGAAGCGCCCGGACTCTGCTCTCCGTCCCGTAACGTGGTATCAAAAATCACTAATTTGTCTTTCATTGTTCTAGGTGCATCTAGCTAAAGTTAAAATTTAATTGTTAGTTCCCTACCTATCTTATAGATAGAAAAGGGTAGTTAGCGAGGAGAGGGGGAAGTATTAGTGCGCCAAGCGGCGCAGCAGTAGAACAAGCAGGGGATTGACGTAGGCACGCACAGGCGTAGTACCTGTGTCGTTATTCAACATAAATTGAATTGCCTTAGCCATTGGTTCAGTCTATTACAAGGACATCCCTATATGCAAGCACATTTTTAACTGTGCCATATAGATTTCTGCACTAGTCTTTATGTTCCCCACCGTCGTCGTCGTCCGGCAAAAATGCAGGGGCTCCCTTCTCTCCCTTGTTTCGCCTAATTAGCCACCCGATAGGACCTGAAGCGACATACCCTAGAGCAAATATGAACAGCACCCGAGGTGGATCAAATGAGATTAGTACAAACGTTACTAAAAGTGCGATCAGGACGAAAAACGGAATTTTGTGTTTTGGATCAAAGTCTTTAAAACTTCGAAACTTAACGTTACTCACCATCAACACAGCCATGGTTAATGTTGCCGCAGCGCTCTCCCAAGTCATCGATTCACCACGAATCTCCGTTACGTGAAAATTCCAGACCCAAAAAACAATAAAGGCAGCAGCTGCAGGGCAGGCCAACCCATAAAAATATCGACTCTCTTTGATCACCAGCGTATTAAAACGGGCCAAGCGCAATGCAGTAGCAGCGGCATAGAGAAATGCGATTAGCCAACCAGTTTTACCGAGATATTGTAATGACCAAAAATACATAATCAACGCTGGTGCCAATCCAAACGCAACAAGGTCGACAAGACTATCGTATTCTTTTCCAAAATCACTCGCTGTGTTTGTCCACCTTGCCACACGACCATCCAGCCCATCCATAATCATCGCAATTAGCAACCCCACCGCCGCACTAGAAAAGTTATTCTGGGTTGCCTGAATAATGGCATAAAAACCAAAAAACAATCCTGCGGTAGTAAATAGGCTAGGTAAAAAATAGATACCTTTTCTGGCGCTCTTGCTTTCTTCTTTATTCATATAATATCAATTCGACCTTGCGTCATGTCTACCGAAATCTGCATATATTCAAACCACAGATTTTGCGCTTTACTCGTAACAACTCACTTAACTGAAATCATACCGATAACATCATTTCCAGAGCTAACCCACTGTCCCAGTTTCACTGACAACCGGGTTTCCAAAGGTAGATAAAGATCGACCCTGGACCCGAACCGGATAAATCCATAACGTTGACCAGTTTCCACTTCATCACCTTTTTTAACATAACAAAGAATACGACGTGCGATCAATCCCGCTATCTGCACGCTCACTATATCATTTCCTTCTTTAGTTCGAATCCACACAGCGTTCCTCTCATTCTCTGAAGATGCTTTGTCTAGCGCGGCGTTGACAAATTTCCCGGGATAATACCAAACATCCTTTACCTCTCCACTGAATGGAATAAGATTCGAGTGCACGGAAAAAACATTCATAAAAACGCTAACCTTAAGTGATGTCACTCCTTCAAGGTAAGGGTTTGCCTCCTCTTCGATGGAGACGATCTTCCCACTTGCAGGAGAGACCACTGTACCTGGCTGGGTACTGATGTTCCTTTTCGGATCTCGAAAGAATTGGACAACAAACAAGACAAGAACCCAAACGGGTATAGAGCCAAACCCCCAAAGCCATGTAGCCAAAAAACCACAGAAAAATGCAATACATAGATGAATCGTTCCCTCTCTAGCAATCAAGGGATAGTCGAACTGTTTTATTTTGGGCATGATCTATTCATGGTAGAACCATGAAACTCGAATTGATGGGGTGTTCCAGCGCAACATGTTAGTTCATGTTAAACCAGAGACACGCAACGGTTTTTAGGTGAGAAATACACGCGGTTGTTGTATCACTCTACGCGGGCAAACCTCTATCTAACAACAGACAAACTCGGACACAGTTATAAGTGCATCGGAGCATTAACATATAGGTCCAAAAAACTAAAACTATTAGTGAGCTCTTTGTCTTATAGTTTTTCTACTTCCAGTCCAAGAGATATCCTGGAACGGGATTTTTTGCCAACCTCTTAACTTTGGCAAGGCGACATCTTCGACGAATTACTAAAAAATGCTTGCCAACAATGGCGTCTTCATTCTTGCCCTTTCGCTCACAATCTCCGGAGCACGTATCAAATCGCTAACCCCAACAATTGTAAGCCCGACTTACTCTAATTTCGTACGACTTGAAGAGCCTCCCCTAACAACATCCACTCGATCGCTCTTGAAGTTACTGACATCGCGTATCCATTCTAAAACCAACGAAGTGACTATTTTGAGATTTAAGCTGCTACATATCGTCACCAACATCGTCAAAACCTGCAATCTTCGTGTCTTTACTATCACATATCCGTCGACAAGCATACAGCTACAATAATCACATTAACTAGCGCCAGCTAGAAAAGTAGTGTTCATTTTCTTCGAAGCAACTATGCTTTTAATGCACGTTTTCCACGGCCAATGCCAGAAACACCTGAGCGAACAACCTCAATGATTTCTACTTGGGACAAAGCATCCAAAAAGGCATCTGCCTTACTCGTACTGCCAGTCATTTCTAATGTATAGGTCAATTCAGTCACATCGATAATACGACCTCGAAAAATGCCGATAAGACGGGCAACTTCCTCTCTTTGTTCGCTATTAGAAGCCGTTACCGTTACCTTCACCAGCATCAACTCTCTTTCGATATGAGCGCCTTCTGTAAGATCGATCAACTTCACTACATCAACCAGTTTATTCAACTGTTTGGTAATTTGTTCGATAATCGCATCAGTTCCCCGGGTAACGATCGTCATCCTAGAAAGAGATGGATCATCAGTAGGGGCCACGGTTAAAGACTCAATGTTGTACCCCCGAGCCGAAAACAAGCCTGCAACCCGAGATAATGCGCCTGCTTCGTTCTCCAGCAAAACGGAAATAATTCTCCTCATTATGCTAATTCCCTCTCTTGTTGATCTTTCCCACAACCGGGTTTCAGCACCATCTCATTATGTCCCTTTCCGGCAGCGATCATGGGGTACACATTCTCAGTATGATCAGTCATAACATCAATGAAGACCAGCCTATCTTTCATCTCAAAAGCTTCTTTTAGGGCCACTTCAACATCCTGTGGTTTTTCTACACGCATGCCGACATGGCCAAAGCTCTCGGCCAGAGACACAAAATCAGGCAGCGCATCCATGTATGAATGGGAATATCGCCGATCATAGAAAAACTCCTGCCATTGCCGAACCATCCCCATATATCGATTATTCAGATTTAGTACTTTAATTGGCAAACCATACTGCAAGCAAGTAGAAAGCTCTTGAATACACATAATGATACTCGCATCACCTGTAATGCACACAACAGTTTCATCGGGATGAGCTAGCTGAACACCAATAGCTGCCGGTAAACCAAAGCCCATGGTTCCTAAACCACCTGAGTTTATCCATCTACGGGGGTTTTCGAAGGTATAGTATTGCGCAGCCCACATTTGATGCTGCCCCACGTCGGACGTAATGTAGGCATTCCCGTTAGTGAGCTCCAGTGCCTTCTCGACCACGAATTGAGGCTTAATAACGTCATCACTTGGGTTATAAGCCAGAGAATCAATTGAACGCCACTCACTAACCAGATTCCACCATTGATTTATTGCAGGTCGGTCAATCTCGTCGAGCCTACCAGCTAATTCCTTAGACATAGCAGCTAACACTTCCGCACAATCGCCAACGATTGGTACTTCAACCTTGACGTTTTTCCCAATTGAAGATGGGTCAATATCGATTTGAACAATGCGTGTATCGGGTGAGAATTTCTCTAGATCTCCTGTCACCCTGTCGTCAAATCGAGCACCGATTGCGATCATTACATCACAATCGTGCATTGCCATATTGGCTTCATAAGTCCCATGCATACCCAACATACCAAGAAAGTCAGGATCTGATGCAGGAATGGCACCGAGCCCCATCAATGTGCTAGTACTAGGGTATTTCAGCAAACTAACCAGTTCACGTAGCTGTTCAGATGCGTTGCCAATAACAACACCGCCACCGGTGTAAATAATGGGCTTTTTTGCGCTCAACAAAAGATCCACACCTTTAGTAATCTGTTTCGGATTACCTTTGGTATTTGGCTGGTAGGAACGCATAGAAACAGAATCAGGATAGCTATATTCTGTTTGTTCTGCAGTTATGTCTTTGGGAACATCTACGACAACCGGCCCTGGCCGTCCTGACATCGCGATATGGAAGGCTTTTTTCATGGTACTCGCGATGTCATTGACATCTTTGACCAAAAAGTTATGTTTCACACAAGGCCTTGTGATGCCGACTGTATCTACTTCCTGAAAAGCGTCATCGCCAATCAACCCCGAAGGAACTTGCCCACAAATGACAACCATAGGGATAGAGTCCATATAAGCAGTAGCTATTCCGGTAATGGTGTTTGTCACACCGGGACCAGATGTCACCAGTACCACACCTGGCTTGCCTGTCGATCTGGCATAACCATCCGCAGCGTGGGTAGCCCCTTGCTCATGCCTTACAAGAATATGCTTAACCTGATCCTGTTTGTAGATCGCGTCATAAATGTGCAACGCGGCTCCACCCGGATAACCAAAAATATGTTCAATTCCCTCATCCTGCAAACATCGGACAAGGATATCAGCACCAGTTATTGTCACTCTATACCTCTATGCCTAGAAAAAAAGATCCGCATCAATGTGCGGATCACCGTAAAATTAGAACGCGATAGTATAGCGATGTTTCGTTTGAGATACCAAGGAATTACCAGTAATTTCTCAAATAGACACATGTCCTCGAATTTCAGCTGCTTCCAGTGGGAAGATCATCGCACATCAGACTAAGTCAGCTCACGCAGATTCAAAAAGGCATGCCCGGCATGCCACCACCTCTGAATTGGTCCATCATTCCCTTCATCCCCCCTTTCTTCTTCATTCTTTTCATCATCTTCTGCATTTGCATAAATTGTTTCAGCAAGCGATTCACATCTTGAACCTGGGTACCGGCCCCCAAAGCGATTCGTTTTTTTCTTGACCCTCTCAATGTTGCAGGAAACCTTCTCTCATTTGGCGTCATAGAATTAATGATCGCGATAACTTGTTTTGTTTGCTTATCTCCGAACTGGTCCATCGCCTTTGGCGGTAAATTATTCACCCCAGGCAACTTATCTACCATGCTCATAACTCCTCCCATTTTCTCCATTTGCTCCATTTGCTCCTTATAGTCTTCCAGATCAAATCCCTTTCCTTTAGCTAGCTTTGTCGCCAGTTTCTCCGCCTTTTTCTTGTCGACTTTGCGCTCCACTTCTTCAACCAGGGTCAAGACGTCTCCCATTCCAAGGATACGCGAGACAACACGATCTGGATGAAATGGCTCTAGCGCATCCATTGCCTCTCCCGTTCCTAGAAACTTAATGGGCTTACCTGTTACATGTCGAATCGACAATGCAGCACCACCCCGAGCGTCACCGTCAGTCTTAGTCAGCACCACTCCGGTCAAAGATAATGCTTGATCGAACGCTCTTGCACTATTGGCAGCATCCTGACCTGTCATACTATCAACAACAAACAGTGTTTCAATTGGATTAATCGCTTGATGGAGTTCGCGAATTTCGGCCATCATCTCCTCATCCACGTGCAAACGACCGGCAGTATCCACAATCACAACGTCAATACCATTCTTACGCGCATGGTCTACCGCATTAGTTGCTATATCCACAGGCCTTTGTGTGGTATCACTTGGAAAAAACTGTAGGTTCAGCGTCTCAGACAACAACTGCAGTTGTTCGATTGCAGCAGGTCGATAAATATCCGTACTAACCAAAAGCACCGACTTCTTTTCTCGTTGCTTAAGTAAATTGCCTAATTTCCCGGTAGTGGTGGTTTTACCTGCGCCCTGTAGACCTGCCATAAAAACAACCGCAGGAGGCTTCGTGGAAAGATTTAAACGATCATTTTCTTCCCCCATAAGAGTGACCAGCTCATCATTTACGATCTTCACTACGGCCTGGCCCGGAGTCAAGCTGTTGAGCACTTCCTGCCCAATCGCTTGGCTTTTGACTCGCTCAATAAAAATCTTGGTCACTTCTAATGAAACATCTGCCTCAAGCAACGCCATTCTTACCTCTCGCATTGCTTCAGAGATATTGACTTCAGTCAGTCTACCTTTTCCGTTCAGGCCTTTGAATGTACTCTTAAGCCTATCACTTAGCTGATCAAACATAAGTTTTCTATTTTGTATTCGGGTTTAAAATCCACAGCATGCGGGAAACAGGCGTGTATAATTAGATCTAATAGTTATTTGAATGGCGCCAGTGCAAAGAACTTCGCCGTATTTAAAGCTCGATAAACCTCCGGTTAAAGAACGACAAATATCTCCCTGTTCAGAAAAACGCCCATTAATCATCAATGACCATTATATTCATAACTGCTCTAGTATGTTACACCGTGAGCATTGGAGCCGTTTTCTCCATGGTAAAACAAACTAGGGATAACAAAAAGGGAAAATCACAGAGCAAAACGGAAAGCATCTGTCGTTTACTAGTTCTAACGAGCGTTGTACTGCATGCGATCGCATTATATATGACTAATCTCCATGATGGAGGATTTAACCTTTCATTGGGACGCGCTATTTCCCTGTCAGCTTGGATGTCGACAACCCTTTATCTTATTTTTTCGCTATTCTCCAGAACACTTAGTCTTGGGATCATTATGGTCCCTATTGGGTTGTTCGGCCTATTAGCGGGATACCTAACACCTGGGTCGCCAGTTCCTCTTAGTGTGCTAGCTGACGGCCAGGAACTTCAAAGTATGACGGTCCATATCATCGTTGCAATTCCCGCCTATGGAGTGCTATGCATTGCCTTCGCCCAAGCCATCTTATTGTTCATACAAGAAAGTCAGCTACATAGACCTAATCCGGCGTCGCATCTCCGGTTTCTACCTTCCATTGAAACAATGGAATCCAACCTGTTTTGGTTAACCTATATCGGTTTTATTTTGTTGACTCTCAATTTAATCATGGGGACATATTCGGCCTGGTATCACTATGGCAAAGTCTTATGGGTCAATCATCATATACTGCTCTCATTGCTGTCGTGGTTTTGCTTTGGTTTTTTGCTGATAGGAAGGAGGTTATTTGGGTGGCGTGGACAACATGCTGCAAAATGGACAATGTCCAGCTTCGCCATTCTAGCATTGGGCTATTTTGGGACTCGTTTCGTGAGAGATGTTATCCTTGCGTGATTCCCGAAACACCGATAGAGGTCGCTAGGTTCGAAACCGTTACCATACCTACAATGTTAAGATGTAGAAGTTCAGACTTGAGCTGACAGTTACCCGTTTATCAGTAGCTGTCTGTCAGCTCAAGTCTGAACTTCTACAGTTTATGGAACGCCCAAGTTTTTATAGACAAGCAACAGGTCGAAGAAATTCGGTTTGAAGTGCTTTGCTAGTAACCAGTCAAAAATCCAAACTGCGACTATGTTCTTTTCGAATTAACGACCTGATTTCGCACATAACTTGCTCGTAGGTTAAGTGCACCAGTGGAACACGTGAGTCCTCTTGTCATGGCTAACTGATTCACGAAACGAGCTTCCGGATACCAATTACTTTTCCAATTCGAATCAAATCTAGTCTCTTTGTTCCAAGTAGGAACTTTCAACCCCCCTACGATTTCTTTGTCATATTGCTCCCATCCACTGCCGAGTCCAAAAAGATCGCGATTTCCAATGGTAAAAGGGACTTCATCAGGATAGCAGACAACGGGGCTGACTAATTCTGTTACTCCACACTCGGTATCATATAGGCCGCAATATATTTGCCCCATGCGCGCATCCAAAGCGGGCAAAACCAGCTTTCCTTTTTGCGATGCCGCCAGCGTTTCTAAAGAACTCACCCCTATCACTGGAAGATTCGTACCGTATGCTAGCCCTTGAATCACCCCTATTCCGATCCTCACTCCAGTAAAGGATCCAGGGCCAATATCAACGCCCATCACATCTAACTTGGAAAAAGAAACCTCCATTTCCGCACATAAACTTGATATCAACGCCAAAATCAAATTTGAATGCCCTACACGTTCGGAACTGGTTCTCTGTACTGTTTCACCTTTGTAGGTAATTGCGACCGAACAAACGTCCGTCACTGTATCAATGGAAAGGATATTCATGCTTCAAATTTCTCGAAAAAGCTCCTCACATCTAAAATCGATCCGGTTATTGGCATCGGAGGTAAACTATTGATGAATTTCGCTCCATATCTCTTAGTAGTCATTCTTGAATCACACACGACCAAAACTCCATAGTCCGATTCAGATCGAATTAATCTTCCGACGCCCTGTTTCAGGGTAATTATCGCATTTGGAACCTGCAGATCAATGAAGGGGTTTTTTCCTTTCTCCTCGCAAGCAGACAACTTACTTTTTATAACCGGATCACCTGGTGAAGCAAAAGGCAGTTTATCAATGATCACACAACTTAATGACTGACCTTTAACATCTACACCCTCCCAAAAACTATAGGTCCCCAAAAGAACAGAATTGGGTGTCGACTTAAATTTATTTAGCAATTGCTGTTTAGGCGACTCGCCTTGTACTAGCATCGGGAAATCAAGTCTCCCCCGTAAGTTTTGCCGAGTTTTCTCCATCATGGAATAACTAGTAAAAAGACAAAAAGCTCGTCCAGAGCTCGCATCAGTAATTTGTAGAATCTGATCGGCCAGTGCATAAGCAAATTCATCATCCCTTGGATCTGGCATTCTAGGGGGCAAGTAAATCAAACCATTGTTGTCAAAATCGTATGGGCTTTGCCACCTCCGTTGCTCAACCTCTGACAGTCCCAGCTCATCGCAAAAAGTAGAAAAATCATCACCCACCGCCAATGTTGCTGAGGTGAAAATCCAAGACAGCTTATTCCCCTCCATCATACTTTTGAACCGACTGCTGACACTTAGTGGAGTCGCAACTAAACGAAAAGACTTCGATGTTGATTCAACCCATAGAACGAGCTCTCGGTCTCTTCCTTCAATCCATACATCCAAGCGATTCTGTAGATCCAAACACCGATCATGACAACGATTCAGCTCTTCACCAACCATCGCGGCCTCACTCAAAAGCTGCTCTAGTTGGTCAAGGCAAGCCTGAAACTGCTTCAATAAATCGTCAAAGGCTTTCGTTTGAACCTGCGCAAAACTCAACGATTTTCGCCCTGATTTAGAAATCTGTGATTGCAACTCCTGAATCAGCTTATCCAAAATGGAAAGTATCAGACGAAAATCTTGGGCGCTGTTTTCTTTTTTCTCTGCCGCGAGAATGTCTCTATTCAGCTCTCTGACTTGGTAGCTGGAAACTGAAAAGCCAAAAAACAAAGACGCGACTTCGGCAATGTTATGGGCCTCATCGAAAACTACCACCTCATGGTCTGGCAACAGCTCACCAAAACCATCTGTTTTCAAGGTAAGGTCTGAGAAAAAAAGATGGTGGTTTACCACTACAATATCAGCCTTAAGTGCTTTTTGCCTTGCCTTGTTGACAAAACATCTTGAGAACTCTGGGCATTTCCCCCCTAGACAGTTGTCCGCTGTAGAAGTAACTTGCCGCCATACAGCTGATTCTTCACCAATTCCAGACACTTCAGATATGTCACCGGTGGACGTCGTTTTTGACCACTTTTCAATAGCAGCGTAGGATCGCTGATTTTGCTTACCAATCAAATCAGTCTGCTCCTGATGCTCTTTAAGGTAGTATCGACAGAGGTAGTTTGACCTTCCTTTGAGAAGCACAGCATTAACCGGAACGCCCAAATTGCTAGCAACCACTGGCAAATCTCTCAAAAAGACCTGCTCTTGTAGATGCTTTGTGGCTGTTGAAATAATGCCCTTTTTCCCAGAGAGAATAAGAGGAACCAGATATGCATACGTCTTACCAGTACCCGTTCCAGATTCAGCAACTAGGCAACCGTCAAATGTGATAGCATCCTCAACTGCCTGCGCCATTTCCTGTTGAGCAGTCCGAGGTGTAAAGCCAGAGATATTATTGTGGAATACGCCTTTTTCGGCCAGCACCTTAACACTTTCCATTGGTTTTTCAGCACTCATCGCTTACCTCCATTCAGTGATTTTTCTGGTCGTAAGAAATTTCACAACAAACGAAATTAACGCCATCCATAACAACAGAGTCACATCTCATTATGTCTATTTTTTGATACACACCACAATAACTGATTTTAGAAACAGAAATCGGGGAGATATAATGGTCAACAACCACTAACCTGATTGTAGACAATAGCTCAAAGCTGTCTGCCAATGGGGCAACTCTTGCCCATAAACATCCTTTAATTTTTGGTTAGATAGGACCGAATAGGTAGGGCGTGGGGCTGGTGTAGGATATTCCGTGCTCGAAATCGCATTAATGATAGTTTCGTCATTGAACGTTTCCTTCATAATTTGCTTACAAAACTCGTACCAAGTTGTCTCTCCTTGTCCCGTAGCATGAAAAACCCCTCCCTGATGGACAACCCGATGATTTGCAATATCCAACAGTATGCTTACCGTAACTTCAGCAAGGTCTTTGGCAGATGTTGGGCTTCCAAACTGGTCATTGACCACGTTAATCGAGGGCTTCTCTTCGGCTAGACGCAACATAGTGTTAACGAAATTATTACCCTTCTTAGCATAAACCCAAGCAGTTCTCAGGATGATAGCGTTAGAGAGTCTTGCTAGTATCGCAAGCTCGCCGGCGAGTTTGCTCTTACCATAAACACTTTGGGGGTTGGGTTTAGCCTCTTCCACATAGGGGTGATTACCCATGCCATCAAAAACATAGTCAGTAGAGTAATGAATGAAATTCGCATTAATCTCTGCACAGGTAGTGGCAATATACTCTGGGGCCTCAGCATTCAGTCTAAAACAACGATCTGAATCACTTTCTGCTTTATCAACTGCTGTATAAGCAGCAGCATTGATAACCCAATCTGGATTGTGCTTAGTAATAAATGAGTTAATCCGACCAATATCCATCAAGTCTAGATCATTACGATTAAATTCAATCAGATCAAGTTGTGATTGATCTTCCATGAGCTCAACCAAACAACTCCCTACCTGTCCACTTTTTCCGAAAACGAGAACTTTCATCCTGGTAAATACTAACTAAGGCGATGGGCTAAACTGAGCGAGCAGCATTGAGATAGCGGTTTATTGGTCACTGAGCTACGGGCCGTGGGCAAAATCGCGACTTGAGCCACGCCCAAAGGCAGAACTAACATCAAAGTGCTGGAATAGCAGAAAGCAATGGAGCCGAGCGGTCTTTTTCCGAAACTTCGGGATTCACCACAGGCCAAGCGATATTTATTTCTGGGTCATCCCATCGAATTCCTGCATCATCAGTCGGTTTATACAGGGAGGTGCACTTGTAAACCACATCGGCCACATCGCTAACAACACAAAAGCCATGAGCAAAGCCTGGGGGAATATACAATTGCTGTTTATTTTCTTCACTCAGATAGAAACCGACCCACTTCCCAAAACTCGGAGAATCAGTCCTGATATCGACGGCGACATCGAATATCTCTCCTGTTACGGCCCTTACCAACTTACCCTGCCATTGCGGATATTGATAGTGAAGCCCTCTTAGGACACCCTTAGTAGAGCGAGAGTGGTTATCTTGCACGAATGCTTCGGGCAAATTATGTTGGGCAAAAGCGGACTGATTAAATGTCTCCATAAAGAACCCCCTTTCATCATCAAAGACGCGGGGAGTTATCAATACCACACCCGGTAAATCTGTTTTTTCTATCTGCAAGAGGGTATCCGAGTTATGATTGAAACCATCGTAAGACTAGGCCAAAAAATCGACCATGATCATCACTATCATGTCACTAAATCATCAAAGAACGATTTTATCTTGTCTGTCCAGCTTCCGCTACGAGGGGAGTGGCGATTTCCACCCTCCGAGATGCTTTTCTCGAACTCTTTGAGCAATTCTTTCTGTTGTTTAGTCAGGTTAACCGGAACTTCAACCACTATTTTGCAGTACAAATCACCTTGATTACCATTTCTTACGTTTCGAACCCCTTTACCCCGAAGTCGAAAAACTTTCTCGGATTGACTCTCAGCAGGTATTTTCAGATTCGCCCTCCCAGAAAGAGTGGGCACCGCGATATCTCCTCCCAATGCCATAGCACTGAAACTTATGGGCACCTCACAATGTAGATCATCCCCATCTCTTTCGAAGATAGGATGCTTTCGAATTCTCACTTGTACATAGAGATCGCCCGGAGTCGTTCCGGGCCCACCGCTTTCACCTTCGCCGGACAAACGAACCTGATCGCCTTCATCAACCCCAGATGGTATTTTCACCGAAAGGGTTTTTTCATCCCGCACCATGCCTTGCCCATGACAAGATGAACAAGGGTCCGAAATGACCTTTCCTTGACCTTTACAATTCGGGCAGGCTTGCTGGACCGAAAAGAAACCCTGTTGCATTCTGACTTGACCTTGGCCATTACAGGTTCCACAAGTCTTCGAATCCGACCCTGGACGCGAGCCTGATCCTGAGCAAACAGCACAATCCGACATTTTGGGTATACGGATCTTTTTCTCAACCCCCTGAACTGCTTCTTCCAAAGAAAGCTCAAGATTGTATTTCAGATCAGAGCCTCGATTTCTTCGACGTCCGCCGCCAGCTCCCCCAAAGATATCACCAAAAATGTCACCGAAAATGTCACCAAAGCCGTTTGCATCCGCCCCACCACCAGCGGAGCGGTCAACACCCGCATGACCAAACTGATCATATGCTCCTCGTTTTTGACCATCGCTTAAAACACTATACGCTTCCTTGGCTTCTTTGAATTTCTCCTCAGCCTCAGCGCTCCCCTCGTTTCTATCGGGGTGGTGCTTCATCGCTAAACGGCGATATGACTTTTTAAGTTCATCATCGCTCGCATTGCGATCGACACCCAATACTTCGTAGTAATCTCTTTTCGACATAGTTCTATTTACGCAAAAACGGGATCATGTGATCCCGCTTATTGTTAGCAATACAAACTGACCATATTAAGCTAGATCAGCCCGGGTAACGATGATTTCGTAACCCGGGAGCTGTATTTACATCGTGTACCTCTCGTGCTAGTTCCCATGAACAAACGTCGATTCTAGGTCTTCTTATCATCATCGTTGACTTCTTCAAATTCAGCGTCCACCACGTCATCTGAATTCGAAGAACCGCCCTGATCTGCTTGGGCCCCTTCTTCAGATTGAGCATACATCTGCTCTGCCAATTTATGACTAGCCTGAGTCAGCGCTTCAGTTTTTTCATTAATGGCGTCGAGATCATCACCTTTAAAGGTCTCTTCAAGTTCCGAAATAGCGGTATCGATGTTCGACTTCTCTTCCGCGTCGAGTTTATCACCTAACTCAGTCATCGATTTTTGAACACCATGGATCATGGCTTCTCCCTGATTGCGAGCATCAACAAGTCCCCTCGTTTTACGATCCTCATCAGCATGCTCTTCAGCATCCCGAACCATTTTATCTATTTCGTCATCGGAGAGACCAGAACTCGACTTGATAACAATCTTGTTCTCTTTTCCCGTTGCCTTATCTTTCGCTGAAACGTTCAAAATCCCATTAGCATCAATATCAAAAGAAACCTCAATTTGAGGAACCCCTCTCGGCGCTGGGGGAACTTCGGTTAAATCAAACCGACCCAGAGACTTATTGCCATTTGCCATTTCACGTTCACCCTGCAGCACATGAACCGTCACAGCTCCTTGATTATCATCAGCGGTAGAGAAAACCTGACTGGCATTAGTCGGAATAGTTGTATTCTTATCTACCAATTTGGTCATCACACCACCTAGGGTTTCGATACCAAGAGACAGCGGTGTCACATCTAGCAACAGCACGTCTTTTACATCGCCACCCAAAACACCACCCTGAATCGCGGCGCCCATGGCCACGGCCTCATCTGGGTTTACATCTCTTCGGGTTTCCTTACCAAAAAACGCTTCAACCACTTCCTGAACTTTAGGCATCCGAGTTTGACCACCGACCAAAATCACATCATCAATTTCAGATGCGCTAAGGCCCGCATCTTTCAGTGCTGTTTTGCAAGGATCTAGGGTTCGTTGAAGAAGAGTGTCCACTAACGATTCCAACTTCGCCCGAGTTAACTTCATCGTAAGGTGCTTGGGTCCGCTAGCATCAGCCGTGATGTAAGGCAGATTGACTTCGGTTTGAGAACTGGAAGAAAGTTCTATTTTCGCCTTCTCAGCGGCTTCTTTAAGTCGTTGCATCGCCAAAGGATCACCTTTCAAGTTCATTCCTTGATCCTTTTGAAATTCATCAGCAAGATAATCGATCAAACGTCGGTCGAAGTCTTCACCACCTAGGAATGTATCACCATTTGTCGATAGCACTTCAAATTGATGTTCACCCTCGATTTCTGCAATTTCGATAACTGAAACGTCAAACGTACCTCCGCCTAAATCGTATACTATAATTTTGCTATCGCCTTGGGATTTATCCATTCCATACGCTAAAGCAGCAGCGGTTGGTTCATTAATAATCCGACGAACTTCAAGACCTGCAATTCGCCCCGCATCTTTCGTTGCTTGACGTTGTGAATCATTAAAGTAAGCAGGAACAGTGATTACTGCTTCCGTAATTTCTTCACCCAGATAGTCTTCAGCTGTTTTCTTCATCTTTTGGAGGATTCTTGCAGAAACTTCGGGCGCGGCCATCTGCTTACCCCCCGCTTCAACCCAAGCATCACCATTTTTCGCTTTGATGATTTTATAAGGCATTAAGTCCTTATCTTTTTGAACCACACTTTCATTGAACTGACGACCGATCAATCTTTTGACAGCGAAAATAGTGTTCTCTGGATTGGTGACAGATTGCCGTTTCGCAGACTGACCAACCAGTACTTCACCATCTTTCGTGAAAGCAACAACGGAGGGGGTGGTGCGGTCACCTTCACTGTTTTCTATAACTTTGGGTACATTCCCTTCCATTACCGCAACGCAGGAATTGGTTGTACCCAGATCGATACCAATAATTTTTGACATTTTGTGTTGTCCTCTGTAAAACCTGAGATAATTAAACTGAATCTGATATAGGGCTTAATACTTGAATAACAAGGCTGTTTTTAATGCACGGCACTAAAAAGGCACATCAGTATTCAAGTTAGCCGGATTGTGCAACGACGACCATAGCAGGCCGTAGTAAGCGATCTTTCAATATAAATCCTTTTTGCATAACATCAACAATATGGTCTGGCTCAATTTCACCGCCGGAGATCATACTAATTGCCTGATGGTATTCGGGATTGAATTTAGTACCCGGTTCTGCCTCTACCTCCGTCACTGAAAACCGGGAAAGAGCGGCATCCAACTGTTTAAGGGTCAGCTCCAAACCCTCTTTCATCTTCTCTGTGGACTCGGTCTGAGATTCCCCTAATTCGACTTTGGACGCCTGATCCAAGCTATCTTTCACACTCAGCAGCTCTTGAGCGAATCCCTCAATTGCATATTTACGAGCGGATATAATTTCGTTTTGCGTTCTACGTCGAATATTCTCGACATCTGCCTTAGCTCGGAGATAACCATCTCTCATGTCAGAGATTTTCTGGTTTGCTTCATCTAACTGAGCAATTAACTCATCCCTAGACATTTCTGCGACCACGGCATCATCGGCATTTTCAGCCGGATCTACATCGGTGTTCTCTTCCAAAGGCGCCTTGACCTCGGAATCAACGTCATTCGGTTTCTCAGAATCATGACTGTCTTTTTCTTCGTTGTTCATATGTGACGGAATTCGTATATAAATTTGAAATTAACTGAATTTTCGGCAATATGGGGGCATCGATATAAACCTCAAGGCCTCAAACAAAATAAAAATAGAAATAGATCGGAAATTTCAATAGAACCATAGCCCTACCCAGGTTTACCAAAATCCGACAAACCTACTCGATGAAGGAAGGGACATTCGCTAATCCCAAATTAGCGTTCTCGACGAAACCATCGGCTACCTTCTGATTCACGACTCAAAGTGCTAGCCTATAAAGTTAGCAGCGATAACCGGGACGTCCCTTTTCGCTAAAAAGCAAAAAAAAACGTGAAACCTGATTTCCAACTTTACCTACCCATGGACCCCATATGTTTTTGTAGCTCCCTAGGATAGAAAAGAAGAAAAGACAGCGCCAAAGAACCTAGCAGTTAGTGAGTCTCTGAATAGGTTTGAACGAATTTAAGTTGAAAGGTAATAATGAGTAAGGTCTAGGCACAGAGCCCTCACCCACAACAAAATTAGGACCAATTCGATTGCGAAGCTTTTAAAACTCAGAGGCTGCCCATTCTAGACTTGAGTCGATCGGTCACAGCTCGTTGAGCGGTTTCTTCAGATCGAAAAAGAAGACCCGCAACCACAGGTAGTCGATGCATTCGGATTATTTACGAGAAACCGGCTACCTAGCAAATCATCTTTATAATCAATCTCCGCACCATTTAGGTATTGAAGACTGAGCATATCGACCAACACTGTAATGCCTTCCTTCTCAACCGTAATGTCATCGTCCTGTGAGTCTTTGTCGAATTGAAATCCGTATTGGAAACCCGAACACCCACCGCCTTGGATAAAAACCCTAAGCATCAAATTAGGATCATCTTTGGTCAACAATAACTGATTGATTCGGTTTACCGCGCCATCAGAAATTTTAAGGTCGGTTTGCATAGGATGAGAATTAGCAGGTTATAGAGGACTGATTATAAGCCAAGGCGAAGTTTCTTCACACTAACTTCCGACTAATTCCAAAACAAAATCGGAATGAATTATTCGTAAATACCTGCTTTGTTTCTGAGTAGTTATTCATCAATCAATTTGGCGAGTTCAATTGCGGCTGTTTTGAGACCAGTAATATGTTGTTTTACCACTGCCATTTTCATTCTCATTTGACAACAAAAATTTCAACGGTACCAATCAAATAAGGAATCGGATAGTTCAATTAACTGCCAACAATGATCACTGCTGTAGCACAGCAGTTGGCTACTTACGACAGGCACGAAAGTGTGCCAAATTTTCCTAAAAAGCTGCTCCCATACTCCTCGGCTGATGATCGAGAACAGCCCGGATATTGGGGTAGTGTACCCTGAGGTCTGTAATTTAGCTTTCTATTGCAGCTTCGCTATTGGCTTTGGCTTCGTTCGCTACGCTCACTTCGCCTAAGCCAAACGAACATCGCTAAAGAAATAAATTACAGACCTCAGGGTACACTACCGTTAGTGTCACTTCGATGTTTGCGTGGCGCATTTTTGTGGCCAATCTGATCGCGCTACTCATTAATAAATCACGGGTGCCGGTAGAGATAAATGTAGGCGGAAACCCCATGGAATAGTCAGCGAAAAGAGGCGAAACAGTTTGATCGCAGTGATTCACATTAGGGGCAAACATCTGTGCCGCACGCGCAACCAGAGATACTGATAAAGTTGGGTCTCTTCCATCGTTGAAATCCACCGAGTCACCGCTCATGGAGATATCAGCCCAAGGTGATAATAGAGCGCAAGCTGTTGGCAACCTTATCCCATCAGTCGATGCACGAAGGGTTGTTTGCAAAGCCAAGTGTCCACCCGCTGACTCTCCAACAACGACAATGTGTCCATTATCATGTTCATCTAGTAATGCCCGGTAGACCGCTGACGCATCCTCAAGCGCCGCTGGAAACGGATGCTCTGGCGCGAGGCGGTATCGGGGACAAATCGATCTTATGCCCAGCTTATTCGAAATAGCAGCGCTAATTGGCAAATCTTCCTCTGGACTACCCAAAATATAGCCTCCACCAAATAGATAGAGCATCACCACGTCACCTTTTTTCTGGTCTCTATATTTTGGATTAATTTGCATACAGTCAACTCCTCCAATGGAAACATCTTGGATTGATTGGGTGTGTTTATTCTGCGCTGATTCAAAGGCCCTTCGATACTCTTCACGGGCTTGCTTGCGCAAGAAGCCGATATTGCTCGCATCTGGCAATGTACTTTGATCAGATGCAGCGTTTCGCCGTAAGAATAGTCTGGCTTCTTCGCTTAATGATGTATCGGACATTGAGCATTCCATCTTAAAATTTGAGAAAACAGAACAATTAAGATTCAGGTTTTATGCCAAGAGGTCTAGCAAACCAGAGTGGGCAAAATAGCACCGAACAAGGCCTTAAGAAACAAGAGCGATATCACTGTGGTTACGAGTTAGACGACCGAAGCAGTCTGTCATTGAAGTTAAAACCAAATGAAGTGTACTATAACAGGCAACACTTGCCCCACTAACTGGAGAGATGCACGTGACAACACCCTATCCACACGATGCTCCATTCAGCATTGATAGTTTTAGTGGCCCAATTGAGTCCATGACCGGACTGCCAAACGTTGCCTATCAATCCAGCGAATTCGCTCAGTTTGAAAGGGATCATGTTTTAGCAAACACATGGGTGTGTATTGCAAACCAAGCACAACTTGAGCAAAGCAAAAGTGGGTGGCTGTGTCCCATCGATATACTTGACTTGCCTTTGTTAATTGTCCGAAACCAGGACCGTACTATCAGCGTTTTTCACAATGTCTGCTCCCATCGCGGAATGAGGCTAGTTGACTCATCCCGCCCCACAAACGGGATCATCACCTGCCCATATCATGGATGGTGCTACAAAAATGGAGGAGAGCTAAGTGCTACCCCTCATATAGGAGGTGAAGGAATACATCAGGATAACCGTTTTGACCCTTCTCTTCATGGATTGAAGCCGGTTCGAAGTCATCTCTTCGCGGGAATGATTTTTGTCAATCTTTCAGGGAATGCAACTGATTTCGAGACATTCATCGAGCCCGTTACAAACCATTGGCATGAAATGGATTTCGACCTTTATCCCCACGGAGGAAGCAGTTCATGTTGGGAAATTGAACTACAAAGCAATTGGAAATTCGCCCAAGAGAACCATGTTGACGGATACCATCTCCCGTTTGTTCACCCCGGATTGCATAGTTACTCCCCATTAGGGAATCACTATCCTTTAATAGTAGAAGGCCTTGCATCAGGGCAAGGTAGCATTGATCAGGCCCATAGTGATGCTCTGGGAGATGCTCAGCTACCAATGAATCACCACATGAGTGAGTCATGGCAAAATGGCCGTGCTGAATTCCTCAGCGTATTCCCAAACATCATGATTGGAGTACAAGCCGACCATTTTTGGACGGTCCATCTCATCCCCATTACAGCCTCTAAGACCATAGAAAGAATGGATCTGCATTATTTTGAAGAAGGCTCAACATCATCTCGTTACGAGCATCTGCGGGCTAAGAACCGTGCCCGTATGCTCGAGATCTTCGAAGAAGATAGGTTCGTGGTAGAAGGGATGCAAAAAGGACGGAAGTCGTCCGCATTTACTGGCGGGGCTCTTTCACCAGAAATGGACTTACCCGCCCACCATTTTAATAAAATTGCCGCCAATGCGATTATTTCTGCTCTGAAAAAATTACCACTCTGAAAGATGTAGACTCCTAACTCCGTTTAACAGACAATCTTGCTCTTGATCTGAAACACAACAGGAAAACCTCTAATCTGTCTTATTAGAAATAGCCTTAAGGAAAGACTTTGAGGACTATAATCATTATTTACCCTGACTTACATTCACCAAAACCCAGAACCAATTAAATGCAATTAGATATTAACTTTGTAAGAAATCAGTTCTCACAACTAGATGATGATCCAAATTTCGTTTTTTGCTCTAACGCTGGAGGAAGTTATGTTTCAAACCAGGTTCAAGCCGTCATGGAGCACTATAATCGGCACACTCGAGTGCAGCCGTATGAAAGATATAGAACCTCAGCTGAGGCAGGGAAAGCCATGGATCGGGCAATTCATGGATGGGCAAATGTGCTAAACATCACCCCCGCAGAGCTAACCATTGCTCCATCGACATCCATTAACACTTATGTCATGGCCAATGCAATTGGGTATTCTCTTAAAAGCGGCGACGAAATCATTGTAACCAATCAGGACCATGAAGCGAACAGCGGTGTTTGGCGACGCAAAGCAGAAGAACGCGGAATTGTCTGCAAAGAGTGGCGAGTAGATCCTTTGTCAGGACTATTAGATACGGAATCCCTCTATGAATTAGTGACAGAAAACACCAAATGGGTGTTCTTCACCCATTGTTCCAACATTGTGGGCACAAGTAATCCAGTGCAAACAATCACATCTGAAATTAAGAAACGATCCAACGCTAAAGTCTTTGTGGACGCGGTGGCTTATGCTCCACATCATATCAGCGACCTAAAAGCACTCGATGTGGATGGGTATGTGTTTAGCCTGTATAAAGTATTTGGCCCACATCAAAGCCTGATGTACGTTAAAAAGGAGACGCATGAAGAACTCACTCCACAGTGTCACTATTTTAATCATGGTTATAGTGACAAGCTTCTAAACCCTGCGGGGCCCCAGCATTCTCAGGTAGCAAGTTGCGCCGGTGTACTAGACTACTTTGACGATTTGTACGATCATCACTTCGACGATGGTACGTTATCCGCATCGCAAAAAATGGGCGAATTGTACGCGCTAATTTCGCAGCATGAAGATACGTTGGGAGCACCGCTATTAGATTACTTATCCAATAGTAAAAAAGTAAGGCTAATCGGAAAGGCCCACACCAAAGACCAAGACCGTGCTCCAACGATTGCGTTTGCTCCTATCGAGCAGAGCGCGTCCCAAGTGGCGACAAAAATGCAGGACCAAGGCATTGGTACCGAAAGTGGCGATTTCTATGCACATCGATTAATCAGCGACCTTGGAATCAATCCAAATGACGGCGTTGTTCGAATATCTTTGGTTCACTATGGCACAGATCAAGATGTAGAAAAGATTCTACTCGCGCTCGATCAAGCATTAAACTAAATATTTTGATCATGAAGGGACGTCAGTAAGTGTCTCTGATGTAAAATCATCAGAGACTAACCGAGAAAGGTCGACGACATAAATTTCTTCCCAACGAAGCCTTTAAGTTCGGGCGAAAAGCTCAAGCATTTGTCGTTGACAGCATCAGCTCAGAAATTGGTCGGGCCGCAGCGAGGTACTTTACCGACGCCGGTGCCATCGTGATCGAAAGAACCAAAAAAGAAGTATCATCAATTTTCCTAAAGATCATCAGCGCGGACAATATTGCCAGTCACGTAGCCACAGACCTAACCGAAAATTGACACTTCAGGAGATCACGTTCATTAGTTGCTATACTCATACACGAGTGGGTCCCGCCACATCCTTTGCCAAATTAATAGTAGTGCTTTAGTTCGCTTGGATTGTTTAGGCAGTCACCCTTTTTATGATGGAGCAACTGCGTTCAAAAACCTTGTTAACGACAAATACGCGGCGTCGAAGATTATGCTGAGCAGCTATTCGATTCAGTAGAAACGGGCTAATATCCATTTCTGCTACTACTTAGTCGGTTTTAATAATGCCATTACCACGAACAACCATGTGGGATAGACTTCTGACCGTAAAGCAATTGGAATTTGAAGCTAAATCAGATAACAAAAAGATAGGTTGGAACGGCCACGGCCAAGGAAGCGTCCAGGCTCGTTTGATGGATTCAAACACCCTTATTTACGAAGAATCTGGGGTCTGGCAAATCCCCAATGGACATAAAGTTGGTTTCAACAATGTGTTTAAATGGCAGTACAACAAGGACCATACCATTGCACTTTCTCATTTAAGATATGGACCAAATCAACCTGTTTTTCTATTTCTACTGAAAGCCGAGAATGAACGCCATTGGAAATCGGTTGTTCCACACCAATGTAATGCTGACCAATACTAGGCAGAAATACTACTAGGCCCACATTGTATTAGCGCAAACTGGAGGATTTCTGGACCTAAGAAGGCAGAGAATCTTCATTATACGTACACTTAATCAGTTGATACTCGATGTTGTCCACGATTAGTGTTTGAAAGACAAGCTAACTCTCCTTTAGAGCTTTCATCATAGAGAAAAATGGTAGAAAAAGTTTTAATGGGTCTTCGCCCCGGATATCAATAATCACGAAATAGACCATTCAGGTTGAACAACGGAGCTGGATAGAGTCTCATGAGACACAAACTGCTTAGAGCGGCGTACAAACATGGGGCCCAATCTAAAAAGCTTGGCACGACGACCTTGTTATCTGAATGGCCCGACTACAACGACCACATAGATGTCGCATACTGTTATCTTGATGAATTGGTAGTCGGTGATGAATTCGATTTCAATGCACGACGATTAGACTACAGCGAAAAAAGCATGTACATTTTCATGACAATGTATAACCTGAAGGACCAAACAACCACAGCAACACCTGAAACGCCGCTTCTCAATGTGGATCACAAAACTCGGGAATCAAAGCCTTATGACAAAAATATCTACAACAACATTTATCGTAGATATCAGCTACAAACCAATGTAGAAATTTCTCCAAAAGTCGGACACCCTATCGCCATTCGACGCTGATCTTATTACCCCAAAAAGTTTACAAAGACGTCACCCTTGGCGTTACCATGACATCATTCAACAATTCCTGATATCGGTTTTTGACTCTCTCATTATTCACCGAAAATTGCTCAAGGAATTGAGTATTTGCGACGTCAGCCGCTTGAGGGTCATGGTTTTTCAGCGCTTCCATTAATTTCTTTTTGCCTATTCTGACATTGAATTCAGGATAGTAATACCCAACATCAAGATAATATGGTGAGTTGTGCACTAATGGAACTCCCATGTATAGCGCCTCCATGTAAAGGTAATTTAGTCCGTTATAGTGCTGGAAAGCGAGCATCACATCTGCTTTTTGAAACACATCAAAAATCCGGAACCGACCTGCAAAGAATACCTTATTCTTCTGGGATGAAAGGTATGTCAGATTTTGCACTACGTTATTGAGAAAGTAGGGTTCGTTGTAAAAATCCAATGAATTCAATATCGTTGCTTTTTCAAAAGCCTCTGGGGCTTCTCGACAAACCTCATTCAAAATAGCTAACGGAATCAATGCATTTTTCAACACGCTGGTATTGGGTTCCATCACGACTACATCAAGCGGACCCACGGTTTCGCTCGGATCGAACTTTTTCGGCACAAATACGGGCTCCCAGATAAATGGCGCAAGCTCTACCCTCGCTTGATAAAGAGCTTCAATGTAATAAATTGACTTATCAAAGTGAGGGCTAATCCAAACCATCTCAGGCTTTGAGTGGTGGCAATCCGATGACGGGGAGCCCTTTACAAACAATCTTTCCATATCCAAAAAAAGAGAATTTCCGTAACGAACACAAACTATACGCGCCCCACAGTGCTCCCTAAAAAAAAACCTGTCCCGTTGTATCAGTCCCAATCCAGCTTCAAATACAATATCAAACGCTAATCCCTGCTGAATAATCTCAGTTGCCGACTTTGTCTTGTACTGCTTCCCTTCTATTTCGATAAATTCAAACTCGCTTTCATCAAGGATCATATAGACATCGTGACCAAGGGAATGAAAGAGATCGTAGAGAAACATCACATTCTGGTTGAGCCCACTCCCACCAATCAACTGAGAGAGTTCTTCCCCTGTGTTAAAAGTGATACCTAAAGTAAGAGTAGACATCTCAATTGCGCATACTGATGAAAAACCTAAGATACAGAAAACCCAAATGGAAGCTTTGCCCTCAACACCTAAGTGAGAGCGCAATTTCGGCATACAGCCTAATTCAAATCGATTTTCTGATCAAAATCCGACAACCCTCTCACCACTTTTGAGAACTTACGAAGCTTCGGTTTGTACTCCTTTATTTGCTCAAGGGGAAAAGTCTTTATCCAAAGCTTAGCTGATTTTCGAGAGTCGAAAACCCCAATGATAGTTTTGTAGTTTTCCTTCTTAGTTTGATAAACAACGCTATTGCCTAAATTATACTTTTTGATAAACGCAATGGAATCCCGGGGCGTCTTAGCACTGTGCATTTCAATGGTATAACTGACTGGGTCCTGCTGCCGAATCCAAAGCGAGTCTTTATCTACTGAGTGTGAGGACGATTCCTTGAGCGCTAGAAACTGGACAACACTTTTCTTAATATCAGAAAACGCTAAAATAGAAACAGCCAAGTCTGAAAACAATCCCGGAAGTCCATCAATAGCCTCTTGAGCCTGTTTTCTATCAACAAAGACGCCTGAAATCACGCGGCTATTGCCTCCGAGTTGTGGATATATCGCTGCATTAGTGAGTGCATAGCTTGCAACAAATCCCATGGCTTCAGCTTCAGATTTTCCTTCATATAAAAGCACACTCAATTCGGCATCACTTCTTTCTAAGATCCAGTTCAATCCCAAGACCCCACTCTCGCTTTCAATGGTTTTCGGTGCAAGCTCTAACAACACATTCCGATATGAAAGGGGTTGTGGAGCGAAGAGCCTAAGTTCTTGAGGCAAACCGTCTACCGCGTCTATAGCAGCGGCCTCGTTGGGAAACTTGCCCCCAATGACGCCGAAAGTATTGTCCTTTCGCTTATAAAAACTGGCTCCCGAAATGTTAAATTGTCCAACGAAATTTCTCGCATCACTCTCGTTTGTGCTACTGTAGAGTAATACAGTGTATATCTCTTGAGAAGGATCCTGTTGTCCCCAAAACTCTTCAAAGCTCACAGGAACACCTGGTGGCACTGCAGCGGGTGGGGTCGCACTCGCTTCAGACAAACCTGCTTCGCTGTATAAGTAACCGAAACTGATTGGTTTGGGCTTAAAGAATCTTATTTTTTCTGGCAGCTTGGAAATGGTCTCGTTAGCCGTAGCTTCATCACTAAAGACACCAGCTATTGCACCGAAGTTACTCTCACCCATCTTGTAGACAATGCCATTTAGCACTTGGTATTGCTCCAAAAATAACTTCACACGCTGTATATCACTAGAAGAAAACAGCAAAATCGTAAACTCTTCAGGCTTCCTCCCAAGGGTCCAATCAACTAATCCAACCGATGATTCAATTGGTTTAGTATTAGCGTTGTTCTGTACATTTCGTGGTTCAGAAGATGTCCTAGTTGGTTTAGTTGGCGGATTCAGTGCCGCCTTCACTTTCGTAAATTCTCGAGGGAACGGTTTATGCTGTTTCAGAACGGCTGGGAGCTTGTCAATTCTTGAACGAACCTGGCCAACACCGGAATAGACCCCATCGATAACGTCATAATTGTTCGCCGCAGTTCGGTATATGGCAGGATTTTTGAGCTTATGGCGCTTAACAAATTGCACAGCCAATTTGTAGGTTGATAATCTCACCATCTGCATCGTATAACTTTTCGAGTTCTGCGCTAATATCCATGATTCAGCAGGAATACCGTCCTCACCCAACTTAGATACGCCCATTGATGCCAGTCCTGCTACTTCACCAGATCCCTGGGTGATAGGCTGTGTCAATACTTTGTTGGCAGAATCAAATTTAGGTGCATTTAGTACAACATGTATCACGGAAAATTGCTGGGGGAATGGTCCGTATCGTTTGAGTGAATTGGGTAAACCGTTAATCGCATTTTGAGCGAGCGCTCTGGTTTTATACACTCCTGCCGTAACGATGTTGTCTCCGTTTTGTGCATGATGAATCGCCGCACCGCTGATTAGGTATTGATTAATGAATTCGATAGCGCGAGAGCGTGTAGGACTCCTAACAAACTGAACTGTGTAATAGTTAGAGTTTTGCTGGACAACCCAGTTCCTGCCGTATGCGCCCAGCTGGGTATTCGATAGACCCTCATTTTTAGGTTCCGCAGACTCTTGGACTGCCGCGTTAGAAGTTGGTGCATTCTTCTCAGCGACGGTCGATAAAAATGTGGCGTTACTGGTTGGTTGTGATACCCGTGTTGTCAGACTCTTTTTAATCGGCTGCAATTCTGCTTGAATCGCTGAAAATATGCGCGCTCTGGGTTTATACTGCTTGACGGAATCTGGCAATTTACTAATATCAACAAGCGCGCTTCCCGGGTTTTCATAAACACCAGACAACACGGTAAAGTCACCATACTGGGACTGGTATATCGCCGCATTATCAAGGGAGCTAAAAATAACAAATTCTCGTGCTTCGGACTTTGTCGAACCGCGGTAGTATTCGAGCGTATAAAGTTCTGGATTTTGCCTCCGAACCCATTTGTCGTCGAAAGTAATCACAGTCGCTATTTCAGCTTCAACTTGGGCTAACAGCTCAATTGCTTCTTGGTGATGCTTTTGCGCAGCCTGTTTCAACCACCTTTTGGCGGTCAAAATATCCCTTGGTATCTCTTCTCCCTCGATCAGCGCTGACGCTAGTCTAGTTTGTGCATGAACATCTCCCTTTTCCGCTGCCTTAATCCACCAGTATAGGGCTTCATCAATGTTTTTAGGGAAACTTGGATTACCTTTGTAGTAAAGCGAGCCCAGTGCGAAACTAGCCAGACTATAGCCACCTTCAGCGGATGTTCGATACCAGTGCGCTGCGATACCCCAGTGTAAATCAACACCCTGCCCTAGCTCATAGAGTATCGCTAGATTAAATTGAGAAGGGGGCTCTCCCGCTTCTGCGGCAATTAGCCATTTTTTTGCTGCTGTGTCGTAGTCGCCTTTCTTATATGCATTCACCCCATCGGTAAAATTGTCTGTATTTCCTTGGATAGAAGTGAGCGACAATATTAATAAGCAACAAAAAGCAATTGCTCGACGCCAATACAAACACTTGGATTTTAGGGGAGTAGAAATAACCATATTACCTATCACCAAAGATTGAAATCAGTGAATCCTCTGATACCTCTTTTATGAAAACACCTTTAACTTTATTGGTGAATGCAAAGCTAAAGAACGGTCTTCACTTACTATTTACTGTATCAAATACTTGATCTGACTACGGGTTAGTTGGGATTCACCCTAACTTTGGAATCAACCACATAATCCACAGCAAAACACCATCTTCACAAGATTGCATATTATCCTAATACACCAGCGAATCAAACGGTATTTTCATAAAGAAAACGCGATACCAAGAGTAAGGTGACGTACCTGGGTGTAGGTTCACAGAGTACAAAAATCAACCATCGGGAAGGTAAAGGTATGGGAAAGACACCGTTGGGTCTTTATCGTTTATACCCACCGTGACCCAATCAGGTGATCCTATACTGATACTTGTAGCAAACCCTAACTATTCAGGACGGCCTTTCTTCATTTTTGCAATCTCGACCAATCCGGCGTTCATTTTTTTCGTTAAGCTGGTGAAATCTTCCCCTTGTGTCATTTGTTCACAACCATCCACCATCTCTTTTCGTAATTCAGGTGTTAGTTCTGGAGCTATCAATCTAGTCCATGGCAGCTTTAGTGCTGGTCCAAATTGATCGAGGCAATAGGACATGCCACCTTCTCCACCGCCAACATGAAAGATTTCACAAGGCCCCATAAGTGCCCACCGTGGGCCAGGGCCGTTAATAACTGCTTGATCAATTTGTTCAACTGTGGCCTCACCATTCGCAACCATATGCAATGCTTCTCGCCATATCGCTTCCTGCAAACGTGTAGCGATAAACCCAGGTACTTCCTTTTTGAGCACTAAAGGTGCCTTACCCGCCACTTTGTAAAACGCTTCAGTCCATTCAATCGTGGCTGGATCCGTTTTTTCTCCCCCAATCATTTCCACTAGCGGTAGGAGGTAGGGCGGATTAAACGGATGTCCCACCACTGTTCTTTGGGGAGTGTTGCAATAAATCTGAATATCAGTCATAGACAATCCAGATGTACTGGAAGCGATCACTACGTTTCGATTCACTAAATCGCCCAATTCTCTATAGAGAGACTGCTTTAACGATAACACCTCCGGCACACTCTCCTGAATGAACTCGGCATCTTTTACCGCCTCCTCGAGACTATTCGACCAATTAAAGTTTTCCAGAGTCGCACCGGGAGAAAGCCCCATCTCAGAAAGGCTTTCCCATGCGTTATTTAGTAACCGCATCAACCTCGGCCGGATCGTGGACATAAGTCATTACCTTATAGCCTTTCGAGAGAAAGTATGCGGCCCACCCACCCCCTATAGGGCCTGCGCCAATACAAAGAATATTCTTAACCGTTTTGGGGTCTCTTGTTAACATTGTGGGCCTCTTATTGTTCTATGATCATCGAATTTAGATAGGCTAAGCGGCGGGACACACGTAATATTTAGTGAGGGAGAATACCCACTTCAGCCGCTGCTTATTCATTTTCACCTGCTCAACTTTACGGTTTCTGACTTCAACCGCAACCACTCGGTGTCACTTTTCGCTTAAGAAATACAGACATTCATATACTCTAATTTCCTTTAAAATCAGGTTCTCGTTTCTCGACAAAAGCGCTCACTCCTTCCTGCGCATCCGACGACTGAAGCATCGAACGGTAGATCGGTAAATCATCGTTGCGCATTTTTTGGAAAGAGTTTTGGATACTCTCACTGTCAATGGATCTAAGCACCTCTTTGATCGATTGCAACGCCAATGGTGCCACATCAGCCAGTTGCTCAGCCCATTTATATGCACAACTCATCAATTCATCGCCACTGACGACTTTATTCACTAGTCCATAACTGGCTGCTTCCCCAGCCTTCATACGTCGACCAAGATACAACATCTCCAATGCAATATTGTACGGCAAACGTCTGGGCAACCTCTGCAACGCCCCGGCATCAGGAACAATCCCAAGCGGTAATTCTGGTAACGCGAACTCCACATGATCCGCTGCGATAATTAAGTCACAAGCGAGAGCAATTTCGAACCCTGCACCAATCGTCAATCCATTCAATGCCGCAATCACGGGCTTATTCAGGTTCCACATTTCAGTGATTCCAGCGAAGCCACCTAAATCTGGATCTTCATTTTCCCACCAGTTATCCAATTGCGCATCACCGCTGTCCAAAGATTTCAAATCCCATCCAGCAGAAAAGATTTTCTCCCCTGCTCCGGTAATAATACAAACCTTGAGATCTGGATTGTCCCTAAAGTAGACCAGCGCCTCTCCCATCTCCCGACTAGTGGAGGTATCTATCGCATTCACCTTAGGTCGATCTATTGTTATCAACAAGACCGCTTCTGTTTCTTTCAATACAATCCCGTTTTCTCCTGTCATTATGAACTCTCATTGGTCGTTGACTTATTCAAGTGGAAGTCTATTCGACGTTTCAACAAAATGGTATATCATTACCCAAGTTTTCAGGCACAGCGCGCTAATTTTCTTTGGCGGCTAACTTTCAGAGCACTTGATATCAATTTTCTAACATGGCTATCGACTATCCAATAACGCAAGAGCAACAAATGCTAGTTGATTCAGTTCGGATGTTTGTTGAACAGGAATTGGCGCCTCACGAAGCAGAGGTCGACAAAGCCGGTGAGGTCCCCGAAGAACTCGGCATGCATATTAAAAGCAAGGCTCGGGAAAAAGGGCTCTATGCGCCGAACCTACCTGAATCCATCGGCGGTGGCGGACTTGATTATAAGAGCCTCGCCCTCCTTGAGAGAGAACTTGGTAAAACAAGCTATGGATTACACGGCTTTATTCATCGCCCGTCAGAAATACTGATGGCCTGTGAAGGTGAGCAAGTGAGCCAATATTTATTGCCATGCGTGACTGGAGAGAAAAAAGAGGTATTCGCCCTGACCGAGCCCGGCGCAGGTTCTGACATTATGGCAATGCAAACCAAGGCGGTTCGACAAGGCAATGAATTCGTTGTGAATGGATCTAAACACTTCATCAGCAGTCCGGTGATCCCGGATTTCGCAATTCTTTTTGCGCAAACAGGTACTACCTCCACTTCCCGAGGTGATCGCAAGCTAGTGACCGCTTTTCTCATCGATGCCGACACTCCAGGGTTCTCCATTGAGCGGGGCCCTAAATGCACCAGTCAGCGGGCTTATCACACCTGGCAGCTCTCATTCAACGGTTGTCGAGTGAGTGAAAATCAGATACTGGGAGAAGAACATGCAGGATTTGATCTAGCGGATAAATGGTTAAAGATGGGACGAATATGGGTAGCTGCTGCGGCATGCGGCAAAATGGAAAGATTGCTGACACTTGCGACAAAATGGGCCGCCGATCGTAAACAGTTTGGGCAGCCAATCGGTCGTTTTCAGGGAACCTCTTTTAAGCTTGCCGACATGGCAACCGACTTAAAAGCGTCAGATTTACTTGTAATGAGCGCTGCTAACAAAGCAGATAATGGAATAATGACAAATGAAGATGCCGCAATGGCTAAACTATTTGCATCGGAAGCCGTTGGTCGTGCCGCAGATAATACGATTCAAATATACGGTGGAATGGGTTTGATGGAAGAGCTTCCTATTGAACGAATATGGAGAGACGCAAGGCTTGATCGAATTTGGGATGGTACATCTGAAATCCAGCGACATATTATTTCCCGTTCGTTGTTGAGGGAGCATAATGGCTAATGTCGATTAGAAAAGAAAACCTGAAACGCCTACTTGCCCCCAAGAACATCGCATTTATTGGTGGAAAAGATGCCGCATTCTCTGCACGTCAATGCGCAGAACATTTTCCCGGGCCAGTCTGGGGAGTAAACCCCAAACGTGAATACCTTGGTGGGCAACCCTGTTACCCAACAGTGTTCGACCTTCCCGAATCACCCGACGCCGTGTTTCTCGCCACACCTCGCGTATTTACCACTGAAATCGTTGCCCAGCTAAATACCATCGGTGCCGGGGGCGTTGTTTGCTTTACCGCAGGCTATGGCGAACTCGGTGAAAATGGACGAGACTCCGAACAAAAACTGATAGAAGCTGCGGGAGACTTGGCCTTGGTTGGGCCAAACTGCTATGGGCTTGTCAGCTATGTTAATAATGCCGTTTTATGGCCATTTGGAGCAGGGCAACCGCGATGCGAAAAAGGAATTGCGCTGATAATGCAAAGTGGAATGATCGCAGCTAATCTCATCATGAACCAACGATCAGTTCCTTTCGCCTATGTTATCTCCGCCGGAAATCAGTCTATTCTGGCGATAGAGGACTACATTGACGTTTTTGCAGACGATCCAGCGGTATCCGCGATTGGACTCTATGTTGAAGGGATCGTCAATATGGAAGCATTTGCCAACGCCTCAATGAAAGCATTACGCGCAAACAAGCCCATTGTCGTTTTAAAAGGTGGTAGCTCGGCCATAGGTTCTCAACTAACAGTCAGCCACACGGGGTCTTTATCAGGCACGGACGATGCCTACGATTCGTTATTTCGGCAACTTGGAATTCTGCGAGTGGATTCGCCGGAGGCCATGCTGGAAACGTTAAAGTTTATTACCATTTCCGGCTTACCAAATGGAAATCGTCTTTTTGCCTTTACATGTTCCGGGGGTGACGCCGCACTGGTGGCGGATTACTGTGAGAAGAGAGACCTAAATTTGATACAACCCCAAGGTGACCAGAAACATAACTTAAGCGAGCTGTTACCGGATATCGCCACAGTTTCCAACCCTTTGGATTACACCACTCCCTTGTGGGGGAATACCGACGTTCTTCCCAACGTTTTTCGAGCGGCGATGACCAACAGCTGTGATATGGCGATATTTATCCAAGATTACCCTCCCACAGAGATTCATCCTGATAATTCTGCCTATGTGTCTGACGGACTGTCATTTATGAAAGTAGTAAATGAATTGGAGATACCCTCGGGCATATGCAGCGATATATCAGAAAATATCGATTCTGACTCTCGCCAACGGATGATTGATCGCGGTATTACGCCTATGCAAGGAATAGATCGTGGATTGAACGCCTTAGCAGATGCACTTTGGTTAAACGATAAACGACAAGAATTGCTTTCCAATCTTCATGATCACTCTGTCTTTCGGCTCATTAAGCCAAAAATAGAGCCATCTGCTGATGGTGAATTGATCACTCTTGACGAGTGGGAAAGTAAACATCTGCTGAAAGATTTTGGTATCGCTGTCCCGAGATCCTTGCTCCTTGATACGACAGAAATCACCGGCCAGATAGTAAAGCACCACCTGAAATTCCCGTTAGCAGTTAAAGCTGTTAGCTCAGAACTCACTCATAAAACAGACGTTGGAGCAGTATGGCTTAATGTAGGATCAGATTGCGAAATCATCGATGCTATTGAAAAAATGAAACAATCTTTCCTCGAAAAAGAATTGGATCTTACAAAAAGCGTTTTTCTTGTTGAAGAGATGATTACTGAAACTACCGCTGAGTTATTGATTGGAGTTCGCTTGGATCAGCAATTCGGACTCGTGATGGTGATCGCCAGTGGGGGGATCTTGGTAGAGCTGATAAGCGACGGTCAGACCCTACTTCTTCCAACGACTAAAACCCGAATACAGTCTGCCCTTGAATCCCTCTCATCCTATCGTTTACTGTTGGGGTATCGAGGTAAAGCTGGGGCCAACATACCTCTAATTGTTGACACTATCTTGAAGATTGCATCGTTTGCAGAATCTCGCGCCGACAATTTATTCGAGATGGATATCAATCCACTTATCGTAGGGGCTGATTCTGCATACGCGGCAGATGCATTGATACGCTTACACCAATAGAATCAATGCACTCGTCTTCCGGTACTAGCCAGATAGCTTTTCATTGCATAATAAGTACACATCATCGATGGCACACACTAAATTGTATGTGCCAAACTCCAATCGACTAGGCTTTCAAACCTATTTTTTCTCTTGCCTGCTTTGGCGAGAGTACCTTGGCCCCCAATTTTTGAATAATTTCCACCGCCCTTTCCACAAGCATACCATTGCTAGCCAAAACACCTCGATCCAAATAAATATTATCTTCCAAACCCACCCTAACGTTACCCCCCAAGAGTACTGCCTGAGCAACCATGGGCATCTGAGTCCGACCAATTCCAAAGCCAGCCCACAAAGCACCATCAGGCAACGCCTGCTTCATGGCTGTCATAGTTTCAGTATCTGCGCCAGCCCCCCAAGGAATACCGAGGCAAATCTGGAACATCGGTGGAAGATCAATCAATCCTTCATCAATTAGCGCCCTCGCAAGTCGTATTTGCCCTAAATCAAAGACTTCCAATTCAGGTTTTACGCCTAATTCTTGGGCAATACTCGCCATCGTCCTAAGATACGGGGCGGTATTGATATACGTATTGTTTCCATTACCAAAATTCATGGTGCCACAATCAAGGCTGCAAATATCCGGTAAGCACTCGATGACGTGGGCCAACCTTTCCTCCGGCCCAATCATATCCGTACCAGGACCTGGCATAGACGGGTTCTCAACATCCGGAACCCAGTCACCACCCATACCTGCCGTAAGATTTATGATCACCTCACAGCCACTATCCCTCACTCGGTCCACAGTTTCTTTAAACAGAGCTGTATCCCTTGATCCATCGCCAGTTTTTGGATCTCTAACGTGAATGTGGGCCACTGCAGCGCCCGCGTTCGCAGCCTCAATTGCGGCATTTGCGACCTGTTCTGGGGTCACCGGGACATATTTGCTCTTGCTCGTTGTGTCTCCTGCACCAGTCACCGCACAGGTGATAATTACGTCGTTGTTCATCGTTTTAGTATCAGTGAGATTGTTTTAACATTGATTAAAAAAATAGCAGAATAACAACAAACTAACAACCCATTTTAAGAGGGCCGAAAAAATGCTATCACCTATTCACAATACCCTCGAACGCTTTTTGCATGTTTTCTGCAAAGACCTTGGAATTGCACAATACTGAATTTTGCATCGTACTTCTCAGTTCTCTTTTTAAGGTCAGCAACCTACTACTGTTGCTAGCTAGCGCAATGATGTTACTGACATAGTCTTCCTCCGTCTCTGACGATAAATCATCTAAGCCTAATCGACAAAGGATGCTTTTACTTACACGACTGCGATGGGAGTTTCCACTAAGAGTAACAACAGGAACTCCCATCCACATTGCCTCACAGGTCGTAGTGGTCCCATTGTATGGAAACGTATCCAGTGCTATATCAATTTCATTGTACAGAGTCAAGTGCTCCCTGTATCCAGGGGAATGCTGCAACAAACTAATTCGGCTTTCATCCACTCCCGACTTTTGAAAGCAAGAAAGCAACTCTAGCCTTACCACCTTGTCAGCAAATGCCTTACTTTTGAGAACTAGGAGCGAATTTGGAATTTCGAGCATTGCCCTTGACCAGGTCTCTATTACCCTATCGGTTATCTTACTAATGTTGTTAAAGCTACCAAAGGTAACATTATTTTTGTGGGCTGATGGTGGACTCTCGCTCACCTGAATCGACTCATCACCTAGATAACACAAAAAGCCACTCTGTATCCTGATGAGTTTTTCTGAATGCAATTTGTCCGCAATACCGATTGGATCGGCCACTTCATCCGTTATCCGGTAATCCATGGCAGCTAGCCCCGTCGTATTTGGGTACCCAAGCCAACTTACTTGGACAGGCGCAGCACGGGATAAAAAGATGGGCAACCTGTTACTAGCCGTATGCCCCGATAGATCGACCAGAATATTAATCTGATCAGACCGTATGGTGTTAACAGCCTGCTCGTTAGTTAATCCAACTATCGAGTGCCAACCGTGCACTGTTTGTCTAATACGCTCGGTAACGCCATCTTCTCGCTCAACGTTTGAGTAACAATAGAGTTCATATTTTTCCGAGTCCATACCACAGATCAATGGCTCAAAAAAATAGGCGATGGAATGTTGACGCAAATCCCCCGACACAAACCCAATTCGAATAGGCTTAACTGGTGCTATTAAGTCGTCGATTGTGCAACCCTACGTCTGTAACTTCGGTTTAGTTTGAGTCATTATTGTCGTTCCACACGATATATCGCTTGTCGGCATTGCTCCATTCATCGTCAATCTCAACGAGAATGGCACTGACAAGC
>WLWV01000321.1 GCA_012103395.1 Gammaproteobacteria bacterium
GAGTTACCTCGTTGTGTTTTGATATTGTTTGGTAACTACATCAAAACGGGTAACTCTCATTAAATCAACCCTCGCTTCGCTCGGATTGATTTAATACGGTGTCAGATTTGGTCTAAACTTCTACATGGCACGTTTTCATATATGTCCTGAATTGAAACCTCTACTGTGCTGACAAACGAGCGAAGTCTTATCCTCGCTACGAATGGTTGTTCTGTGAAATGCTGTTTTTAGTCCTAGTCGTTTCTTACCGATCGAAGAAAATCAAGGTGATATTTACAACGCTTTTGTAAAGCATCTTTAGTGTTGCGTGACAGCCTCAACAGGTGATCCCGTAATCGTGAAAATCTAAAATATTGAGTGTCATTCTTTCAGAATCTTCAGCTACTTTTTCTACTCCTTTCCATCCTTGGAATTGATAAAAACTGTACGCTCGTACATTGATATCAGGTGTAGTAAAAAGAAATAGCTGTTTATGGCCTATTTCAAAACGATGCTTACAGAGCGTGCTTAATACTCTTTTTCCAATACCGCGCCCCTCGTATTTCGGATGAACCGCAAGAACTAAAACCTCACCCGATTGAGTATCTCCAATACCAAAACCAACAACCTCAGAACTGATTTCGCATAAATACCCAACCGTTTCTTCTTTTGCGATCGCTTTAGAAATGATCTCAGGCGTAACACTGTAATGATCTTCGAGTTCTTTCTCAGTAATCGGGTTCTCAGTGGTTGCATATCGAACCTCCATGACTGTGGGAATATCGGCGGCTGTTATTCGTCTCAAATTAAACCAGTCAGGTTTTGTCAGGTCACCCATTTTTATAAGCGTTGGTATTTAGCCGCTATATTACATTTCTATATCCCAGTTTCCAAAGGGGTGGCAAGGTCAAAAATAGGCAACTTGTACTTCCTTGATGCCCTCGTTTTATGCCGCGTAACCATTATAAGGTAAGCTAAAAGCTAATCTGGGCATGCCGTTCTTTTCTTTCATGGCTGTTGTGATGAATACCCTCCCCCCCTTTTTTTGACAGCGCAGTGCGAATCAAAGAGGATGGTAGGCTCTGACGACTAAAAGAGGCATGCATCATGAATCATATTACCCTAATTGGCATCGACTTAGCCAAGAACATCTTCCAATTATGCGGCCTCAATTGCATCCTGTTCCCATCAAAACCCTTGAGCAACACGACTACCAACTGTTACTGCGTATTCGCACTCGTCATAAACAACAGCGCACCGGTACGGTGAATCAAGTGCGTGGCATATTGACCGAGTAACGAGGCTTGGCCTGGACTTATATCCAGCCTAGCCATAGTCGGATAACTGTCTGCTGTCGCTCTTCTCTAACGGTATTCTCCTTGACTTCTCGGGAGGTATTCATCTATGTCCTGAATTGAAATCCATGAAAAACCAGTCGAATTCGCCTATCTTATTGATTTAAAGCGATTCCAAGGGTAGTTAGCCTATACCCGTTTTTCGTGAAATGGGATAGGTGCAGTTAAATTGGGAAGTAGGGAAAATTTGAGGTTCTCCTCCTGTCAGCTCTTATATGAAAAATATTTGTGCTACAATGTAGCTACAAAATTCGAGAGCCCTATCATGACTCAAAACTCTGTTGTTCGTGCAAGAATTAACGAAGAAGTGAAAGAGGAAGCCACCGCTGTATTGGAAAGTATCGGGCTTACTGTATCTGATGCCGTTCGATTGATGATGACACGCATTGCGATAGAAAAAGCACTACCCTTTGATCCACTGGTTCCCAACGCTGAAACTATCCAAGCAATGAAAGATGCACGGAACGGTAAAGTCCACTCAGTCGAAAACATCGATGAACTGATGGCAGAGTTAAACAGTGAGAAATATTGAATTCACGAATCAGCTTAAGCGAGATTTCAAGCGTGAATCGAAAGGGCGCCATAAAAATGCGCTACAAACGCTATTCCCATTGGTAGTCGAGTCTCTGTCGAAAGACAATGACCTCGATACCAAGTACCACGACCATGCTTTAACCGGAGAGTGGTCGGACCATCGAGACTGTCATGTTAAACCTGATTTGGTACTGATATATCGGAAGCCAAATGATGTAACCCTTCAACTCGTAAGAATAGGCTCTCATAGTAAACTAGGGCTTTAGCCAAATTTGATATCCGCCAGATTAGAAAACTAACCGCCCCTCATTACCAACACCGGCATTGAGCTGGAAAAATAAGGCCCCTTTCCCTGGCCCCTAGTTGGGTTTACTATGGGGGTTAGCAGGTAGTGTAATCTGAGGTCTGTAATTTAGCTTTCTATTGCAGCTTCGCTATTGGCTTTGGCGGAGTGAACGTAGAGAGCGAAGCCAAAGCCTGTTTTTCAGGCTTTAGTATTGAATGTTGAGCCAT
>WLWV01000110.1 GCA_012103395.1 Gammaproteobacteria bacterium
CAGGTTGGGTCATTGGGTTGTCTCCACATTTGCGTAAGTCACAAACATGGAACGACTTGATGGCTCAACATTCAATACTAAAGCCTGAAAAACCGGCTTTGGCTTCGCTCTCTACGTTCACTCCGCCTAAGCCAAACGAACATCGCTAAAGAAATAAATTACAGACCTCAGGGTACACTACCCGCGATTGAGCTTGCGATGAACCCCTACTCAATCCATACGACCCCCTCTATCAAAAAAAGGTGTCATGAATTATTAGCAATTTTGCATAACGAAAAAGAACCCCTTCGCACAATGCACGATGTTTACCATCTACTCATTAAGTCAAACACCGAATAATTCCAATCAGTAGCACCTAGTCGGTGATGCAACATTGACTTGGGGTGTATTGCTAATCAGATCAAACCAAAAAACATCCTCCTAAATTGGAAGAAGGGTAGTCATCCGGATATCCCCGACACTAACGGCATCTCTAGCGCTTTTGAGCGCTCCCATAGTCTGTTAAGAAAGCACTTTTCCTATTTTGCTAACGGTCCGAGTGTGAATTCGAGTGCTCTACTTTTTCTACAAAAGCGAGCATCAAGCCACTGGAAACAATAACAACACACCCAAGTAACATTATCCATGAAGGCACCTCCCTAAAAAGCACCCAACCAAAAAACAACGCCCTTAAGATAATCACGTATTCGATGGGGGCGATGGTATACACAGCAGCATACTTATACGCGTGAACAATGCAGTACTGAGCGAGAAACGTATTCACACCAACACCGACCATGATCATCAAACTCTTCGGTGACGGTATTTCCCATAAAACCGTCATACTCATACCGGTTATGATGAAAAATGTGGCTACACCATAAAACACCATGACGTTTGTGTCTTCCGTTGCCGACATTTTTCTGTTTTGAATCGCTAACATCGCAAACATCAGCGCACCAAAAATAGCGGCCACAACACCCAACCAGTCCGTTCGCTCAAAGTCGGGCTGTATCACCACCAAAACACCGATAAACCCAACCACCAACAAGCCTTTTCGCTTTAGATCCGCAGGTTCCCCAAGTAGAGGGCCTGATAAAGCGGTTAGAAACAGTGGTGTCGATAGTCCAATGGCTGTGGCAGTCGCTAGAGGGAGCCGAGTAATCGCGAAGTAGTATGAGATGAACGCCATCAGATTATAGAACACCCGTATCCCATGTTCCTTTTTGCGCTCCGTTTTGAAGCCATCCCAGCCCTGTTTGAAATAAATAAACAGAAATAGCGGTAGGATAACCGTTGCACTGCGAACAAAAAGAATCTGCAACAAGGAGTGATCCACTGCAAGCAACTTCACCAGCGCATCTTGAATAGAGAACAATGACATTGCACTCAATGCTAAAGCCGCCCCAAAAAGGGGTTTGTTAGCTCTACCGTGGATAAGTTTCACAGATATAAATAGGCTTTATTGAGAGAACTCTCAAATGGGTTGCTTGGTTCGCTCTTTGATCGAAATCAAGGTAAAGATAGCCAGCTCAAGGGGGTTGTTAACTCTGGTCGAAAATAACATATCATTCGATAGGGGTCGTTCTGACCTGCGTGGTTCCAAGGAGCTATTCCATGAAGTGTTAAACGATGAAGTAAGTAGGCTTCTCCTGGCTGTCCCGTGATAACTACACGCTTGCATGTGTCAAAAATGGTTTTTCTAGTGTCGTGGTAAAGCGCCGTCACATCCCGCTCTCCCCATTCTTTCGGAGGTACACTTTTGTAATAGGCCGTGAATTTTTCTCGTACAATGTGGTGAGACCCTTCCCACATCACCAGGGGAGAAGACGCTTCACTGTGCGCCATCATTGGAATTCCTAAAACGAAATGGTGATGTTCCCGTAGATGTCGGCGTCTGTTTAACCCTTCTGGTAACAAGCCATCGATATGGGCAGCATCCCTTTTTAAGCGATAGTTATACGCTCCATCAGATTCATCTACCGATTGTTGAGGATATCCTGGAAAACAAACGGATATCTGTGCTCGATCCCATGTTATAGCGGGGATATCGAGTACCTCACTAATGAAACGAATCGCCACACCACTCAACAGAGGACCATTTCTCAACCGCCCAGTCTCATCATTATTTAGCGCATTCACCCCGACAAACCAGGTTCCCTGACATCGTACCCAATCATCATCTTTTTTGTCTTGTAGCACAGATCGGGCAACTGGTTCAGCATGTTTTACCCAATTATCAAGCTCTTGATCATAGGCAAACGAACACCAACCACGATCAATGTATTGCCTTTTTTGATTCTGGTTTTGCATACTATGTGATTCAGTATTCATTGGTTATAGATTTGTACTTGGATAACCAATCTGGATGGCCGGCTGGTTTTGAGATGATCATATATTTCCAACAGCTACCAAACTCTGTTGATTTCGATTCATTTATTGATACACTGGAATCTCAGCATACCGTCGCGAACGAAGAAAAGTCTATTTTTAACAGCACTTTTTCAATGCATAGCCGTTATGCTGAGGCCTTACACTAACGTTCCTTGATTAACCCAATATTTTAAACGTTCTTGAGGAACATCTGAACAAGTCAGAACTCTAACTGGCTCTTTCGTCAACCAGCTGATGAAAATAGGGAACCATTAGACTAAACGTCGAGGAAACACATGAAACGCTTGCTGCTCTTTATTCTTTGTTTCGGGCTCTCGCCCCTAGCTTTTGCCGCTTTACCTCTTTTTTTGGATGGAGACAAACTGCCTAGCCTTGCACCCATGTTAGTGGATATACAACCTGCGGTGGTAAATATTTCAACCACTAGTCATCTCCAATCGGAAGAAAGTCCGTTGATGAAAGATCCCTTTTTTCGCCGATTTTTTAATGTTCCAAGGCAACAGCGCCCCGAAAGCAGTTTAGGTTCAGGTGTTATCGTCAATGCCAAAAAGGGTTATGTCGTTACCAATCACCATGTCATCGACAAGGCGGACGAGATTACTGTGACTACGAAAGATGGTCGCTCTTTGGAAGCCACACTCGTGGGCTCCGATGAAGCCAGTGATATCGCTGTTATTCAAGTGGAAAGTCTGGATCTAACAGAGATTAAAATGGGAAACTCGGCTGCATTAAGAGTGGGGGATTTCGTGGTTGCGATTGGAAGCCCATTCGGTTTAAGCCAAACAGTGACGTCCGGTATCGTTAGCGCGCTTGGACGCAGTGGGTTGGGAATTGAAGGCTATGAGGACTTTATACAGACGGATGCCTCCATCAATCCAGGGAACTCTGGTGGTGCTTTGGTCAATCTGCGTGGAGAGCTGATCGGAATTAATACCGCCATTTTTTCCCGAAGTGGAGGTAGTGTTGGTATCGGGCTATCCATTCCCGTGGACATGGTTAGAACGCTCATGGATCAACTTATTGAGCACGGTGAAGTGAAACGTGGGCTCCTTGGTGTTGCAATGCAAGACCTCACCCCCTCCCTTGCTGATGCCTTTGGCATCAGTGGGCAAAAGGGAGCTGTCGTTTCCCAAGTGATCCCAGGCTCTACTGCCCAAGAGCAGGGGATAAAAGAAGGCGACGTTATCGTCGGATTTAATGGTAAAAAAGTACAAAGTAGCGCAGACTTACGCAACGCCGTCGGATTGCTTAGGGCGGGTTCCAATGCCGTTGTTGAATTTTATCGCGAAGGAAAACTCAACAACGTATCAGTAACGATTAAACCTATTGAAGAGTTTTCAAGGTCTAACAACGGCATAGTCAGTCGATTGCACGGTGCTCGGTTCCGAACCATCCCTCCTTCGGCCGATCACCCAGGTGGCATTCTCGTGGGGACCATTGAACCCAATAGCGAGGCTTCTGCTTCAGGCCTAGAGGAAGGGGACATCATTATCAGCATCAATCGCGAGAGGGTGCCTGATCTAGACACAATGAAAAACATCATCAAACGTTCAAACGATGTGTTGCTTATCCAGCTATTACGAACAGGGCGAGCTTTGTATTTAGTGATTCAATGATAATTCTTTTGCCAGACCCCGTGACCTCTATTAGACTCTCGCTTTCTTTTTCCAGTAGCGTATTTTAATGACAGATTTCCAGATAGCGCCGTCCATTCTCTCCGCTGATTTTGCTCGATTAGGCGAAGAGGTTGATAATGTTTTAGCCTCGGGAGCCGACATAGTTCATTTCGATGTCATGGATAACCACTATGTTCCCAATTTAACCATTGGTCCGATGGTTTGTGAGGCCCTACGAAACCATGGAATCACAGCCCCTATCGACGTCCACCTAATGATCAAACCAGTGGATAGCCTTATCCCCGATTTCGCGAAAGCTGGGGCAACTTATATTACTTTTCATCCCGAAGCGTCAGAGCACATTGATCGCACTCTTCAGTTGATCCAGCAACACGGTTGTAAGGCCGGTCTGGTGTTTAACCCCGCAACAACACTCGATATTCTAGAATATATGATTGATCGGGTTGATATGATTTTGTTGATGTCGGTAAACCCGGGTTTCGGTGGACAACGCTTCATCCCATCCACGCTGGAAAAGTTGAGAAAAGCCAAGCAGATGATTACGCAAAGCGGTCGTAACATCAGACTGGAAGTGGATGGTGGTGTCAAAATCGATAATATTGCCGAGATTGCAAGCGCTGGAGCGGATACTTTTGTCGCTGGGAGCGCTATCTTTGGTGCTAAAAACGATACGGACCCTAACCGATACAACACCGTTATCGCAGAAATACGTCATCAACTCTCGCAGTTTACCTCTTGTCCATCCGTCAAATAATGGATCAACGTTCTGATTGTCATATTCGCGGGATCCTGTTTGATCTGGACGGTACGCTGATTGATTCGATTCCCGATATCGCCCTCGCCGCCAATCTAACACTGGAAACATTGGGTTTGCCACAAGTCGATATTGATCGGCTAAGAACATGGGTCGGTAACGGTGCTGATACACTAGTTAAAAGGGCGCTGACGGGGGAGTTTGATGGGCAGCCTGATCCAGAGTTATTTGAACAAGCGCACAAGACATACCAACGCACTACTAAAACAAACCGGACTACTGGGCTTCTTTGATCACGTCGTCGCCGCGGACACGACATCGCAAGTCAAGCCTCATCCCAAACCTTTGCTCCACGCCAGCTTGCTAATGGAAATTCCACCCGAAAACTGCGTGATGGTCGGTGATTCGATGAATGATATTAAGGCAGCGAAAGCAGCGGGGATGCCGGTAGTCTGTTTAACCTACGGTTATCACCAAGGAGCTGACCTATCAAAAAGTAACGCCGATGTTCTGTTAGATGATTTTTCACAACTACCAAATTTTGTTTGTAAATCTGGTTAGCCATCAAGTACACTATTCGCCTTGACTATCATTTAATTTTGTTAAGCTAGCTGATGATTCTTCCCATCACTGAAAATCTGGAAATCTGGCCAATGCCGAATGTGCGTTGGCGACATTGGCGTGACTAAATACTCCTTTGTTTCACCGTTTCCTATTTTCTAAGTGATGATACGCTATGCTAAACCAAAAACAATTCAATCAGTTCGCTGACGCCGGTTATAACCGCATCCCTCTTGTCCGAGAAGTCCTCGCGGATCTCGAAACACCGCTCAGTACCTATTTAAAGCTCGCCGATACACCATACAGCTACCTCCTTGAATCCGTTCAAGGCGGCGAGAAATGGGGAAGATATTCCATTATCGGTTTGCATTGTAATACTCGCCTTGAAATTAAAAATCACCAGGTGACGGTTATTCATGATAAAACGGTTGTTAGCCAAGAAACATTTGCAGACCCATTAGAGCAGGTTAGGGTATTTCAGAATCAGTTTTTGGTTCCCGAAATTCCAGAGCTACCCCGTTTTAGTGGAGGACTGGTCGGGTTTTTCGGTTATGACACCGTCAGCTATATAGAACCCCACTTAGGAACAAACCCATTAGAAGATCCAATCGACGCCCCGGATATTCTGTTGATGGTTTCTCAGGAAATTGTCGTTTTCGATAACCTTTCTGGCCGACTGTTTCTTGTGGTACATGTCGATCCCTCCCAATCTGATGCCTGGGAATCCGGTAAGCAAAGGCTAGAAAGCATCAAAGATCAACTCCATCTTAGCTTGCCACCACAGACGTCTACTTGTTATCCACAGGTGGTAGAAGAAAAATCATTCACCTCTTCATTTCCTCAGCAAGAGTTTGAGTCTGCTGTGGAAAAGTGCCGTGAATATATTTTCAATGGCGACGCTTTTCAGATTGTGTTATCTCAAAGATTATCTCTTCCTTTTCATGCTAAACCATTAGACCTTTATCGGGCGCTTAGAACACTCAATCCATCGCCATACATGTACTACCTGAATTTGGATGGCTTTCACATTGCCGGGGCATCGCCGGAAATACTCGTTCGACTGGAAGAGGGCGAAGTCACACTCCGCCCCATAGCTGGAACTCGTCGGCGAGGTACTGATGCTGAACAAGACGAGGCATTAGCCAATGATTTACTCTCTGACCCGAAAGAGCTAGCGGAACACTTGATGCTCATTGATCTTGGTAGAAACGATGTTGGACGTGTCAGCAAAATAGGCACTGTCGAAGTCACCGATAAAATGGCCATCGAAAAATACTCTCATGTTATGCACATTGTCTCTAATGTTAGAGGGCAAATAAAACCCGGTCTTGATGCCATTGATGTACTCAAGGCTACGTTTCCCGCGGGGACTCTCTCTGGCGCACCCAAAGTTCGCGCCATGGAAATTTTCGAGGGCATGGAGCCTGACAAACGAGGGATCTATTCTGGAGCCATTGGTTACATTGGGTGGAATGGAAATATGGATACCGCTATCGCCATTCGAACCGCACTCATAAAAGACAAAACTGTTCATATTCAAGCCGGTGCGGGTATCGTCGCGGATTCAGAACCCCGAAAAGAGTGGGAAGAAACCATGAACAAGGGCAGAGCGGTATTCAAGGCAGTGGAAATGGCCCACAAAGGGCTACAAAGCCCCCTGGGAGAGGAATAGCGCCATGCTATTAATGATTGATAATTACGATTCCTTTACCTATAACTTGGTTCAATATTTTGGTGAACTAGGGCAGGACGTTGAAGTATTCAGAAACGATCAGATCACTTTGCCGGATATTGAGTCAATGTCACCCGACTATATGGTGATATCACCTGGACCTTGTTCGCCCAGTGAAGCCGGTATTTCTGTCGGTGCCATTGAAGCGTTTGCAGGCAAAATTCCTATTTTTGGTGTCTGCCTCGGACACCAGAGTATCGGACAGGCCTTCGGTGGTAATGTTATCCACGCGAAACAATTGATGCATGGAAAAACATCAATGATCAATCACACTGGGGTGGGGGTTTTTCAGGATTTGGATAACGTCTTCGAGGCGACTCGTTACCACTCTTTAGTGGTTGAAAGGAGTAGCATGCCTTCTTGTTTTGATATTACCGCTTGGGCCGATGACGGAGAGGTCATGGGAATTAAGCACAAGAACCTCAGCATTGAGGGGGTACAGTTCCACCCCGAGTCGATTATGACTCAAAACGGGCACCGTATACTTAATAATTTCCTGCTGCAGAATAGACCTCATGACTGACATTCTCACTACTATTGTGAAAAAGAAGATTGAAGAAGTTAAACAACGATCTGAAAGACGTTCTTTGGCAGAGATCAAAGCAGACATTGATAGCACTCCTACTACTCTAGGTTTCGTGGCATCCATTGAACGGCATCTCGAGCAAAACCGAGCCGCCGTTATTGCGGAAATAAAAAAAGCGTCTCCAAGTAAAGGCGTCATACGGGAAAACTTCCAACCTGATGAAATCGCTCGAAGTTATGCTCAGCATGGTGCAAGCTGTTTATCTGTGCTCACTGATGAGTCTTTTTTTCAAGGGCACGACGATTTTTTGGGCATTGCTAAAACAGCGGCTCAACTACCCGTATTGAGAAAAGACTTCATGATCGACCCTTATCAGATCTATGAGTCCCGAGCGATCGGCGCTGATGCCATTTTGCTAATCGTGTCTGCACTTGATGACCAACAACTCGTTAATTTGTCCGCATTGGCTACCTCACTTGAGCTCGATGTATTGGTGGAAGTTCATGACCGAGAAGAGCTTCTGAGGGCTTTGGAGCTACCGTGCCCACTCATTGGAATTAATAATCGGAATCTACGAACATTTGAAACCCATCTTGAAACCACACTCGATCTATTGTCACTTATTCCTGAAGGAAAAATCGTGGTTACGGAAAGTGGTATACATACGGATGATGATGTGGCGCTGATGCAGGAAAACCAAGTTAATGCATTTTTAGTTGGAGAAGCTTTTATGCGCGCTGACCAACCAGGGGAAAAACTACAGAAGCTATTTTCCTTATGACCCTATTCTCATTGAGACGGGCCTTTGGCCTGTTCGTTATCACAAACAGTTCTGGGCCTGAATAAGAGGCCATACTTAAAACCTCTGGAGTGCATGATGCAAGTTACGCTAAAACGAGTTGATAATCTGAACTTTGTGGCAACCACCCAAAGCGGACACCAAGTCGTCATGGATGGTGGGGAAGGGGGATGGCGGTAAGGACCTCGGCGCTAGACCGATGGAAGTTGTTCTTAGCGGTCTCGGCGGCTGTAGTGCCATCGATGTTATGTTGATTTTGAAGCAGTCTCGACAGTCTGTTTCCAATTGCGAAATTGAAATCACGGCGAACAGAGCAGACACAATACCGAAGGTTTTTACGGACATCCAGATTCACTATATTCTCACCGGTATCGATATGGATTCAAAAAAGGTGGATCGCGCTGTGAAGCTGTCAATGGAAAAATATTGCTCTGTCACTCGCATGTTGGAGCCAACAGTCCGCATTACTGCCGATTTTGAAATTGTGAATGAATAGTTTGGTTGTTAAGGGATAAACCTGATATAAATACCAAATGGAAACGATTACACATTGGTTTAAGAAACAGATATCTAACCCTCAAATCGTCTTCTTGGCGATGGTGTTACTAGCAGTTTGGCTGGTCATTATTTACACGGGGAATATGCTCGCCCCAGTGATCTCCGGGATCGTCATTGCCTACTTGCTAGAAGGGATTGTTAAAAAACTCATCCAAATAAAGATACCTAGATTAGTCGCCATCTCTTTGGTGCTATTGATGTTTATTCTGTTCCTCTTCGGTTTTATTTTCGGTCTTCTTCCGATTCTTTATAACCAACTGACCGACGTGGCTCGAGAAATTCCTAGCATGTTATCCAAGGGCCAGGCTGCCTTAGTCGAATTACCACAACGTTATCCCGAGTTGTTTTCTATCGAACAGGTCGATGAGATTCTAAATACAGTTCGCACACAGATGACCGACGTTGGACAAAGTATATTATCAAGCTCTATTTCTGGCGCTGCTAGCTTGATCACAGTTTTAATTTATCTGGTTCTTCTTCCCATTCTGATTTTCTTTTTCCTCAAGGACAAAAAGATGATCATTAATTGGTTGAAAGCCTTTTTTCCGAACCACAATGAGCTGGCTATCCGGGTTTGGGGAGACGTTGATTTACAAATAGCGAATTACATACGGGGGAAGTTTTGGGAGATATTAGCTGTCTGGCTTTGCACTTTCGTCGCCTTTTCCTTTCTTGGGCTTCAATACTCGATGCTGCTCTCTGTTTTGGTCGGCCTATCTGTTTTGATTCCTTATGTCGGCGCTGCCATTGTGACCATTCCAGTATTACTAATTGCCTGGTTTCAATGGGGGTGGTCTGGCGACTTTATTACCTTGAGTATTACCTATTTGGTCATCCAAGCTTTGGATGGAAATTTGCTCGTTCCATTGCTGTTTTCCGAGGTTGTTAACATTCATCCCGTGGCAATCATTGTTGCCGTACTCTTTTTTGGCGGTTTATGGGGCATCTGGGGAGTGTTTTTCGCAATACCGCTGGCGACACTGGTTCAGGCGGTTATTGTCGCTTGGCCATCTCCAACAGGAACAACAGCAGAGTAGCTTTTCAATTTAGTTGGCTCATTGAAAAAAATTTATACGGCGTCATCACTTGTTGAAGGTACGCTATTAGTGGATCTGCTGATCGACGCCGGGGTGCCTGCCGTGCTCTTCCACTCCAATGCTATCGGCGGATTAGGAGAACTCCCTGTGACCTACCCCGAAGTTTGGATCAAAAGGAATGAGGATGAAAACAAGAGCCAGCGTGTCATCCATCGTTTCGAACTATCTTCGTCGGAGTCTATGACTAAACAAAACGATCTCGTTTGTCAGCAATGCCTAGAAGAAAACCCTGCTTCTTTTAAAGTTTGTTGGAAGTGTGCTTCTATTCTACCGCTTACATAGTTTTTCTCCATTTTGAGCAAACGATCTCCCAAGAATACACCTAAAAAGGCAGCCAAAAAAACCCCGCCCGAAACAGATACATTATCTTGGATTGTCTTTAAGTTTTCCGGGTTATTGTTTTTCGCTACGTTGATTGCATGCCTAATTATTTTTGCATATCTGGATAGAGAAATTCGGCTACGCCTGATTCACCAACCCCATGCCCTACCTGCACACATATACGCAAGGCCTTTCGAAATTCGGCCTAATGACAAGCTTTCCCTCAATCGGTTTGTCGATGAACTGGAAAAGCGTGGGTATCAATCCCGGGAGAGAATCACAGCTCTGGGTCACTATGTTAAATCCACTCAAAAGCTTGATGTCAGTTTAAATCACATTCCTGCTATTAACCAACCACCTATAACGATTCGGCTTTTCTTTAAGAATAACCAGATCGAAAAAATGGTTGATCATTCCACCGGCAATTTCCTGAAAAGCGCTTTCATGGAACCTCTACACATTGGTAGTTTACATCTGGGCTCTTATGAAGACAGGGTCGCCACTAAGCTACATCAAGTGCCGGAGCTACTAATCAAAACCCTTCTATTGATGGAAGACCGAAACTTCGAACATCATATTGGCATTGACCCAAAAAGTATTGTTCGGGCTTTGTGGTCTAACTGGAGGCAGGGTCGATCAGTCCAAGGCGGGAGCACGCTTACGCAACAACTGGTTAAAAATCTTTTTTTGACGCCGGAACGAACTTTGTCTCGCAAATTAGTAGAAGCATCCATGGCCATTGTTTTGGAGATGCGCTTTTCCAAATCAGAAATACTCGAAATTTATCTTAATGAGGTTTTTCTTGGGCAATCCGGAAATCGTGCAGTACACGGTTTTGGATTAGCTAGCGAGTATTATTTTGGCCGGTCTATCGATCAAATCCAACTACATGAAATGGCTTTATTGGTCGGTATGATGATTGTGCAACCCTACGTCTGTAACTTTGATTTAGGTTGAGTCATTATCGTCGTTCCACACGATATATCGCTTGTCGGCATTGCTCCATTCATCGTCAATCTCGACGAGGATGGCACTGACAAGC
>WLWV01000111.1 GCA_012103395.1 Gammaproteobacteria bacterium
AGGCTTGTCAGTGCCATCCTCGTTGAGATTGACGATGAATGGAGCAATGCCGACAAGCGATATATCGTGTGGAACGACAATAATGACTCAACCTAAATCAAAGTTACAGACGTAGGGTTGCACAATCGATCACAGAGGAGCAGTTTGTTAACATACGAACAGAACGCGATAAACAGCTGTCAATGCCACGACTCATCATTCCCTCTATTCAGGTCAACATCCGCGCCGGCCACTTACCTGAACAGGATCAATCCGGAATCCGATTCATCAAAGTCCCTCTAAACGTCTTATAGTCACACGCTAATTCATAGCTTTAGTATCGAAACAAGTTAGAAGAATCAGGGAACCACTTCTCAAAACTCCGCTCTAACTTGACTATGACTAATGCTACTGAGCAAGTAATGAAGCAATTTAAAGCATCACGTGTAAAATCTTTGGCATTACCGCTATGGATGTGTCTATTTGCATTTTTCTCGAGCCAGTCACAAGCTGATCAGCCGGCACTACAGAAAATTCATAACTGGATCCAGAATGAACACCCAATAGTTAACCACATTCGTGGAAACGAACTTGAACGAAACGTTCGCAATAACGAGAACTTTGTTTTGTTTGATGTAAGAGAACGAGCTGAATATGATGTGAGCCACTTAGCCAACGCCATTCAAGTGGATCCAGAAATTAGCGCCGCTACATTTAGCGCGCTTTACGGGGAAACACTAAAAGACAAAACGGTGGTGTTCTATTGCTCCGTGGGAAGAAGATCTTCACTACTCGCAGAGAAAGTCCATGAAGACCTATCGGCACAGGGGGCCAATCAAATTCTAAATCTTGAGCATGGTATTTTCGGCTGGCACAACGAAATCAGACAATTAGAAGATCGATCTGATGAGATAACTGACTTTGTCCATCCCTACAGTTGGCGGTGGGGAAGGCTCTTGGAACGTAAGGACCTGATTCGGTATGATCTGGAGTAGCCGATTTTGCTGATTCTTTGTTATCCACCCAACACCAATGATATCGCTTTTTCGATGGATTTTTCCAGATAGTAGCCGTAATAGTCAGGAGTCATCAACCCCACCATTCGCTCAACCAACTCATTTTTCTCGCCGTCAATAAAAAGAACGGTGGGCGTGAAATCGGAACTGTATGGCGACAAAAACTCTCTCGTCGAAATTTGGTCGCCTTTTTTGTTAACGATCGTCTCGCCTTCATCAATGGAGACTTTCCCAAAAATAGCCCTTTCAGAAAACTCTCCGCCAGCAAAAATCGCTGCAAAAAACTCACTTTCTACTCGTCGGCAAAACGGGCAATCCGATTGATCAATAAGAAGGATGATTGGTTGACCAGCGTCTTTTGCAAGCTTTGAAATTACTTGCCAGTTTTCCACTTTTTTCATTTACCTACTGGATTTGGTTATCAATTTTCGACGGAGAAGAGAGCAAAAGAAAAGGGTGCTAATTTGGAATCAACACCCTTTGGGTAGCAAGATTGAGAAGGCTATAAAAAATTAGAGCCTTATCTGGAACAAGGAATGTGCCTGTTTACTTGGGCACCCTGGACTGCCATGCACTTGACTCACGCTCCTGTTGAGCGATAGCGTCATTGGATTGCTCATGAGCCTTGGCAACCAGTTTCATTGCCTTCTCATTTTCTCCAGATTCATTGGCGGCTTTCGCCTTCTTTAAGAGCTTTTTAGTATCCCTCCATTCAAAACCCAATTTGGCAGCCATCTTACGCTGCTCATCAGCCGCCGCCCATGACGATTCGAATCCATCACTTGCAATTGCATTAGAGACAATCCCAACATTAGCATAGCTCATCAGCCCTAGGGTCATGATCGTTGCGACCAAAGACGCAACCGCGGTTGTTTTTACCTTTTTAAACATGATTACTTTCCTCTTTGCAGATCGTTTACCAATCACTTTCTAGCACCTGGACCATTGAAGTCCAAACCGTTGCTCATATAAGTCAGAAACAATTCAAGCTCTCTGTAGATCTGACTCTGAGGTTTAAAAGCGGCCGCGCGAACTTGCTTGTTACAACCTCCGAATCGACGATGCAAAGTGCCCATTCCACCCCATTTGGAGCGATAGACTGGAAAGTGTGACGTGTGGCCAAGGGCTGGGCTCAACTTATCTGCTCGAACTAAGTTCCCAGAGCCAGAACCATGGCAATCAAAGCATGAAAAATTCAATTGACCACGCTTGCTGTAATAAAACTCCTTACCTCTCTCATAAGCAGCCATCGCATCTGGGTCATCCGGAATAACCACATTGATTTTCTGGCCTCGAGATTGATACGACATATAGGCAGAAATATCAGCCATTTTTCCTTTATTATATTTCAGCGGTTCTTCACCATTGGCGACACGGCATTCGTTAATCGCGAGTTCCAACGTCACAACCTCCTTACGATCGGCATCCCAGTACGGGTAATTCCCTCTTACCGCTCCCTCATTTTCAAAACAATCTGCGTAAGTCTTACTATTAGCAAACGGCTTATTCCATGCAGCTTTACCAGAATCAATGGCAAGTTCATAAGGTGGGAACTCTTCAATTTCTTCCCACTGTTCTCTGGAAGGCTTATCGATGGAATACACACCATTAATAAAATCACTGACAGGGGTATCTGGAAACTTACTGGTAAAGTACTTCTCAAACGCAGCTTGATCACTGTCTGGGCCAGCATGTAAGCTGATCCAGCTAAAAGCAGTGATAGTTGCTGTTATCACAACAATTAACTTCTTCATAATTTCACTCTCGTTGGGTCCCTCGGTCAATCTGATCTTTAAAAATATCATTGTATGACATCTTCAAAGTCACTCTCCAGAGGTTGGTAACTTATAATTATTGAAATCGGCAGAAGGTCAAATACTACTTAACCACTGTTTCGCCGGAATCAGTTTCTCCCGTATTATCCAAAGACGCTATTTGTAGCGTATCTCCGACCTTTGGCCCGGACACAATGAAAGACAGATAGGGATTCTTCGATATCGCAGGGCCGAGATTACAGCGAAAAATCGCATTCCCATTATGACTACAGGTCACCTCGGTAATATAGTGAGCCGGAATTGGCTCTCCCGTTTTGCTGTCTTTCCTAAGACCTGTTTCCATCGCGTGCTTCATGAGCACTTTAACTTCAACAAGATCACCGTCTGCTTTTGCTTTACATTTAATTGCCATGATATTTCCCTCGATTAACCGCCACAGCCACCAATGGTGACCTTCACTTCTTTGCTGGTTGCTGAATAAACTTTCCCATCAGCTCTTACGAGAGCCATTAGCTGCGATGTTTTACCCATTTTGATGCGAGTTCCAACCGTCGTTGCTCCCGCGGTAACAGGCTCGAAAGACGCTGCCAGCGGTGAGGGATTATTCAACACTAAAAGCGCGACATGATCTACATTTGGAATATCCGCCATGATGGAGATGGGCACTACCGCCCCATTCTCAGCAATATCCGGTGCTTTAAAGCTGATGGCTTCACTTGGCTCCGCAGAAGTGGTTCCATACAACTCGTTCATCGCATCTTCACCGGTTTCCGCTTCAAATGCGGTAATTGACCGAGCAGCGTTTACTGATAGAGGGATCACCCCCAAAGAAAGGCTAGCACCAATCCCTGATAAAGCAATCAAGGATTTATTAAATTCTCTTCTTTTCATTAGATATCTCTGTATTTCACTTAAAGGGTTAAAAGGTACTCTGTAATTGCATCAATTTCACCGTCTGAAAGAATATTATGAAGCCCAAATGGCGGCATAATACTGTTTGGGTTTTTCTCCAGTGGATTATAAATTTGTGCCTTCAACACTTCTTTGTCAGGAAATCGTGCTTTCATCGCAACCAGAGGAGGGCCCTGGTTTCCAGGCAAGGTACCATCATCAATCATATGACAAGCCAAGCAGTTGCCTTTTTTCCTGTCAAAAGCAACTTTCTTGCCTTTTGTTATCGCCGCTTCATCGGCTATTGCCAGAGAACCTGATACGGAACCCAACAACAGCAACGGTGTAAGAAACGCGATCACAGCAGTTTTTCTAAGCATTAATCTGTCCTCCAGATTTTATATTGTGAACTGTGATTCAGTGTATTTGTCGGTAACAGCTAAGCCACTGAGCACTTAGCCATCCGCGTGATCAACATATACGCTAACACCTGATTGATACTAAAGAATTACATCCGTTTTTACAATGCGAGAAAAACGATGCAGCAATAGACGTAACTCAATAGAGCAAACTGTGCATAACGGCAATAGAAAGCGTACAGGATATGAAACGTTTATGCTTTATCACTTTAGGACTAGAAAATCTGGCGTTAGTAACTCAATGGGCCAGTGTTAGTTCTATCCATTCATGAGAGAGCCACCACAAAGGGATAGGCTAAAGCAGAATCCCGCCGTAGTCCTCAACACCTGGGTTGTTAGTCACCCCCCTTAGCGTCGGGTGATTCATCTTCTTTATCGCAATAATGTTGTTTTCGTCTCTCATTGCCAACAATAGCTTCTAACGATATCCCAAATTAGTCGTCCGTCGGGATGAGGTCCTACCACTCCCCAACCCGCGACGCGATAAGTCTTTCCCAACTGCAAAGGTTCACCGGAGTCCAACACAGCCTCGCTTATCCTTTCTAATAATGGCATTGATGGGTCAATTGTATAATCAAGCCCACCAACTCTCACCATATCCCCACCAGATTGAAAATAGGGATCCGGGTCGAATAGGTTATCGGCAACGGACTCAAGTACAGTCATTAAACTCTCCCCCGTCATTTCCTGAACATAGGATTCACCATACGTCATGGCTGTTTGGGTCATCACGTCTTCCATCGTAATCCACTCTCCTGACAGTACGCTAGTGCCCCAACGAAAACCCGGAGAGAGCGTGATATCAGCATCATACTCGTGACGAAGCGCATCACAAATCAACTGATCCCAGGTTCCCATAAAATTTCCTCGGCGAAATAATGTTCTATCCGCTTTCGCTAGTTTTTCTTTCAGGATTGCATCATATTTCTTTCCCAAGCGAATGGGGCTTACCTCAAACTCCTTGGAACGGGACTCGACAACGGCGTCATCATATACTTTATCCCGAAGCGCAGAAATAAAATCAGAAACATCTCGGTCAGCCTCGAGCAGCTTCTCAAAAACAGGTACAAGGTGATATTGCATTCCTTTCACCCGGCCTCCTTCAATATCAAAATCCATCACCCCAACGAACTTGCCATTAGTTCCCGCATTCGTGACCATACAGGTCCCACCATTAGGGGTGGTAACATTAATTGGTACGGGCACACCATCATGAGTATGTCCACCAAAAATAGCATCAATACCGTCTATTCGAGAAGCAAGCTTGAGATCCACGTCCATCCCATTGTGGGACAACAAAATGATCGCATCAGGTGATTCAGCTTCCTTAATTCGATCGATTAACTCGACCATCTCTTCTTCACGTATGCCAAAAGACCAATCTGGAAAGAAACCCTGTGGATTCGCATTCGCTGTTCTTGGAAAGGCTTGACCAATCACCGCGATCCTGCTCCCCGCAACCAAACGCATACTATACGGTTTGAATGCAATGCTTTCGTCTTCATCAAACAACCCAAGTCCATCGTATTTTTCAGCCATTGCGAAGTAAGCATCGTCAAACAGGCTGTCTTCTTTTATCCGGACATTCTGACTCAAGAACTCACCGTTGAAATTTTTTAGGTTTCGCAGAAACTCCTCTTCATGATAAGTAAACTCCCAGTGCCCTGTCATGATATCAACACCAAGCAAATTGGACGCTTCCACCATGTCCATCCCACGGGACCAAAGAGCAGTGGCAGAACCTTGCCACAAATCACCACCATCCATTGTTAGCGTATTTTCAATTCCACCCGCTTGAGTACGCAGGCTCTCCAGTAGCGTTTTCACCTGCGCAAACCCACCCATCCGCCCGTATTTACGCGCGTTTTCCTCAAAGTTTAAATTTGTATAAGCATAGGCCTCGATGCTACCGGGCTTAAATCCCGTGCGCTTTAGGAGAGACCGTCCTACCAAGTGTGGAAGCTGCCCTTGGGCCGGCCCTACTCCGAGATTCACGTTGGGTTCCCGATAATACACAGGCAGCAATTGAGCATGAGTGTCTGTGGTGTGGAGCACTCGCAAATTCCCCCGCATCGGCAAATCGTAGAGCGTATCCAAGTTTTCAGCATTCGCTGTGCCGAAAAAGTCATTGTGGACAGCCAGGGAGCCTGTGGCAGCGAAACCGATCATTTTCAAGACGGTTCTTCGATTAAGTTCTGTCATAAAAACCTTAAATTTAACTAGTATTAAAGTGGAGACTAACGATTACCCATCATAACCCTGCTGCTGACTTTGCGATCATAACTACCCCATCAAACCTACTTTATTCCGACTAGAGAAAGGTATCTTCCTTTATGGGTATAATGACTGAGTCATCATTATACCCGTGAGATATCGCGCCGATCTATTTCGCTGTATAAAATACATTCAGCTAATGGGCTTCCAGCAATCAGTCATCTAAGGTGACTTAGGCATTCAGCGCCACTGAAAAGAACATTAGGCGTGCCGGCATATATGATAGCGCTAAGCCCGTTCTAGCTGAAGATCCAGTAGATTCACTTATTCGAACACAAACAAGAATTTAATTATGAACGAAGCTAACTAGGAATTAGACGCCCGAAATCTAAATTGCCCTCTGCCCATTTTGAAGGCGAAAAAAGCCATCAATAAGATGACGTCTGGTCAAGTTCTAAAAATCTTAGCAACCGATCCAGGATCAGTTAAAGACTTCGAAGCTTTCTCCCGACAAACCGGCAACGAACTACTCGAATCATCGGAATCCAACAATGAGTTTCACTTCCTACTGAAGAAAAAATAGCAATTTATCATATCAGCTACGACCGATCGTAGATTAGCTCTTCAGCTCTGAAACACACCACTCTAATTATCAGGAGCAAACCGTGGAACTTGAACATTATCAACAAATCGCACTGTATGGGTTCATCGGCGCAGCTATCTTCGGCGCTATTTCAAGTCGAACTCAGTTTTGCACCATGGGAGCAGTCAGCGATTGGATTAACATGGATTCTCTCACTCGGTTAAGAGTATGGTTTCTTGCAATGGGAGTTGCTATTTTAGGTGCCCAAGCCATGCATTTCACTGGAATGCTCGACCTAACTCAGTCAATTTACCTGACTACCAACTTTACTTGGCTAGGCCATGTACTAGGTGGATTTATCTTTGGAGTAGGTATGACCATCGCATCCGGCTGTGGGCAACGAACGTTGGTAAGATTGGGTGGCGGAAACTTGAAGTCTCTGGTTGTATTTCTAGTGATGGGCATTACTGCGTACGCCACTCTGCGAGGACTATTTGCCCTGTTGCGTTTGGAAATTAATGGCCCCACCACCCTTGACTTAACGGAGGCGGGTCTTTCTACCCAAGGTATACCCGATCTATTGAGTTACCTTACCGGTATTTCCACCGAGATTGCGAGCATCATTTGTGTGGTTGTGATTGCCGGAGGCGCCATTATTTTCGCTTTACGTGATAACGAGGTTTGGACACGATTTGATAATTTATTGGCCGGTATCGGCATTGGCCTAATTATTAGTGGCGCTTGGTATATCACCGGCGTGCTTGGCTATGACGATTTCGACCCTATACAACTAGAAGCAGTATCTTTCATCGCGCCTGTCGGCAATTCGATCAGCTATGTGATGACCTATACTGGCTCTAGCATCAATTTTGGTATTGCGGTTGTTTTTGGCTTGGTCATCGGCGCATTTTTATATAGCATTCTTTCCGGCACATTTCGCCTGGAGAGCTTTAGTGATAAAACCGACTTCATCAATCACTTTCTCGGTGCGGTAATGATGGGATTTGGTGGTGTACTTTCGCTAGGGTGCACCATCGGGCAAGGCATCAGTGGCATGTCAACGCTAGCAATCGGTTCACTACTAACACTGGTATTTATTATTAGCGGATCTGCTTTTGCATTAAAAATGCAATATTACCTCTACGATGACCTCGGTTGGGGCCATGCCTTTAAATCAACAATGAGGGATACATTACCTGGACAGGGAGAATAAACAGCGAGAGAATGGGCTCTATTCACATTTCCTAGGTATGCGCAATGTCCCATGTCAACATTGAATTCACGCTGTTTTCCGCTTTTTACTCTCCGCTCATTGTTGCTATGGCAGGTGGCTTTCTAAAGCAGGAAGGGCTCGATTACAACTGGACTGTTTCTCCCCCAGGAAAATCTGCCATCGAAGCCATTGTCAACGGTACTGCCGACGTAATTCAATCCGCTGCGAGTCAAGGATTTCATCCCCCGAAACAGGCGCATCATGACCCTAAGCAAGACATTCGCCACTTTGCCCAAATAAATGAGATGGACGGCTTTTTTATAGCTGGCCGACAACCAGATCCGGACTTCCATTGGAAGAAGTTGGAAGGAGCAGAAGTCGTCATGTTTAAGAGTGGCCAACCAAATGCGATGTTCCGCTATGCCTGTCATCAAGCCGGCATCGACTACGACAAGATTATTCCAATTACGCCTGGTGGCCCCCTAGCAATAGACGAAGCATTTCGAAACGGTGAGGGACAATATGTCCAGCAACAGGGCCCATTTCCCCAACAGCTGGAGGCAGAGTCCAAAGCGTCCATTCTTTCAATATCTGGACCACTTATCGGAACCTGTGCATTTTCTAGTTTGGCAGCATCAACAGGATGGTTGAAAACTGATGTAGCAATCGCATTTTGTCGCGCCTATCGCAAAGCACGTCAATTTATTAGTGAAGCCCCTGCAAAGGAAATTGCCATATTGCAAAAACCATTTTTTCCAGAAACTGAGTCCATAGCATTAGAAAACTGCATCCGGTCATATCAAGCATTAGGTTGTTGGACACCACATATCGAAATCACGGAACAGGCATTAGATGTGACTCAGGATATCTATATGTATACGGGATCTCTTTCGAGTCGAATTCCGTATAAGCAAATCTGCGCCCTCCCACCCGGCTGACCAAGATCGGGTGAACTTAAGAAGAACTGCAGTGCATCATGTCAGCATGAGAACAAACAACAGCAGCAAGTGCTTTTGAGCTTTCTCACCTAGAAATTTACGACAATCGAACATCAGCTTTATTGTCGCAATACCATTCATAGGTAGCCATCAGGCCCTCTTCTAAGCCAATGCTATGCTTCCATCCTAGGCCATGTAGCGCACTAACATTAAGGTATTTACGCATGGTTCCATCGGGTCTGGATGTATCAAATTCAATGCGTCCTTGATACCCAGTCACCTTCGCCAAAGTTTGCGCTAATTCTCTAATTGAAACATCTTCACCAACACCGACATTTAAGTGCGATTGAGAAGGGTCGACATTTCTTTCCAACTCATTTCTTTCAATTTCCATCACATGCAAACAAGCTCTGGCCAAATCATCCACATGGAGAAACTCACGACAAGCCGCCCCAGTTCCCCATATGGTTACGAACGGTAGATTTTTCGTTTTCGCTTCATGGAATCGTCCCATCAATGCGGGAATAACATGACTGTTTTCAGGGTGGAAATTGTCATAGGGGCCATACAAGTTGGTTGGCATCAAAGACCGAAAATCAGTACCATATTGACGGTTGTATGATTCACAAAGTTTTATGCCTGCAATTTTCGCAATCGCATAAGGTTCATTCGTTGGCTCAAGTTTCCCGGTCAGTAACGCGGATTCATCCAGTGGTTGGTCTGCGAGTTTGGGGTATATACATGATGACCCCAGAAACAACATCCGTTCCACTTTTTGGAGATATGCCTGATGAATGAGATTAGTTTCAATCATCAGATTTTGATAGATGAAATCAGCAGGAAAGGCATTATTAGCATGAATGCCTCCAACCTTCGCGGCACACAGATAAACGTGATCTATTTGCTCATCACCCATGAATTGGGCGACCTCAGACTGATTCGTCAGATCAAGCTCGGCTCTGGAGCGAGTCAATACAACATGTCGTCCATCAATCTCCAATTGTCTCTTTACAGCGGAACCAACCATTCCGTTATGACCCGCTATAAAAACACGCTTTGATTTTTCTTGAGTTTTATTAGGCATACATTTTGTTTCGTAGTTCGTTCATCTGGAACTGGGCTTTAGCGCATTAGTTATATTCAACGCCGGCTTTTCTGGCGCGCTTTAAAGTCAGTTTGGCATAGATGAGTTGTATGATCAAAAATGGAATAAAGACGAATAGCCTCTCATTTCCAGGTATGTTAACAAGCCATAATGCGCCCAAACCCTGAAGAAATCCCATACAGCTTAGTAACAAAGTAACTTCCAGATGCGTATAACCACTTCTGACTAATAATTGATAGAGATGAGAACGATGAGCTTGTAACGCTTTTTCACCATTGGAAAGACGCCGAAAAAAGGTGAATAAAGTATCGAAAATAAAATGAAACAAGAGCATTGGCATCACGAGAAAAGACGTGTGCGACGCATCATATCGGGCGGCAATAATCGCGAGGGTGGCAAACACAAAACCAAGGAACGCACTACCCACGTCTCCCATAAAAATCTTTGCCGGCGGTGCATTATAGATGAGAAAACCAACAGAGCCCGCGATAATCGTATAGCAGGAAATATAGACAAACGTACTTCCGGCATAGTAACTAATGATCATGAAAAATAGTGAGGTGATCAGTGCTGTACTGGCAACTAGGCCATCTATTCCATCCATAAAGTTATAGGCATTGGTCAGCCCGAGAATCCAAAAAAACGAAATAACATACCCTGCCCACCCAAGGGGAAGTTGCTCTGCCCATGGCATTGACAAGGTATCGATGACAATTCCACAGTAAAGCACAACAAAAACAGCAATGACGTGAGTAATGAGCTTAAAGGCCGCCGTTTTTTCCGAAATGTCATCAATAAAGGAAATAATGGCGATCAAAATTGAAGAGCTCACAAAACCGATCATGTACTTTTGTTGAGTACTCCCGCTCTCAGAGAACACCGCAATCGCCGCCATGCCTATCAGGAAAGTCGCAACGATTGAGATACCACCACTTTTTGGAATGGCATTTTGGTGGGAGGATCGGTGATTTGGATGATCAAGAATTCGGACGAACTTTAACATTCCCCATGTGATCAGCATTGCCACAACTGTCAGGCCTAAGCCAAAAAGGATATGAAAGTATAGTTCCGAAACAGCCACTGGTTTTCCTTTAAATTAGTTTGCGATCAGACTTAGTTGTAGAAGTTCAGACTTGAGCTGACAGTTACCCGTTTATCAGTAGCTGTCTGTCAGATAGAGTTTAGTTTACAAACTTTTCTTTCCAGATCGCTTTACCGTCGATGAGTGTTTCCATCGGC
>WLWV01000112.1 GCA_012103395.1 Gammaproteobacteria bacterium
GCTTGTCAGTGCCATCCTCGTCGAGATTGACGATGAATGGAGCAATGCCGACAAGCGATATATCGTGTGGAACGACGATAATGACTCAACCTAAATCAAAGTTACAGACGTAGGGTTGCACAATCTGTACCGGAAGGAAGAGACGACACAGACACGAAGACTATATTAAGCTTGAATTTTACTTTTTGACCGACTAGCAAAGGTAATTTGGTAGTTATTTCTGCTGAGCATAGAAAGCCGGGCTGCGGCGCGTTTATTTACAGGTATTGACGATACTGTAACGCGCTAAAGCACCGGCTGTTTTATTAGGATTCTGGATCGATGAATACACATAACGCCGGATCCACTATGATCAATACTGTCAGCAGCACCGCAGTAGTCACATGCGTTGTTCCCAGCCTCAGGGCCCTGCTTGGTGTATTAAGAGATCACCGAAAAGCATTTTGGCATCGCACTTATACCTAACGCATGTGCTTGGTACCCCCCCTTCCTCCAGCACTAAGCTTTCTCAACACCTCACCGAATCCACAAAGCCTTTAATCGGCTTTACAAGCTTTATTACGAAAAATCCATCCAAAATTTTCCCTAAACTTTGGATAGATAACGCGCTATAATTATGCCTCCAGCTACCCAGCTTGGAGTTTTGTGTTACCCCAAAGCCACTTTTTATTTGGCCTTAAGGGCGACTTGTTAGCTACCGCTCGTCGTGCTTGCTCTGCCATCTTTAGTTGCAGTTTGATTGAGGCACCCGGGGAACCGACTATGTGTCGTACATTTTGATAGCGGCTGCCTCTTTCTTTAAAAGGTCATTGTACTTAATCCGCACAGATTGATAGACTATAGTAACTCAGTGGGAACTTTGGAAATTACACCCTTGACTTCATTTCCGACATGCTTTGAAATGAAGATTAGTTTTTATTTAAAAGGAAAGTATTCCCATGTTAACTGAAACAACTAGCAAGCCAATTCTTGGCTCGGGCTTTTCTGGTATAAAGTCCGTTGCTCTGGGCGCGAAAAATATCGCTGTCGCTCATCCAGTCATAACAACAGCTGTAGCGGTATGGTTGGGAACGACACTTTACTGGGTACTAAAAACCAAAAAACTCAGAAAACAAGTCAAAAGTGCCACAGCTTAATTCGTTTGTGGGCTAGACTTAATCCCTGATCGACTATTGTACGGATAATAGCTACTCGTGATGAGCACTTCTTGCCCATGCGTGTTACTAAACGCCTATCCGAACGTCCGCATTACCAAGTAAAACAATATCGTGAAAGATAACGCTACTCCTCCCATTTCGATCGAAGATAACGTGACGCCCCCTGCTCCGATCAGAGATAACGTTACTCCTCCTACTCCGATCAGAGACTGGCTTAGAAGACAGCGCCCTTGGATTATTATGTTGTTGTTGATTATCGTGCTGATTTTCGTGTTTTTCTGGAATCGCACCGTTATTACGATTGAGCCGGGTGAGGCTGGTGTGTTATTCCGGCGTTTCAGTGGCACCGAAATCGACCACGTATATAGTGAGGGCCTACATTTATTCAGTCCACTGGACAATGTGTATATCTACGAAGTGCGGAAAATGGTGGCTTATCATGAGTTCGACGTCATCTCAAACAAGGGCCTATCAGTTCATCTATCACTGGCGACTCGTTATCGCCCAGAATATGTTCTACTGGGTATTTTGCATCAGCGTATTGGACCGGATTATTTACAACGAGTTATTCTGCCACAGATCGAATCGGTCATGCGTAAACAACTCGGTAGCTATACTGCTGAGCAAATCTACACCAATGAGGCTGGTCTACTGACCAATGCTATTTTGACGGCACTTGATGAAGTCGGGCGCAACTACGTAGAAGTGGAAGACATAATCATCCGTAGCATTACCTTACCGCCCCAAATTGTCATTGCGATTGAAGACAAACTGCGTCAGGAAGAATTTATGAAATCCTATGAATTTCGCATCGAGACTTCGAAAAAAGAAGCTGAACGTTTGAAGATAGAAGCCGGTGGTATCAAAGATTATCATCGCATTGTTGATCAATCTCTGACCGAGTCCATCCTACGCCATAAGGGCATCGACGCTACATTAGCACTGGCCAGTTCCCCTAATGCGAAGGTGGTGGTGGTTGGTAGCGGCAAGGACGGTCTACCTATCATATTGAATACTGGCTCGGATGCTGTGGCATCCGTCGCCGCCGAGCCACCCGCAACCAAGACTCAGCAAACACCTGTCAAAAGCACCACTGGTACTACGCCGATTATGCAATATCCACCAGTAATTCATGGTTCTAATAACTAGCCATGAAGCGTATTATTTTATTGCCGATCGGCTTAATAGTGTTGGCAATGGTATTGACCTCTGCCGGCCACCCTGATTTCAGTGCTATGGCGGAGCGTCGCTTAGTTTATGCAAGGCAAGCTCAAGGCGATATCGAAATTGTGGCATTTAAAACCCCCAATGAGCAACCATTCATAAACGGCGTGTTACTCGCCGCTGAACAAATTAATAACCGCCCAGGAAAACTGCTAGGGCGGAAACTAAAGGTTCATATTGAGACAGAAGGCGATTCTTTTAAGCAAAGCAAAGCAACACTAAGGGGTATTGTTGCTAACCCAAGAATAACCGCTGTCCTAGGCCATCCTCGATCAGACATTGCCGTTCCAGCCTCAATGATGTACGAGCTGGGCCAGATGGTGTTTCTCTCAGCTTTCGCCATCGCCGAAACACTGACCGGACATAATTTCCAATACGTATTTCGTATGGCACCAGGCGCTCAGGTCATGGCCAGCCAATTCGCCGATATCGCCGCAAACCTAGGTTATCGTAAGGTTGTCCTTCTCTATGGTCGCAGTAGCATCAACCGAGAGCTCGCTTTTCGGTTTGAGGACGCTGCTATCGAACAAGACATCCACGTCATCAAACGCGTGTCGTTCTTTGACAAAGAAACGAATCATCGTCCCGTCATCTCTCAATTTAGTAACGAAGATTTTGATGCTGTGTTCATCGCCTCATCCAGTGCTGCCGGGGGTGTAATGGTTCGTCAGCTACGTGAAATGGGAGTTGAACAACCAATTATCGGCAATAGCGACCTAGCGCGCGCCAATTATTATGACACTGCGGGTGAAGCTGCGAACAATACAGTTGTGCCAACCCTGCTTCACCGCACTCGAGGGCTAACCAAAGCTAACCAGAATTTTATCCAGCAGTATCAGGCTCGATATCATCATCCGCCTAATCACAACGCGGCGCAGGGCTATGATAGTATGACATTACTCGCTTCTGCTATTGAACGTGCAGGCTCCACCCTACCTCCATTGCTAGCATCAACCTTACATTACATGCCAGCGTGGGCAGGCGTTACTGGTATTCATGCGTTTGACGACTCAGGCGAGATACTCGGCAAGCGGTATGTTTTCAGTGTCTGGCGCGATGGGGAATTACACGAGTTGCCAGCTATCCATGTGCCGTACTTATTACAACGATTTGCCAAGTCTGTGGAAGAACAGCACGGCACCAAGATTACTGATTTTTCACAGCGGTTTGGCCGGCGTCTACATGATGATGACCATAAACTTTATTTGTTGGAGTTAGCTTATGAACTGCTACGTTTTCAGCGTCTCGGAATTATTTATGAGAACACCAAACACGGACGCAAGGCGGCTAATCTCGCCTTAATTAAATCCGTTGCATCCAAAAAGGACTTCGACGTTATCGAATGTGAAATTCCGTTTTCACTACTTAAAGAGGCACAGGTAACGCAGTCCTTGATCGACTGTTACGGTAAATTATCATTAAAGATAGATGCACTATTAGTCTCTGATTACCCATATAGTGATTCCAACTTGATAAAACATCTAAATGAAGGACTGGCATTTTACAAAATACCGGCGATTGCGATTGCCAATCGCAATAGCGATCCAAACGTCAGTGTTCTATTGACAAAACGTTCAGACATTAAACAACACAACGCTGAGGCTATGCGTGTCTATAACGGTTTATTGCGGGGCCTTAAGGTACATGAACTTTCCGATCGACTACAGGGCTTACCTGAGATATCATTAAACCTAGCCGCTCTACAACATTCTGGTTTGTCAGACCGCCCCTTTCTTAAACTCTCAGCCGACGGCTATCATCACTCTGATGGGCTATTTGTCCTACCTGGTGAAAAGCCGTGATTCTATTTTGGCAGCGATTAGTGTTGTTCACTTTACTGCTACTTGCGGGTTCAGCAGTACAATCGGCAAACAGCAAAGAAACCAATCATTTATACTTTGGCATTGAGCAAAACCGCCTACCCTATAGCCATGTAATTGAGGATATCAAAGCCGAAGGAATACTAGTAGACACATTGCTGACAATTTGTGAGGCTATTGATGCAGAGTGTCACTTTGTGGGCGGCAAACCCGATCAATTGTTACAAGCGCTGCAAACCTATCAACTCGATGCGATGTTGGTGATCGACGCTGTCGTATTGCCGGAAATCGATAAGCTACAACTCACCAGCCCGTTATGCCGTATCAGACCAGCCTTTCTACAGCGCAGATCATACTCCACTATCGAGGGCATCATTCACAGCGCTATTATTGGCGTTCAGCAAGACTCGCTACTGCATCTTTACTTATTGGATGAGTATGATGGCAACGCCGCACTGAGGGCTTATTCTTTATTGGAAAACGGCTTATTTGATTTGACTTTCGGGCGTATTGACGCCTTATTTGCTGATGAGGCATTCTTTCAGGCCCATAAATCACAAATCGCAAAAAGCATGCCAACATCCACCACTATTCAGGTCAGTGAATTAGACTTGTCTGTTGGTGCCATGTCTGTGGCTGTTCGTCAGAACAACAAGACATTATACAGGGCACTTGAGAAGGCCATAAAAAACTTAAGCGGTGTTCCTCTCCCAGATTGTGTCGGTACGGTTGATAGTCGACATGAGTCACCGGCAACAAATATAACCAGCCCTAGTGGTTAAACGTACTGGATCCATGACTATAAATTTTCCTACTACCCGCACCCAAGCACGTCAGCTGCCCGTCTTAGCAACAATAATCCTATTCTTGTTATCGTTTTGTAGCAATGTGGCCATGTCTGCAACATATGACGCCGAACCACTCGCCCTTAACTCGAGCCAAGACCAGGGTGTTGGCAATATGTCAGTTAAACTGGAGCGGGTTGTAGAACAACGGAAACAAAGTCATCTTGACCTAAAAGGTATCGGTAGAGTCAATTCATCTGAAACCATTAAAAAGCTGCAACAAGAATTAGAAACCCTCGCAAGAGATGCACGCACCAACAAAGCCGAACTGCAAGTGCAAAAATCCCTCATCGAAGATAACTCTGTACGGCTATATAACATCCTTATAAAGATCAGTAATGCCGTCGACGCCATTCAACCGGAAGAAAGTGAAGGGCTGCTAGATAAAAAAACGAATGCGGAAGCTAGGGCAGCACTACTAGGTGACCATAGCGTGCAGCTGGAGCAACTATGGGCGTTACTATTGTTAGCACTCGTATTTACCGCCCCACTGGCCTTCTCCCTAATTAACAATGGCCGGCTGCACCGCAAGAATATATTGCTCAACGTTACTGTCCTATTGCTTGCCTATCTGATACTCGGGTTTGGTTTGACGTATGGCGTCACAAATATGGGGTGGATCGGCAGCCCAATCTATTTACCCGGAGATGCCGCCCTGTCAGGAATGCACAAACTGTCGATTGGGTTCATGCTACACCAAACCGCATTAGTGGTATGCGCTGGGTTGTTTATCCATACTACTATTAACCAACACTTCTCCAGCACAGTACAACTATTGCTGGCGCTATTTATCGCGACCTTGCTGATTCCCATCTTCAGCCACGGACTATGGGCTGAGCAGCTCATCCCTGAGAATCATGGCTGGTTACATGGGCTCGGGTTTATCGATGATTCTAAGATTACCACTATGGGTTTGGTCGCTGCTTGGTTTGCTGCCACTATGCAACGGCGACTAGGGCCTGTTAGATCGAACAAAGCCCCTGCTGGCGGCCCGGTTTATTCTGTTCGTACCGCATTACTGTTCTACCTTGTCTGGCTAGGGTTCGCTGTTGGCAGCAGTGTATCCATTACCGAGATTTCGATTAGTCATATAGCATTAAACATGCTACTCGCAGCAGCGGCAGGTGGCCTCAGCGTGTTTATACAAGGAAGATTTTTCTATCCTAGCCAAGACAACAACTCTATCGACCATGTACCAGGAGGGTTCATCAGCGGTTTAGTCGCAATAGCTGCTTGTGTCCAAAGTGTCACCTCCGTTGAAGCCTTGCTCATTGGCGCATTTGCTGGATTCCTATATCGTTTAGCCCTTACTCCATTAAGTCGCTTCTTAGGTCAACAAACGGGACACGCTCCTTGCGCCGAGCTGATCGTTGTCCAACTTGTTGCTGGCATTTGGGGGCTGTTATGTATTGGCCTATTCGGCACAATCGGTCACTTCACGTTTCTCAATATGAGCCAGTTAATAGGCCAACTAAAAGGCATCGGCATCGCGTTGATATACAGCTCTATTATGGCAATGCTGGCAGCTTTCCTACTTACTCAGCGCACAAAGACCAGAACACAAGCCGACTAAACGGAGACCTGCAGTGAAGATTCTGGAATTCATGGCGCAGGAAACAGCGGTGTCAAAGCAGCGGGTACTATCGCTCGCCATGGTATCTGGTGTTACTAATAGCTTGTTATTGGTGATCATCAATCAAGCCGCCACTAAACTTCAGGATGGTGTGGTAGAAAAACAACTGCTTTTTCAATACTTGCTCGCCTTTCTCCTATTTATCTTTGCTCAACGAACCTCCCAGCGTCAGGCAGTGAGTGCTGTTGAACATGCGTTACAGGGATTTCGTACACGCATTGCTGACAAGGTACGGCGATGTGAACTACGCACTGTTGAACAACTTGGCGACATTAGTCTTTATTCATCTCTGACCCAGGGTGCAAACACCATCTCGCAGTCAGTGATGTATTTAATCACTGGCATTGAGTCATTGGTGGTGCTGATTTTCGCCAGTCTGTATTTGTTATGGCTATCCCCATTGAGCTTCCTGATCGCTGCAGTTTTAATCGGCAGCGCCGTCACTTTACTGATCCGCCATTACCAAAAAACCTTTCAGGAGCTTTCCACCGCAGCAGGTAAGGAAGGTGAGTTTTTTTCCCGTTTTGTCGGCATATTGCAGGGCTTTAAACGACTAAAGATTCACCAACAGGAAAGTGATGCTGTGTTTGCTGATATCCAGCAGTTGTCAACCGAGACTGGCAACCTAAAAAGCCAATCCAATGTCAGGCTGCTGGAAGACATTCTACTATTGAATGTTATCTTCTACTCACTGCTACTACTGGTTGTGTTTATGTTGCCTTCTCTATTGCCCACACATGAGGAGAATTTGTTTCAGATCATCACCACTATCTTGTTCATGATGGAGCCCGTTGCCCTCATTAGCGCTGCATATCCGAACTTGTCAAAAACCAATGTTGCGATTAGTAATCTATATCGTCTAGAGGGAAAGCTGGATACCACACATAGTCATCAAAGCAATCAGCCACAAAAATCATCCTACGAACACTTTAATAGCATCGGTCTACACCAAGCCTCCTTTGTTTATAAAAACGCCGAACAACGACCCTTGTTTGCAACTGGTCCCACTACACTAACTTGCCAACGCGGCAGCCTCACTTTTATCGCTGGCAACAATGGTAGCGGAAAATCAACATTATTGAAGCTATTGACCAGTTTGTATTCGCCAAATGATGGGTGTATTCAGGTCGATAATCAACCGATTGGCGCTGACGATTACGGGGGCTATAGGTGCTTATTCTCAGTTGTATTCAATGATTCCCATTTGTTCGATCGGCTTTATGGCGTTGACAGCACCTCAACAAAAATCGTCAACCACTGGTTAGAAAAGCTAGGGCTATCCGACAAAACAAGCTACGAAAAAGGGTGTTTCACTAATACTGATCTATCTACCGGTGAACGGAAAAGGCTTGCTTTTATCAATGCCATTATGCAGCGTAGACCCATATTGGTACTTGATGAACCTGCTGCCGATCAAGATGTCGTATTTCGGCAACTCCTTTATGAGGAAATTTTGCCGGAGTTGAAGGCTTCCGGTAAGACTCTGATTGTGAGCACTCACGACGAAGACTATTTCAGTTATGCCGACCAGGTTTTATACCTGCAAGATGGCAACTTGAATCCAAACAAGACATGAAACGATTACGCTGGTTTAGCCTATTTGGGTTAATACTGTTAATAAGCTATGTTAATAATATGGCATTAGCGTATGGTGACAACAGTCTTCCTGTTATCAGCATCGACGCTGCTGAACTGAGTCCAAGGGCTATTGGGTTGGAGCTTGGCCGTCAGAGTAAAACCCTATTTCCTGACATAGAGCGCCAGTATGATACTTATCTTGCGAGCCTGTTAAGGCAGCGCCGATTTGATGATTTACTGCAACACAGTCTTCCGAAACTGGTACAACAATTATCTGAATCGTATCAAGAGGAATGGCAAGGCGTCGTTGATAGTTGGTCAATCGTGCACAATAGCGTACTTGGCGATGGGCATTTGTCGATAGATGAATATCAGCTACTCAATCTATTACCAGACTTCGGACTACCGCCTGGTGGTACTGGTATCGGCGTATTCGGCGAGGTGTCAGCAATTGGTACTGTTGTTGGTCGAAACTTGGACTGGCACAGTAATCCCGAACTACGAGCACTACAGGCCATTACAGTTTATCACCATAAAGATCGAACCATCGTTAATCCGGGGTTTGCTGGTATTACGAGTGTCGTAAATGGTTTTAACAGCCATGGTTTGTTTCTAGCTTACTTTGACGCCGAGGCTTATTCCCCGTATCAACAATTTTCACCACACTCATCTCACCACTTGTCCACAAATGTTTTTATGCTGCGTCAAGCACTGGAAAATCACCAATCTGTCCATCAAGCGAGCGCTTATCTCTCAGAACAAGTCTACGACGCCGACCGTAGCGTGTTGCTCGCTGACAAAAGGGAGATCAAGGTATTGGAATTCCCCAGTTTGGATTCTGCCGAGGTACGTGACTGGTCCAGTCCTACACAGACCGCCAGACCTTGGCAACGTCCTCAGCAGATCGCTGTGGTTGGGTGTCATGTGCTAACCGAACTCAAAAATCATTGTCCCGATGTAAAAAACAGTGTTCGCTGGCGGCGACTACATGAGTTGTTAGATTTTAGCGAGACCGAGCCTGCTGACGTAGCTGCCATGGGTAACATTCTTTCCGATACGGCAAACCGAGGCTTCGAGATTTTTAATCGGGATACATTGCAATCGATGCTTTACCTCCCTGGCAACAACAGTCTATATCTCTATGCGGCGCCGGTCACAAACGATCTATCCGCTCCAGTATATACCCCTTATCCGACATTGTTATCAGATAGGGCGTCTGCATTAGCCGTTGATACAGATGTGTCGTGGTTGATTTGGGTGGTGTTGATATTCTTGCTTGGAGTTGTCTTGTGGGTGGTGCGTAAGCATTAACGAAATGGCTGACTGTTTTAGTAATTCTCTAAAGTAAATCATAGACTGCTTAAAAACAGACAAGCAAGTTAACCTCTCCTAGGGCGTCCCATCTATCCATTAAGCGATACTGTTGGTTCAAGCGCGCAGCTGATAGAAAAAGCAGAAAGATTTTCTGTGCAAACAACCTTTTCTACTATCTTACTTGTTAGTTCAGTTGCACATGTAAATGGCCCGACACCAGTTGGGTATAAGGAAAGACCTTATCGCCCACTTGCTTGGGTACCAATTTCATTTCTTTGGATAAACTGAACTGACGCACAACACCACTACCCTGTGTTACCTCGCCGCATAAGCTAATGGTATCACCGGGACTAAGGACAACAATATCTAATTCTTGTAATTCATCAACTGTAATTTGTATTTCAGCGCCGTCACGTAGCACCCAAATCTGCAACCTAGATGAATTTAGGGATTGTGAAAGATCGACATGATGGCTGATGTTACCGGCCTGTAACAACAACTTACGAGTACCGAAAGAAAACAGTAGTAACACGGACGCCGCCAGTGGGCGGCCTGTTATTAGGGTGCCCGCAACACTAATGATCTCAAACAAGGTCAGAGGCGATCCTCGTCCTTTTGAATCAGATTCACGCAGGGTACGCACAAAATGGTATGCGTTGTAGCCCAGAAGAGGTACGCTCATAAGTGTCGCTGGGGCATAAAACCAAGCCCCTGCCGCCGCAAAAGCAAAAGCATACCAAGTTACATATTGGTAGTGCTGCAGTTCACCAACATCGTCAAATACCTGAACACCAGTATCACTCCCTTCACACAAAGGCTGATTCTGATCTTCATTATTCACCGCTGATTCCGTTTCCAGATAAAGCGACTTGTCTGGAGCGATGTTTTGGTGACGATTTTTATACTGCCGCCACAATGCCCCTCCAACGCCCCCAGCAACTAACGGTAGCATGATAGCCAGTTGAATCATACGTGACCTCTTACACAAGCATGGTTTTTGCCAGCAATGTTCTTACAGCAAAAACGCAGCAGAACCAACTGCTATCTGATACGTTTGTACTTCATAGCCACATTGTACGACAGTTACTTTTCCTAATTTTCCGTGGCTTGACTGGCAGCTCCCGCAGCGGCTGGACGAGTAGCTTCTGCCTCGGTTTGACCGCTAGCTCCTGCAGCGGTTTTTTCACCAGTTTCAGTTTTCGCCCCAGCCTCAGGATCTTTTTTGAACAAGCCTTTAACGTAACCAGCGCCAGAGCTTACGCCTTCTTTAACTTTTCCGCCCGTTGCAGCTAGCTTCTGTCGGGCTGACTCGTCTTTATATATATAAATGCCTGCTGCGCCAATGGCGACGCCTAGCAGCAAATTAAGTGGAGGTACCATCGCAAATTCTCCCGAAATGAAAAAGATTACCCTGGCAATGCAAATCACAAACCAGGAACATAGCCGCCATAGTCTTGCACGGGTAGCTATTGCGTAGAGCATAGCAAAATATTTGTCCGAATACATGAATTATACGCGTTACTAATGCTAAAGCCATATGAGGACACTCAGAAAACCATCCTTGCCGTAAATCGCCTTTCTACAGAAGCCACTAAAAGGCTTAAGAAACGCCAGCCATCTAAGTGATGTCAGATTCTTATCGATGCTCGTTGGTAGTGTACCCTGAGGTCTGTAACTTTGATTTAGGTTGAGTCATTATCGTCGTTCCACACGATATATCGCTTGTCGGCATTGCTCCATTCATCGTCAATCTCGACGAGGATGGCACTGACAAGCCTGAGTAAAGATG
>WLWV01000322.1 GCA_012103395.1 Gammaproteobacteria bacterium
TGGCTCAACATTCAATACTAAAGCCTGAAAAACCGGCTTTGGCTTCGCTCTCTACGTTCACTCCGCCAAAGCCAATAGCGAAGCTGCAATAGAAAGCTAAATTACAGACCTCAGATTACACTACCGTCAAGTCGAATTAATCTGACCTATCGATGGGTAAAGCCAGGTTATCACCTTGATTCAGTGAATGACTAAAAACGTATTACAACTGTAAAAGGGATGTCACGACAATATCAATCCGGTTGGTTACTCATAGCTCATTCTCGTAGGAGAATGTAGGCAGCTCCTGTTCCACCATGTCGAGGTTGTGCGGAACAAAAAGCAAGAATCTCGGGGTGTTTTTTCATCCAGAAGATTATCGTTGGCCTCACGACTCCTTTTCCATCTGTCGAATGAAATCCTTTTCCATAGATGGTGAGAATGCATTGGTATCCGTATTCTTTAGCTTCAGACAAGAAACGTTCCAGGGCTGGTGCTACGTCATGGCCTCGCAAGCCATGCATATCTAGTACGGCTTGATAATCATACTCCCCTTTTTTTAAGCGCTTTAGCGATTTTCGTGATAATCCAGAGCGAGCAAAAACAATCTCTGAACTTTCTTCACTGGTTTCGTCGATAGAAACATTTCTGGATATGAGGGGCTCCGATTCTCGCGTTAAGGTTTCCGTGGTTCGCATACGTTTGAGGCGGGTGGGTGGTGGGGCTGGTTTTGAAGGTGCTTTGTTTTCTGGTGGACGTGGTCGAGTGCCAGACATCGCTTCCTGAAATAGGATAGCGTCTTCTTGCGAAATCGAATTCTTTTTACTCAATTCACATGCTCTTGGCAATTGGCTTTTGCTACTTCGAGGTCTTTAAATATCGATCAGCATCCAGCGCCGCCATACAGCCCGTTCCTGCAGAGGTGACAGCCTGTCGATAGATATGATCCATGACATCGCCAGCAGCGAAGACACCAGGAATGCTAGTTTGAGTTGCGTTGCCTTTAGTTCCCCCTTCCGTGGTGAGGTAATTATTTTCCATGGTCAATTGTGCTGTAAACAAGTCAGTATTCGGTGAATGGCCAATAGCAATGAACACTCCCATTAACTTGATTTCTTTGGGAGTGCCATCGCTGCTATGTCTAATTCTCATCCCTGTGACGCCACTTTGGTCTCCTAGAACCTCATCCAGTTCGTGATCCCATTCAATTTTTATGTTTCCGCCATTTTCTGTTGTTTTTGACATCAAGTGATCGATCAAAATGGCCTCTGCTCTTAACTCGTTTCGTCGGTGAACCAAGGTAACGGATGAGGCTATATTGGACAAATACAATGCTTCTTCTACTGCAGTATTACCTCCACCGATGACAGCGACGTCCTGGTTGCGGTAAAAGAAGCCATCGCATGTAGCGCAAGCAGAAACTCCTTTTCCCTTAAATGCTTCTTCAGACGGTAATCCTAAGTATTTAGCTGATGCGCCGGTGGCTATGATTAAAGCATCACAGCTATATACATTCCTATCACCCACTAGAGTAAATGGTTCCGTACCTAATCGAGCTTCATTAATGTGATCAAAAATGATTTCGGTATCGAATCGTTCAGCGTGTTTTTGCATTCTTAGCATTAACTCCGGTCCTTGAACGCCTTCGTTATCACCTGGCCAATTATCAACATCGGTGGTGGTGGTGAGTTGGCCACCCTGCTCAATACCCGTAATGAGTACGGGATTAAGGTTCGCTCGTGCGGCATAGACTGCTGCGCTGTAACCAGCCGGGCCTGAACCGAGAATGAGAAGTTGACAGTGCTTGGTTTCGGACATGATATATCTAATTCAAATAGTACGGTGAACCACCTTATAACTGAAATTGGATGTTTGATAAAGCTGAATTCGCCCTATTTCTATTGAGAGCTAATTGCGATCGTGCTTAGGGAGGAAAATACACTGATTAGGTCAGAAAAGTCGCCCTTATGTATCACGACAGCAGCGTACTTGTAATGGTGACAAGTTCAGACTTCAGCAATTTTTTGAGTTATAAGACGTATGAACCTGCGTTGAGTCTGATCGTGGATGGTGGTGATTTAAAGTATCATAGCCGGGTTTGACGTTCTTAAGAGAAAGCCTAATTAGATGAGAAATACGAAAAAGAAACGGATATTAGTAACAGGGGGAGCGGGGTTTCTGGGATCACATCTTTGTGACCGATTACTAAAGAACAGTTGTGATGTTTTGTGTGTTGATAATCTTTTTACGGTAGTGTACCCTGAGGTCTGTAATTTATTTCTTTAGCGATGTTCGTTTGGCTTAGGCGAAGTGAGCGTAGCGAACGAAGCCAAAGCCGGTTTTTCTGGATTAGGTGTTGAATGTTGAGCCATC
>WLWV01000113.1 GCA_012103395.1 Gammaproteobacteria bacterium
TTGTCAGTGCCATCCTCGTCGAGATTGACGATGAATGGAGCAATGCCGACAAGCGATATATCGTGTGGAACGACAATAATGACTCAAACTAAACCGAAGTTACAGACGTAGGGTTGCACAATCTCAACCTTCAGTTATGATGGCAAAATTCATTTTCGCCTCGGATCGTGCTAAACAACCACCACACAAGCTCATGACAAATCACGAAAAAAACTATACATGGCATAAAGTAGCAGACATTGGCGAACTACCAGAGGGACGAGTTAAAACCGTCACCGCAACAACTAGGAGCATGGCACTAACCCACGTTAACGGCCAGTATGCTGCCATGGAAAACCACTGCCCTCACCAAGGTGGACCTTTAGGAGAAGGATCCATTGAAAAAGGTAGCGATGGACAGTGCTGGCTACGATGCCCTTGGCATGGTTGGGACTTCGATCCACTAACTGGCAAACCACCTGGTGGACACGAAGATTCAGGTCAAGAGATGTTTCCGGTTGACGTCCGTTCGGACGGTATCTATCTGGCCATAGAAGCGGAGCCAGAGAGGGATCTCACGATTTCTGACGTTATGGCACAGACCATGGTTAACTGGGGCGTCAAATCCGTATTCGGTATGGTTGGCCACTCCAATCTCGGATTAGCCGATGCATTACGCACTCAGGAAGCGAGAGGGATGCTCAACTACTATGGCATTCGTCATGAAGGAGCTGCCGCTTTTGCCTGCGCAGGCTACGCCAAAGCATCAGGGCAACCCGCTGCCTGCTTAACCATCGCAGGGCCCGGCGCAACGAATCTGCTCACGGGCTTATGGGATTGCAAGGTGGACAGAGCCCCCGCATTAGCGCTCACAGGCCAGGTGAATGTACAGGTTTTAGGCCCGGGTGCTTTCCAGGATATTGACCTCGCTTCTGCCTTCGATGCCGTGGCTGATTACAGCCAAACGGTGCTTCACACCAGCAAGCATGCAGAGCTAATGAGCTTGGCCTGCAAGAATGCCATCGTGAATCGAACGCCCGCCCACTTAATATTCCCCGACGACGTTCAAACACTCCCCGCCAAGGCGGAATCGAAAGCTGGGAGTCCAACAGGACGTATGGGTAATCAAGCAATCACGCCAGCCGAAGACGACATACGCAAAGCGATGGACATGATTCATCAATACAACCGCCCTATCATCATAGTGGGCTATGGTGCGAAAAATAGCATGCCAGCAGTGGTTGAACTGGCAGAAAAACTCAACGCTCCCGTGTTAACAACTTTCAAAGGGAAAGGGCAAATTCCCGATGTTCACCCGCTGGCCGCTGGTGTTCTGGGGAGATCTGGGACACCCATCGCCAGCTGGTTCATGAATGAATGCGACCTCATTCTGGTTTTTGGCGCCTCATTTTCCAATCACACGGGAATCACTGAAAAAAGGCCCATTATTCAAGTTGATTTCGATCCAATGGCATTGGGCAAATTTCACGCCGTCACGCTGCCAATTTGGGGTGAAATTGAGATCACAGCAAAAATTTTCAACGACAAATTGGACAGCAGTCATCAGACAATTAACCAACGTCTAGAACTAAAAGACCGATGGGACATTTGGAGAAATGAAAAACAAAGCCGCCGCTCGGACCACACAGGTAAAGGAATTAATTCAGCCTTCATATTTGATTCATTAAGCCGTCTCATTCCCCATAATGCCATCATCGCGGTTGACGTGGGTAATAACACTTATTCTTTTGGTCGCTATTTTGAATGCAAAGAACAATCCATACTGATGTCGGGCTACTTGGGATCAATCGGCTTTTCGTTTCCCGCAGCGATGGGGGCGTGGGCCGCGACTCAAGATATCGATAACCTAAAAGGCAGGCCGATTGTTTCTATTAGTGGCGACGGTGGTTTTGGCCAGTATCTCGCCGATTTTACCACCGCAGTAAAATATGAAATGAATATCACCCATATTTTACTCAACAACCATCAACTCGGAAAAATCACCAAGGAGCAGCGCGCTGCGGAATGGGAGGTTTGGCAAACAAGTCTACATAATCTTAACTTTTCTGCTTATGCACAATTATGTGATGCTTTTGGGGTGCGAGTCGTTAAGCAAGAGCAGCTCGATGAAACAATTAGAACCGCTCTCGAGCACCCAGGGCCAGCGTTGGTCGAAATCATGTCTGACCCTAACCTGATTTAGTTTGATGGCTCGTGGAAATAGTAAGCGCACCCACTGCTGCTTTATACTCACTCACAAAAAACGCCTATACAAAAATTATATAGGCGTCCAACGTTAGGGAATCCATCGCTGAGAGGTGATACCCGCAATCTTTATTGTCACTTAATTTCTAGAAAACGGAATTTTAAGCGACAAAAGAAGAATTGCTTGGTCTATCGACTCATGGATTTCTTAACCCTTCCGAGACGATCCTGCCAGTATTGGCTAAATCAACGCACTTTTCCTGTACATTGTTATTAATTCCAAAGTGATTGGGGGGGGGGCACTAACTAGAATCATACCACTGCATAACATAAATGACTGCTTAGACAACAGTTCAAACCAGAAGCGAACTTTCATCCTTATTTCACAATCCGGCCATTTAATCTGACTCTGCTAAGTCCACCATCTGGAATGATATTGACTCGAACGTGGGTAATCGGACCGATATCATTCAACTCAGATTGAAACAGGTGGATATGATCCATTTTAAGTTTTTGTTCGGGAAGTATCTCTTTCCAAAACATACTCTGAGTAACAATCGAATCTTCAGTCCCACCTTGCATATAACTTCCCTGAATGGATGCGCGGTCTGGATAGTTACCTTTATAGTGAGCAGTATCCAATTCGATGGATTCAATAATTCCCGGGTGACCTAGCGCAATAATCGCCCATTCATTTCCTGGTTCCCGACGACGAGCTGTCTCCCAACCATCTCCCATGTTGATACCCCGACCTGGCATCGTGAGATTCAATATACTCGAACCAAAAGCCTGGTTACTGCATGCCATCGCTCGACCACCGTTCTCCAGTGCTGCCAGATCTAATACTTCTTCGGAGCCCCTGCTATTCCAGTCACATTGAGGTGTTCCATACACTCTAAATCGGGCAATTCCACCATCTGGATAGATGTTCAAACGTAAATGGCTATAGGTTCCTTCGTTCACAAGGTCGAATAAGTGGTGACTATCCTGTTGTAAACTAACCGAGGGCAAAATTTCTGTCCATTGTGTTTGCTGATCAGGGTCTCCGTTCGTCAAATAGCACGCATCCACGGAAGCGGCCGGTGGATGATTGCCCTTAAAGTGACTGGTATCGATGTCGAATCCATGGATCACACCAGGTCGCCCCAATTTCACAATACAGTAGTCATACCCTTCAACTCGTTTTCTTCTCGACTCCCATCCATCCATCCATTTTCCATTATCATCGAATTTCCCTGGAACAAATAATGCCGGCTCTGGATTAAGCATTCGCTCGCTAGGAGCGAAGAACTCATCGGTTGAGAATAGGGTTTTAGCACCCAGCCTTGGATGGGCGAGGTTCACGTAACGCATGGAAAGTCGGTTTTGTTCTATGTCAGTACTCATTACAAGCTCTCTTATTAAACATTATCTTGATCACTATTTAGGGTCCTAAATCAGCTTACAATGTTGATCATAAGCGTCGAGGCCAAAACATCCCTTGTTGCCACTACACGATCCATTGCTGCCTTTGCTATTGCCGGACTCATGTGTCAATCATCATTGAGTCAAAGCTCTATGGAGTACTCTACTCCAAACGGTGGGGCTGGTTTTAATGGCCCGGCAGCTTCACCGAGCTTTTAGGGGCAATTTCCGAAATTTCGATATCAAACCTATTGCTATCTCCAATTTTTTGAAGAGGCATGAATTTTAGTCAGTAAGGATGAGACAAAGGAGATTCTCTTGCCAGCACGTCAAGAGAATCTCCGATTAGGTTAATTCATCGTCCTCCTTATCATAGTGTTATCCTAGTGAATCGGCAGGCGTCTAATTTGTCTGCTCAGCAGCCAACTCTTCTGGCAAGATCAAGTTCAAGACAATAGCAATGAACGCCGCTGGCAATAGCCCAGAAGTTAATAGAACTTTTGCAGTCTGTGGAAGATGCTGGAGCGCCTCAGGCACTAACTGGAGCCCCAATCCAATGGATAGTGAGACCGCGAAAATCACCATGTTACGTCGATTCCAATTGACGCCAGAAAGCATCGAAATACCTGCTGATGCCACCATACCAAACATGACAATAACGCCACCTCCGAGTACTTCAATGGGAATAGTGGAGATCATTGCACCAACTTTCGGAACTAAACCGCATACAATCAGGAAGATCGCACCGATCGTGACAACCGTGCGGCTCATCACACCCGTCATTGCGATCAAACCAACGTTCTGAGAAAACGAGGTATTGGGAAGCGCACCAAATATTCCTGATACAGCCGTTCCAAGGCCATCCGCAAAAGTCGCTCCTTTAATTTCGTCATCCGTCGCTTCGCGACCTGCACCGCCCTTTGTGATACCGGAAATATCGCCCACGGTCTCAATGGCCGAAATAATCGACATCAAACAAAACCCAATAACTGCTGCCAGACTAAATTCAAAGCCGAAATGAAATGGGTTCGGCAAGGAAAAGACGGCGGCTTTTGACACATTTCCAAAACTCACCATTCCCATAAAATAGGCCACGATATAGCCCACAACCAGCCCTAACAATACTGCAGCGACTGACATAATACCTTTGGCGAAAAACTTAAACCCTAAAGTTGTAACTATAACCACTAACGCGACAGACCAATTTTGGAGGCTTCCAAATTCTGGCTTGCCAATGGCAGGCACTCCTCCGGCGGCATATTGAATACCTACTTTAACCAAAGCTAATCCAATCATCGTCACTACTAAACCAGTAACGAGTGGCGGCAGCGCAAATCGAATTTTACCGACAAACGGTGCAAGACATGCGTGAAATAATCCCCCTGCAATCACACCGCACATTAAGACCGCCATAGCATCCACGCCTTTGCCAGCAACTAACGGAATCATAATCGAAATGAAGGCGAAACTCGTCCCTTGCACAATGGGCAGTCTAGCGCCGACGGGACCAGCGCCGATGGTTTGGAACAAAGTCGCGATACCAGCGAAAAGTATGGACATTTGAATCATGTAAATCAGGTTAAAAAAGTCTGGCGAATTTGAGCCAAAACCAAAACCTGCGGCCCCAGCAACGATAATCGCTGGCGTCACATTACTAACAAACATGGCCAAAACATGTTGGATCCCCAAAGGAACAGCCAAAGACATCGGTGGTGTGTAGTTTGGATCTCTAAGTTGCTCGGGGGTACCGATCGCAGAATTACTAGTTGACATTGTTTCCTCGCATTTTATTGATAGGTGTTTCGCTAATTATCTTTTTTGGTCGCTAAATGTTTGATCGATTAGTTGGTCATCTAGTTATTTAACATTTAGCGATTGATATCACTGATCAAAAATCAATCGCCCGTTATCCATCATGTCCGTTAGACTTCCGACGGACATCGTTTTATTGATGACTAATCGCTGGTCAATGAAATCCGACTGATTTCCCATTTAGCCTAGCGTATCGTAGAAATCTCCCCCTGGTGAAGTCGTAAAACCAAATTGCATAATAATCATCGAATGACAGGTTATACATCTTGTATCAATGATCTTATGCATCACTTCACGCTGGCCCACATGGTCGTCGGGGTACTTTTCACGAATAGCTCAATGGTTTCATAAAGAGCATCAGCAAAGCAAGCACCACGAAACCGAACCACGAACATTGGTTTCGTTTTACCTGTTCGATTCTGTGCTATGCCACGCCACGAAATAGATTCGTATTAGCGCGCGCGACGGCAAGAGAGATCGCAATCATCACTAACCTATTGTGTTCATTCCCATACGCCCGTATATGATTGCGAAAGGATCACTGATCATGACGCACATTTTGCACTATTAGATGTTAGTTGTAGTGGCGAAGTTGAAAGCACTGCCATTCTAGCGAATGCATACTTACAGCAAATTGAAGATAAATTACAACTCGTAGGCAACGAAGGTGAGAATGACTTAAGCCACGGGCTCGAAAGCTTTTCAACAATCGTGTGACGTGATGGTGGTGGATGGATTCCTAGGTAACGCCGAATGACAAATTCATACAGATGCTGTTAGCATGAACATAGTGAGAAAAAACACTACGGGCAGGAGAATTAGGTGTGAATAAAGTGTCAAACAGCAAAGGATGAAATAGTCGTTAACATATTCCGACACGCTTTGCTTCCAGACATGCTGAAATTTGCCTCACTTCCCAGTCATTCTGCCATTTTGAGGGCACCACAAGCTCGCTATAGAACTTCACTCTCACCAATTTGAAGATACAAAAGATCTCCCTTTTTAACCAGCTCACCATTGACTTCTACCTGCTTCGCTGCCTGATTCGCTAATTCCTTGGATACACTTGAACCGTCAGAGTGCGTGAGAAGATAACCATATTTTAGGCCGTCCTCGCCCAAGACCAGCAGCATTGCCGGAATACCACCCAGTAAGCACACTTCCGCACAGGCTTTATGAACCGTTCCCTTCCCAGGATTCATGACACCAAGGAAACATTTCGAATCTGCGATCTCTCCACTAAACGAGACAGCGCCCAATGACACTGACGATGACGACTGGCCTAAAATGGAAAATTCGCTCGGTTCCTCAATTTTCGCAGCAGTATGAATGGGCTGATCCGAAGCAAGCTCCAGCATCGTCCACCCTCCTCTGATAATGGGATACCCGGTCACTGACACCCATTGATCCTCCAGTGGGGCTGCATAGTGTTCCGCCGAGAACTTCCCCTGATTGACCAACAATATTGATTCGGTTTCGTTGGCATTATCGGGATTAATTCGGTGTAGAACGGGATACGGCTCCATCTTAAGCAGACCATGGTAAGTCACCGTGGATGACGTTTGCCATTCCGCAGGACCATCGCTTTGTTGCTGTTTTGCGATGCTCATCCCTCCCAAGGCAGATAATACGCCAACTAAAATCACCAGCGGAATATAGAACCGCTTCAGTTGTTTCGGCATATCCAAATAGCCAACAAAAAATGGGGCTTTATCCGAGTTCTTCATATTCTATTTTTAAGAATCCCATGTTTACATACTCTGTTTGTCAAAATTCACCTGTTAGATGAACTTAAGCCCGACATCACCTAAAACTAGTGAGTTGTCGTGATCATCGTCACTTCTCTAGGCGTACCAAGAGGCAGTGGTTTCGGATCCAGGTAAATGACATTACCTTCTAACTTCAGTTTGAAGGTTTCAATCTTTTCTGTAAATGGAGGAGGAGAGCGTCCATCTTCCGGTCTGTACTGAAAACCATGCCATGGACAAGTAATACACCCATCAATCACTTTCCCTTCCCCCAGAGGCCCGTTTTGGTGTCGGCAGACATTGGACACTGCACTGAGTTTACATTCATCATAACGAAAGATCGCTACACGCTCTGCGCCATTCACCGTCACGGTGATCCCACGATCATTTTCGATCTGTTGCCAATTTCCCACTTCAACCCAAGACGACGCTTCCTGTTCCACAGCGAGGCTTTGTCGGGAGTGAAATAACGCAGAATATAGATGCAGTCCTCCAACCAATGTGACACTGATAAAAACCATATAAGGCAGGATGCCTGTATTACTTTCCTGCATCGCTCCCATGCCAATGTGAATGATAAGCAGTGCATATCCGGGGTAAACTAGTAGATGCAATGATTTCCACAATGGACCCAGTGTGGCATTCCAATAATCATGGCTGGTGGCAGCCATCACAAAGAACATTAACAGCGACAGTAATCCAAAAAGCTGAAAGGGAAAATCTCCCACTCCCCCATAGCTCCCGCCCGACGTTACCACCGACACAATGGGGTTGATATCACCAAAACTGTGATACCAAAATATCGCCAGCGCACCGTGAATCAGAGCAATCAGAAAAAATGAAACACCGAAGTGGCGACGGTTATACAGGAGAGGAAGAAATCGTTGATCAATTCTCGCCAAAGGTCCTATACAGAGAATAAACGTTAGCATGATGAATCCACAGGTGGAAAATGCCCGCATCAGAACAATAAGCGTGGAGATGGCATCCTCCTGCTGGAAAAACATATTGGTAACGGACACATAGAGCACGATATAAAGCGCAATACAAATCCACAAGCAAACATCATATACACGCTTGCGTGGATTCCAGCTAACCGGTACAAAAGTATGACTCATATTATCGTTCGTTCTCTTCTATCAGTGGAGAATGGCAATGGACATGGGGAATCAACGGACAAACCGCACTAGGGAAGAACGGTTGTTTTGGCAGCCTCAGGAATGTGATTTTTTTGCATATCCTTATCGTTATTCGATGGTAGGCTCAGAATTAAAAATAGAAAAATCAAAGGCGTACCTAAAACCCAGAATACCTGGTGGAATTTGCGATGGTGTTTTTTCATGATGTACGCTGAAGGTTACCTGAAAATTAAAGCCTGACTAACAATTTGGCTGCTGATCCTCAGAGGGTTTTTTTATGAAAGATCTCAATGGCGTTTTGGTTAGAGCTTAGGATAGAGAAGATTTAGATGACAAACCTATCGGAATTAGCTTTCCAGGGCGAATCGCTCAGCCGTTAGTCATTTCCCCGTTACCCACTTATAGACAAGTATTGGCCAAATTGCTACCGCAGCAGGGCACCACAACAGCCTAACTCTCACACTCGAGTCAGTCGCATCTTTATGAATTGCTTGATATCCGCCAAAGAAAAACGCCATTGCAAACACCACACCAATCAGAAGATAGATCATCAAACAACAGACAAATACCATTCTTGCTTTTGCTCTTTAGATTATTATTCAAAAGCCGAGAGTCATAAACCTCATCACTCTCACCACCCAGCAAACCAAAGCTGCTGGTCGATTGTGACTATACTACTTGTAATTTGTTCCTAGGTAATTATTCAAAAGATCGCTCTACCGCACTTTTTGGCCGATGAGCCCACCCCGAAGACGCTCTCAACGAACCAATCTAAATCTATTGTTTGAAACGGCAACGATCATGGGGCTGATCCAGCTCAAGTTTTGGTCCCATGGGAACCACCAGAGTTGGATTAATCGTATCATGGGACCCGTAGTAGTGTGCCTTAGTGTGCTCAAGATCTACTGTATCAGCCACACCTGCGTATTGGTAGAGATCCCGTAGATAATTTGACAAAGAAGGATAATCAGCAATCCGTTTTACATTACATTTGAAGTGGCCCACATAGACAGCGTCAAAACGCACCAGCGTGGGAAACAATCGCCAATCTGCTTCAGTCACCTGGGAACCCACTAGGTATCGTTGAGAAGACAGCCGCTCTTCCAAGGAATCTAGCGTATCAAATAGAGCAGCCACTGCGTCATCATAGGCAACTTGGGTGGTTGCAAAGCCCGCCTTGTACACACCGTTATTAATGTTCGTATAGATGGAGTCATTGACCGCATCAATGTCAGCGCGTAAATCTTCCGGATAGAAATCACCAACCAGCGCCCCTACTCCATCAAATGCGGTATTAAACATACGGATGATTTCCGACGATTCATTGGAAACAATGGTTTTCCTTTTTTTGTCCCAAAGTACCGGCACCGTGACACGTCCACTGTAAGTAGGATCCGCCAAAGTGTAAATTTCGTGCATTCGTGAAACCTGGTTTTCGGTGTCGGGAATCACACCCTCTCCTGGTTCAAAGGTCCAACCTTCCGACCCCATAAAAGCGTTTACAATCGAGATGGTAATTATGTCTTCCAATCCTTTCAATTTACGGAATATCAACGTCCGGTGAGCCCAAGGGCATGCCAAAGAAACATATAAATGATACCTCCCTGCCTCTGCCTCAAAACCGCTTTCCCCAATAGGATTAGTTTCACCTGGTGCCGTTATCCAATTGCGAAAAGATGCACCCTTGCGAACAAATTTTCCTTTCGTTGATTCGGTGTCATACCAAACATCTTCCCACTTACCTTCGACCAATTGCCCCATTCTTATCCCTCGCCGTTAATTGTTATACCCAGTTTCATACAAGCTATCAAATGAACTTAGCAGCAATTTTTTTCAACAACTATTTCATATCTGCGCTGAATATTAGAACTGACCACTTTGGTAATCCCTCACTGCCTGAGTCAATTCAGCCCGCGTGTTCATCACGAACGGACCACCTCTGGCAACGGGTTCACCCAATCGGCAACCGGCAATCAGCAGCAATTGCGTCTCATCTTCCAATCCCACTAGCTCAACCCGGTTCCCGTCACCCAACACACCCAAAAACCCAGCGCTCACTTTTTCCTCTACTTCTAGCTGTTCACCGATCACAGCCACTACCCCTTTTACCACGTACACAAATGCATTGTGAGTGACAGGAATGGTTTCAGTAAACCGTGACGATTTCATCAATCGAACGTCCAGGTACAACGGGGTTGTGATCACATCCGTGACCGGTCCTTTAGTGCCCTGCTCCGTGGTGCCTGTAATCACCCTAACCTCCGCCCCAGCTTCTCTTTTTTCTATGGGAATTTCTGATGCATCATATTCTCGATAATGGGGTTCTGACATTTTCTCAGTGGCAGGCAAATTCACCCAGAGTTGAAAACCATGCAAAAGCCCCTCTTCCTGCTCCGGCATTTCCGAGTGGATAATCCCACGACCTGCTGTCATCCACTGCACCCCACCCGGGCCTATCACACCACTGCGGCCAGTATTATCTTCATGACGCATTTTCCCCGCTAACATATAGGTCACTGTCTCAAACCCACGATGGGGATGCAGAGGGAAACCGGCAATATAATCATTAGGATCATCACTAGCAAAACTGTCCAATAACAAAAAGGGATCGAGCATGTCCAATTCTGGAGAGCCGATAATACGAGTCAGCGTCACACCAGCACCATCAGTAGCCGGAATTCCTTTGGAGACATGAGTAATCTGGCGGTTAGCTTCATGATTTTTCATTTGTGTGGCTTATCTTTTTTGGAGTTCATGGTCTTCGATGTCATTTGTCGCTGCTCTGACTGTTGAAATCACCATCGAACATAGTTGAAAATCTCGATGTCGGTCGTGTTTTGAATTTTGATACAGTTACCTCCAAAAGACAATTCTAAGGAGATTAAATACACTGTGTGATTGTGCAACCCTACGTCTGTAACTTTGATTTAGGTTGAGTCATTATCGTCGTTCCACACGATATATCGCTTGTCGGCATTGCTCCATTCATCGTCAATCTCGACGAGGATGGCACTGACAAGC
>WLWV01000323.1 GCA_012103395.1 Gammaproteobacteria bacterium
GAGTTACCTCGTTGTGTTTTGATATTGTTTGGTAACTACATCAAAACGGGTAACTCTCATTAAATCAACCCTCGCTTCGCTCGGATTGATTTAATACGGTGTCAGATTTGGTCTAAACTTCTACACAATTAGCAATTAAGCTTACCCCTCACAATCTAACAACCCGCCCGCTTGCCATATGTTCATCGGAGCCCAAAACACAAATCAATTAATCCTAAACGGATTCACGAGCCCAACTGAGGCGCTAACTACTTTCTCTTTTCGGTTTATCTTTTCGATTCGATTTTTTACTTTTTGATTTAGCTGGCGAGCTTTTAGGTTTTCTCCTTATCTTTGGTTTATCGTTGTCCTGGGATCTTCGAGGAGAGCGCCTTCCTTCACTCTCACTTCCCACTTTAGGACGGCTTCTCCCAGCAGGAGCCTTATCAGAGTCTGCTTTTTCGATTCCAAGTTTTTGACCACAGACCCACGCACCCTGTAGTTTCTTAAAAACTTCATTAGGCATTCCTTCCGGCAAATCCACATAGCTAAAATCGTCAAATATCTTGATTGCACCAATGTCTTTGCTATCCAAACCCGCTTCATTCGCGATGGCACCCACAATATTGCCAGGTTTTACTTCATGAGTATGCCCCACAAATATCTTGAACCGGCTTCTCCTACCTTCTCTTCCACCTTCATGGCGATCTGAGTTATCTGATCGGCTATGTGATTTGAATTCAGGAAGATGAGTCAATAACAGCGGTGCATCTCCCTGAGCCATTCTTGCAAGAGCAGCACCTACTACTAGTGCAGGCAAATCCTTTTCTTTTTGATATTGTTCCACCAATGTCTTAAAAAAGGACAGATCTTCAATGTCCAATGTATCAGTAATTCTCTGCTTGAATTGCTCAATTCGACGATTATTGATCACGTCACTACTGGGGAGTTCAAGATTGTGAATCTTCTGTTTAGTCGCACTTTCGATGTTTTTCAACATCCTTCTCTCACGGGGCGCGATAAATAGAATGGCTTTGCCTGTTCTTCCCGCACGGCCCGTTCGACCAATACGGTGAATGTATGCTTCAGTATCATAAGGCACATCATAATTGATGACATGACTAATACGATCAACGTCCAAACCTCTAGCAGCGACGTCGGTAGCAACAAGAATATCGATCTTACCTGTCTTTAGTTGGGTAATGGTTTTTTCACGATGATTCTGCTGAATATCACCGTTTAAGGCAGCGGCGTTGTAACCCCTTGCAAGCAACTTATCCGTCAGTTCCAGGGTAGCATTTTTTGTTCTTACAAAAATGATGATCCCATCAAAATCATCCGCCTCCAGAATACGTGTAAGTGCGTCCAGTTTATGTACCCCACTCACAATCCAGACCCTTTGGTCTATGGTGTCCGCGGTCATAGTTTTCACCTTCATGGTGATATGCTCGGGGTCGGTTAGATGCTCCTCCGCAATTTTGCGAATAATATTTGGCATTGTCGCAGAAAACAATGCAATTTGACGTTGTTTAGGGATTTGCTCCAACACCCATTTAACGTCATCGATAAACCCCATTCTTAGCATCTCATCGGCTTCGTCCAATACTAAACACTTGAGTTGAGATAAGTTCAAAGTTTTTCTGCGCATGTGGTCCATCACACGGCCTGGTGTGCCCACGATCACCTGAGGGTTTCTCTGCAAAGACTTAAGCTGAGCACGGTAGTCCTGACCACCATAGATAGGCAAAACATGGAATCCTTTTAGCTGAGAAGCATAGCTTTTAAACGCTTCTGAAACTTGAATCGCCAATTCCCGAGTGGGAGCTAACACCAACACCTGGGGGTGTTTTTGTTTCGCATCAAGGTTGCTGAGCAATGGCAGTGCAAATGCGGCTGTTTTTCCGGTTCCGGTCTGTGCTTGACCGATAACATCACGCCCCTCTAGCACATGGGGAATAATCGCGGCCTGAATTGGAGATGGAGTTTCATAGCCAAGGGCTTTTACTCCTTTAACGACCGCTGGAGACAAATCTAAATTGTCGAATGACGCTTTACTGTCTTCATTCTCATCGGTCATGGTTTTTTCGAGGGGATTTGGAGGGTCGCGGATTATACTGCAAATTGGAACTAAAAGGGTGGTAACTTACTCTTTTAATTACAATAATTCCTTGAGGTAAGTTTTTCAAAACAGATTGGCAAGCAACCGCAACATCGGATTTTCATATCCGCGTTACGCTTAGATGTAGAAGTTCAGACTTGAGCTGACAGTTACCCGTTTATCAGTAGCTGTCTGTCAGATAGAGTTTAGTTTACAAACTTTTCTTTCCAGATCGCTTTACCGTCGATGAGTGTTTCCATCGGCG
>WLWV01000114.1 GCA_012103395.1 Gammaproteobacteria bacterium
CTTGTCAGTGCCATCCTCGTCGAGATTGACGATGAATGGAGCAATGCCGACAAGCGATATATCGTGTGGAACGACAATAATGACTCAAACTAAACCGAAGTTACAGACGTAGGGTTGCACAATCAAGCGAAAGCGGATAAGATATGCCTAGCATTCCTATTTACCTATACGAGACTAAAATTCCTGTTTAATCCTGAAGATAACACATGGGCTGAGCTTTCAGCTATCAGTAGTAGGGGAATCGTTGTTAGGCAGTTATATGCTCCTCCTCGCGAATCAGATCATCCTTTACGAGAGCTCAGTGAGCTTGCTTCTTCGGCTGGCGTTGAAGTACTTTACGAGTTTCTGCCTGTCCGAAGAGTCCCGGTAGCCAGTACATTTATCGGTAAGGGTAAGGCCGAAGAGCTGGCAGGTCTAGTCTCTGAGTTGGAAATCGATTTGGTTGTTTTTGACCATCCAATTACTCCGGTGCAGGAAAGAAATCTGGAACGAGTCCTCAATTGTCGAGTGTTAGGTAGATCCGGCTTGATTCTCGATATTTTTGCCTTAAGAGCAACTTCCAGTGAAGGAAAGCTTCAAGTTGAATTAGCCCAGCTTAAACATCTATCGACACGCTTGGTTCGGGGGTGGTCGCATCTCGAAAGACAAAAAGGCGGTATTGGTCTTCGAGGCCCGGGGGAAACCCAACTTGAGACTGACCGGCGACTGATCGGAGATCGTATTAAAACACTTACCCAGCGCTTAGATAAAGTTGAGTCACAAAGACAATTAAGGAGAAGGGCTAGGCACCGTACTCCCGTTCCCACGGTTTCATTGGTGGGTTATACGAATGCTGGAAAATCGTCTCTATTTAATATGATGTCCGGTGCTAATGTTCTAGTCGAAGACAAATTGTTCGCCACTCTCGACCCCACGATGCGAAGAGTCGATTTGCCAGGCTTTGGCGAAATTGTTCTCTCAGATACAGTTGGGTTTATTCGTGATCTGCCTCATACTCTTGTGGCTGCTTTTCATTCAACATTGGAAGAGGTGGTGAGCGCTTCTTGTTTACTGTTGGTTAATGATGTTTCCGATCCTGATCATCTAGAGCTGAGAGCCCAGGTTGAGATGGTATTAGACGAGATCGGTGCAAGTGATGTACCAGTTATCTATGTAAACAATAAAATTGATCTTATTGCGGAGGAGTCTCGAGTACGTCGGAGTGAGAACGGATTGGTGGATCGGGTTTGGCTGTCTGCTGAAAGTGGTGATGGAGTGCGACTTCTGCAGGAGGCTGTGTCAGGGTTTCTGAGTAGCCACCATGAAATTCACACAATGCTGCTAAAGCCACAGGCCGGGGCATTGAGGGCAAAACTATACCAACGTTGCGAGGTTATGAACGAGACAGTGGACGATGAAGGAAATATGTTGCTAGAAGTAAAAATGGATGCGTCAGATAAAGGATGGATCGATGCTCAGGCTCAATTCACAGAGCTCTGGGAAGATGTAAGCGCTTAGGTTCTATTTTTGCTGAAACTCAATAATTCTCCTCCTACCGTGAGGGATGCTCATCTTTAACAAACATCACGAATGGACTAGTGAAACAATATGCGAAATCATCTCGTCCTATGCTAAAATTCCGCGCTAAATTTGAACAAACTAGGATTAAGAGAACCCAATGAAGTGAAGAGCCTAGGCACTACGTCGCTCTATTATGAAGAACTGGGTGATGTTTAGTTTAAATGTCTTTACGTAGGCTTGGACGAATCAAGTTGGGAGTCGAAATCGGTAAGATGACGGCGCAAAAAGCAAGCCGGTAGTGTCTAACAGAGGCAAGGCTATTTGCGAAATCTTCCTCTATTTTTACGGGTAACGATGAGATTGCCCGCTTCTAGCTGTATTTGGGCCTCTTAAATTTTGGAATCGAAAGAAAGATAGTGAAAGGCCCTAAGTAACCTCTGCTGATTGTTAAATTAACAGGCTGAATATTAGTCGATGACTGAAACACCATTTGCGAAAGAAACACTGCCGGCTAACCTTGATCAGGAAATGAGGCAATCCTATCTTGATTACGCTATGAGCGTGATTGTTGGTAGAGCTTTGCCCGATGTCCGGGATGGATTGAAGCCGGTCCATCGGCGTGTGCTCTATGCTATGTCTGTGCTCGGGAATGACTGGAACAAAGCTTACAAGAAGTCAGCTCGTGTGGTGGGGGATGTCATTGGTAAATATCACCCTCATGGCGACACAGCAGTATACGATACCATCGTTCGTATGGCGCAACCCTTTTCCATGCGATACATGTTGGTTGATGGACAGGGCAACTTTGGATCGGTTGACGGAGATTCTCCCGCGGCCATGCGGTATACGGAAATTCGACTTGCAAAGATTTCCCATGAAATTCTCTCAGATCTTGAAAAGGGAACTGTTGATTTTGGACCAAACTATGATGAAAGCGAAACCCAGCCACTGGTTTTGCCAACTAGAGTACCAAATCTCCTGGTTAACGGTTCCACTGGGATTGCAGTGGGCATGGCCACAAACATCCCCCCCCATAACCTCACAGAAACGATTAACGCATGTCTCGCATTGATCAAAAACAGCGATATCACTATTGCTGAGCTGATGACCCACATTCCTGGGCCTGATTTTCCAACCGCGGGTATCATCAATGGGCGTGGTGGAATTCGTCAAGCTTATGAAACGGGTAAAGGAAGAATCTACGTTAGAGCCCGAGCTGAGGTTGAGCAAGCCGCAAGTGGTCGTGAATCGATTATCGTTCATGAGTTGCCCTATCAAGTGAATAAGGCGCGCTTAATGGAAAAAATCGCGGATCTGGTTAAGAACAAGAAATTAGAGGGTATTTCTGCTATTCGGGATGAATCTGATAAATCAGGGATGCGGATGGTTATCGAAATCAAGCGGGGGGAGCAGTCCGAAGTTGTGCTTAATAATCTGTTTAAGCAAACCCAAATGCAGTCGGTTTTTGGGATCAATATGGTCGCGTTGACTAATAATCAACCCAAACTATTCACTCTTAAAGAGGCGCTGAATGAATTCATTAAGCACCGACGCGAAGTGGTTACCAGAAGAACTATTTTTGAGTTAAAGAAAGCGCGAGATCGAGCCCATTTGCTCGAAGGTCTAGCCGTCGCTTTGGCCAATATTGATCCAATCATTAAATTGATTAAAGCAGCACAGACTCCGGCTGAAGCAAAAGAAGGATTGCTCTCACAAACTTGGGAGTCGGGAGCAGTGGCAGCCATGTTGGAGAGAAGTGAGTCCAATGTTTCTAGGCCAGATGATTTGGACGCGCAATATGGCATGACGGACGCCGGATACCAGCTTTCTCCTGCTCAGGCTCAAGCAATACTTGAACTCCGTTTGCATCGACTGACGGGCTTGGAACAAGAAAAAATCATCAAGGAATACATGGAGATTATTGATGAAATTCTTGCACTTCTTAAGATTTTGTTAAACCCAGAGCGCTTAATGGAAGTCATAACTGAAGAATTGGAGGATATTCGGGAACGTTTCGGTGATGAGCGAAGAACTGAAATTTTGGAGGGAGAGATCGACCTTTCCATGGAAGATTTGATACCAGAAGAAGATGTTGTTGTGACTATTTCTCATGCTGGTTACGCTAAGTCTCAACCCGTGTCGGATTACACTGCGCAGAAGCGTGGCGGTAAAGGAAAGGTTGCGACTAGAAATAAGGAAGAGGATTTCGTTGGCAGAATGTTCGTGGCGAATTCTCATGATACGATTTTGTGCTTTTCAGATGTTGGCAAAGTATATTGGTTGAGGGTGTTTCAGCTTCCTCAGGCTGGCCGGCAGGCCAGAGGTAAGCCGTTAGTTAACTTGCTTCCGTTGGGAGTGGCTGAGAAAGTGACGGCGGTACTCCCGGTAAAAGGTTATGACGAAGGGATGTCGGTGATTATGGCAACGGCTCGCGGGACCATCAAAAAGTGCCATTTAACCGATTTTTCACGACCCCGTAGCTCGGGAATTATTGCAGTTAACCTAGAAGGAGATGATCACTTGATCGGCGTCGCTCTGACAAATGGCACCGAAGATATATTGCTAATTAGTAATGCGGGTAAGGCAGCACGGTTTTCTGAAAAAGATGTTCGAGTAATGGGACGTACTGCTAAAGGTGTTAGAGGTATCCGACTTGAAGAGAACCAATCTGTTATCGCGTTGCTGGTTGTGCCAGACGAGAACAACGGCGAAGAGTCTGATGCGACTTCAGCTATATTGACCAGTACGGTCCATGGTTATGGTAAGCGGACGCCGGTGTCTGACTTTCCAAGGAAAAACCGAGGTGGTAAGGGAGTGATTGCGATTAAAACCTCGGATCGCAATGGCGATGTGGTGAATGCATTGCGTGTGCTGGAAACGGATGAGGTGATGCTTATAACGGATGGCGGAATTCTCATTCGTACCCGAGTGTTAGAAATTTCTAACCAAGGTCGCAATACTCAAGGCGTTAGACTGATTTCTCTTAAAGGAGAAGAGCGCTTAGTGACTGTCAGTAAGGTAGAAGACGCTGGTGGGGCGGATGAGGAGTCTAAGAATGAGTCCGAAGAGGCCACCATTCATTAACGATCTCTTTAGCCCATGCTGGTCTGTGAACTGTATACATTAAAATGTAAAAGACGAAAATCACGTTTTAGCAATAACATTAAGATGAGCAGTTTTTTCGGTAAATGGTAGTTGGCTCTAGCTTGCAAAGAATGGGCCTTATTTTGGAACCTAGAGTGGTTGTTTGTCTGTTCGAGAGGTTGAGATTGATTTGAAAGAGAATATTGAAGAAGAGCTGGCGGTCTATCGCAAGCAAATAGATCGGATTGATGAAGATATTCTAAATCTGATGAATAAGAGAATAACTGCTGCTAAGTCCATTGGAGAGATTAAGGCAACACTCGAAAAACCAGCCTTTTATCGACCAGAACGAGAAGCTCAAGTAATTCGCCGGCTAAAGTCCCTAAATGGTGGGCCGTTGGATGATTTTGGCGTAGAAAGTCTTTACCGAGAGATTATGTCGGTTACTCGGGGAATGGAGGCGGGGTTATCTGTTTCAGTGCTAGGCCCCAAAGGAACCTATACTGAGTTAGCTGCCCGGCAGCATTTTGGCAGTGCCGTTGGCATAGTTTACGCGCCTGACATTAATGAGATCTTTCGTTCTTCAGAATCAGGACAAACAAATTTTGCAGTAGTCCCTGTTGAAAATTCAACGGAGGGTGGAGTCAGCGCCACTTTAGATCGACTTATTACAACATCTCTGCTGATTTCTGGTGAAATAAATTTTAAAGTTCATCACAATTTGCTTGGGTTTGGCGATGGTCTCGAAGATATCGAGCGAGTTTATGCCCACAGCCAATCTTTGGCTCAATGCAAGCGATGGCTAGGGGAGAATCTTCCGGGTGTTAAAGTTGTTCCAGTGAGTAGCAATGCGGAAGCTGCAAAAAAGGCATCAATGGATTCTGGTGCCGCAGCAATTGCGAGTATTAGTGCTGCGGATATTTATGGCCTTCGAGTTTTATCCAAGAGTATCGAAGACGAGGCGAATAACACAACTCGCTTTTTGGTGCTTTCCAATCAAGACACACCCCAAAGTGGCAATGACAAAACGAGTTTGTTGTTGTCTTGTAAGCATCAACCTGGTGCGCTTTTTAGAATGTTGAAACCTTTGTTTGACGCTAATGTTGATATGACAAAAATTGAATCTCGGCCATCGAAAACTGGGCTTTGGGAGTATGTTTTTTTTATCGACCTGTTAGGACATCATGATGATGAGTCGATTAGGCCCGCTTTATCGCTGCTGAGAGATCAAGCGGGGTTGTTCAAAAATCTTGGTTCTTATCCCGTTTCTGGTTGAGGGCAAGTTGCCACCGCAAATTTTGACTGTTCAAAACAAGGGTTATATTAGGCAGCAAATCATGAGTGACGAATTTTTTATTCCAAAATTGGCGGTCTTTGGTGTCGGCCTCATTGGTGGGTCTTTGTCGATTGGGCTTAAGAAAGCCAATGTGGTTGGGCATGTGATCGGGGTTGGCCGTTCTTTGACGAACCTCAATAAGGCGCTAGAGTTAGGAGTGATTGATGAAATTCAAAGCGATCCTCTGTTAGCAACAGCAGATGCAGATGTTATTGTATTGGCGACTCCTGTTAATACGGTTGTTCGAATGTTGGAAAAAATCGAACCAGCGTTGGACCAGCAAAAAATCGTTACCGATGTGGGTAGCGTTAAAGGAGAGATAGTCACTGAAGCGGAACGAATTCTAGGTGATAAGATCAATCGATTTATTCCCGGCCACCCCATAGCGGGAAAGGAAAAGTCAGGTGTTGAGGCTGCTGTCGGTAATCTGTTTGAAAATCATAACGTCGTATTGACTCCTTTGCTGTCCTCAGATAAGTCGGCATATCGAGTGATTGAAAAAATGTGGCAGATTGTCGGAGCTGAAGTTACAAAAATGGGCATCTCCTCCCATGACCGAGTGTTGTCGATTACTAGCCACTTACCTCATTTGTTGTCTTACACGATGATGAATTTCCTGTCCAATTCCACGGAAAGAGAGTTGTGCTACGAAATGACAGCTGGGGGCTTTTACGATTTTACCCGCACGGCTTCAAGCGATCCGGAGATGTGGAGGGATATTTCTTTTATGAATCGACACCAGCTTTTGGAACACCTCTCAGAATTTCAGACTGAGCTGGCGACTATCGCCAAATTGATCGAAGATGGTGATGAGCAAGCGGTAGAAAAGCTGTTTTTCTCGGCAAAAGAGGCGCGCTCTCGTCTGTTAGATCGTAGAAGACATGGATAATGCTAAATGTCGTCCTCACGAATGTGCACGCATCTCTCAAATTGATCGATTATGATTTCTTGAGAAGATCCTTTAGCTTGAGCAGTTTCTTGTCATCCTAATTCTTTTGTTTCACCAATACTTTGGTGTCTATATTTTGATTGGCTCCCTGAGCTGAACCATTCTATCGGTGCCCAATCGTAACTTATTGCTTAACTTATGAAATTTCAAATCTCTCCTGCATGTTCTTTGAAGGGACAGTTAGTGGTAGCTGGTGATAAATCAGTGTCTCATCGTTCCATTATTTTTGGCTCTTTAGCTGAGGGCAAAACTGTGGTTCGAGATATCCTTGAAGGTGAAGATGTGTTGGCAACCATCGCCGCATTTAGGGCGATGGGAGTTTCCATTGAGCGAACAGGAGACAGAACTTATGACATCCAGGGAGTTGGTTTGCATGGCCTTTCGCCGCCAGTAGCAGCCATGGATATGGGGAATTCCGGCACGGCATTTAGACTCTTAACTGGTTTGCTATGTGGCCAGAAATGGGCGTCTACCTTGATTGGTGATGAATCCCTCACAACTCGCCCTATGGGTCGAATTATTGCTCCATTGTCGGTGATGGGGGCGAAAATAGAATCTGCTGATGGTAAGCCCCCTCTTCATATCAGTCCAGTTGAGCAATTAAAAGGAGCTCACTATGATATGCCTATTGCCAGCGCCCAGGTTAAGTCGAGTCTCTTGTTCGCGGGATTGTATGCATCTGGAGAAACGTCTGTGTCCGAACCTGCGCCAACACGGGATCATACAGAAAGAATGTTGAGAGGGTTCGGGTATGATGTCAAAAAGCAGAACGGTGTTATCTCATTACAAGGAGGGGGACGGCTCAATGGCTGTGAGATTGATGTGCCGGCAGATTTATCATCGGCGACTTTTTTCATTCTTGCTGGGTTAATTGTGCCAGATAGTGAGTTATTGCTTACGAAAGTGGGGGTAAACCCCAGTCGTAATGGCGTGCTATCGATTCTGGAGAAAATGGGCGCCAATATTGAGCGGATGAATGAAACCGTTGTCGGCGGAGAGCCAGTGGCTGATCTAGTTGTTAGGAGTTCTTCGCTGAAAGGTTGCGACATTTCCGGTGATGAAATAGCCTTGGCTATCGATGAAGTGCCTGCAATTTCGATTGCAGCTGCTTGTGCCCTGGGGATAACCAGAATCACCGAAGCGGAGGAGCTTAGAGTTAAAGAAAGCGACAGAATCAGCAGCGTGGTTAATGGATTACGTAATCTTGGCGTTGTAGTCGAAGAGCTTCCAGATGGAATGGTGATTGAAGGAGGTAAACTAAAAGGCGGCAAAGTCGATAGTTATGGTGATCACCGTATTGCAATGGCGTTCAGTATTGCTGGTGCGGTGGCTAGCGACACAGTGGAAGTCAACAACTGTGCTAATGTTGCGACATCTTTTCCTGATTTTCGCGAACTAGCAAATAGCATAGGGCTATCGATCGATGTCGGTGAATGAAACAGTTTTAACCATTGATGGCCCCAGCGGATCGGGAAAAGGGACAGTTTCCCAGCTAGTTGCAGAAAGACTTGGTTGGCATTATCTCGATAGTGGCGCACTTTATCGTGTGCTGGGTGTCTTGGCGATGAGAGGCGATTTAGATCTTCATGATGATGAATTGCTGGCTGAAGTGGCAAAGAATCTAGAGCTCCGTTTCGAATCAGGAGAAATCTTCCTCGGGTCCGAGCTAATCAGCGATGAAATAAGAACGGAAGAAGCGGGTGATCTAGCATCAAAAATAGCAACCATTAACAAAGTTCGTGAAGCGCTTTTGAAATGGCAAAGGAAATGCGCTAGGCCCCCAGGTTTAGTCGCCGATGGGAGAGACATGGGAACCGTCATATTTCCCCAAGCGAGGCATAAGATTTTCCTTACAGCCAGTGTATCAACTCGAGCTCAAAGACGCTTTAAGCAGTTGAGAGATAAGGGTTTTAATGTTAATATCCGGCGCCTTTTGTATGAGATTGCCGAAAGAGATGAGCGTGATATGAGTCGAAAAATATCCCCATTGCGGCCGGCTGATGATGCGGTTTGTCTGGACAGTACAGGTCTGGGCATTGAAGAGGTGGTTTCTCAGGTAATGAATCTGATTGAGTCTCCGTGATTAGTAACAAGATTGCTGTAGAGGTAGGTTAGATTTTGCGGTAAATTTAGGTGGATGTTGCTAACAATAGTAACATTTAAATTTTAACTTTTTTAGATATAGAGGCTGCCCAACCGAAAGTGATCCAAAGTGTATGTCTTTGTCCGTTGGACTTGGCGGCAGTAACTTTGGAGGAATTTGCAGACGGAGTGGGCCTTACAATATGACAGAAAATTTTGCAGAGTTATTAGAAGAGAGTTTAGCGAAAGTCGTTATGCGTGCTGGTGAGGTAATCATTGGGGACGTAGTAGAAGCGAATGACGACTATGTGATTGTTAATGCGGGATTGAAATCCGACGCTGAAATTCCTGCTTATGAGTTTAAGAACGCTGCCGGTGAACTGACAGTTAAAGTTGGAGATCAGGTTGAAGTAGCATTAGAAGCGGTTGAAGATGGAACTGGTAATACCAAGATGTCCAGAGAACGAGCCATGCGTGCCCGTGCTTGGATTGAGTTAGCTAAGGCTCAGGAAGAGAGCGAAATCGTAACGGGTATTATTACTGGTAAGGTGAAGGGTGGTTTTACCGTTGACGTTAACGGTCTGCGCGCATTTCTACCAGGCTCGCTTGTTGATGTAAGACCAGTCAAAGACTCCGCCTATATTGAAGGCCGAGAATTGGATTTCAAAATTATCAAACTTGATCAACAACGCAATAACATCGTCGTATCAAGACGTGCAATTGTTGAAAATGAGCTAAGTGAGGAGAGAGAGAAGTTACTGGAAACCTTGGAAGAAGGCCAAATCGTAAAAGGTGTGGTGAAGAACCTGACCGACTACGGTGCTTTCGTTAACTTGGGTGGCCTCGATGGATTGTTACACATTACCGATCTTGCTTGGAAACGGGTTAAGCATCCATCTGAAGTGCTAAATGTTGGAGATGAAATTGAAGCGAGAGTTCTTAAATTTGATAAAGAGCAATGTCGTGTCTCACTTGGTCTGAAACAACTGGGTGAAGATCCGTGGTTAGATTTGGCCCGACGTTATCCTGTCAGTACTCGTATCTTTGGTAAAGTCACAAACATTACCGATTACGGCGCGTTTGTTGAGCTAGAAGAAGGTGTTGAAGGTCTTGTTCACTTGTCAGAAATGGACTGGACGAACAAAAATATTCATCCAGGTAAGGTTTGCCACCTTGGTGATGAAGTCGAAGTGATGGTGTTGGATATTGATCCAGAAAGACGTCGAATTTCCTTAGGCATGAAGCAGTGTACCGCGAATCCATGGGAAGAGTTTGCTGCTACCCATAAGAAAGGCGACATCATGACTGGAAAGATTCGTTCTATTACCGATTTCGGTGTGTTCATTGGTGTAGACGGCGCTGTTGATGGACTGGTGCATTTGTCTGATTTATCTTGGGATCGTCCAGGTGAAGAAGTAGTCACAGAATATAAGAAAGGGGATGAACTGACCGTTGTTGTGCTTGCTGTTGACGCGGAGAGAGAGCGAATTTCCCTTGGTCTTAAGCAGGCTAGCGAAGATCCGTTTGCTGGATATGTGACTGAAAATAGCAAAGGTAGTACAGTTAAGGGTATTGTTAAAGAAGTGACTGCTAAGGGTGCGACTATCGAGCTGGCGCCGAATGTTGAGGGTTACTTAAGAGTTTCTGAGATTTCTCGTGATCGAGTTGAGGATGCGAGAACAGAGCTAAGTGAGGGGGATGAAGTTGAATCCAAAATCACCAGCATCGAGCGCAAGGATCGTCGAATTTCATTGTCAATGAAGGTTCGCGAAATGGAGATTGAAGGTGAAGTTGTACAGGAGTACTCTAGCCAATCTAGTATGGGCAGTGCGACGTTGGGAGATAAGCTAAAAGAGCAATTGAACAAGCAGTCGTCTTAAGTGTAGAAGTTCAGACCAAATCTGACACCGTATTAAATCAACCCTCGCTTCGCTCGGATTGATTTAATACGGTGTCAGATTTGGTCTGAACTTCTACAACTAAACAATCTACCCAATGCTTCGTTTGTTAAAGCAGATTTGCACAGAGAGGATCTCGGAAACGTTTTGGACCATATCGCCTCATCAACTAGCTCATTTAACAAGATGTTAATCGATCCACCAAGGTCTGGCGCCTTTGAGGTGATTAAACAACTAATTCCAAAGTTGCAGCCGAATATCTTGGTGTATGTTTCCTGTAACCCAGCCACTCTAGCAAGAGATGCTGAGATCGATTGTGCAACCCTACGTCTGTAACTTTGATTTAGGTTGAGTCATTATCGTCGTTCCACACGATATATCGCTTGTCGGCATTGCTCCATTCATCGTCAATCTCGACGAGGATGGCACTGACAAG
>WLWV01000324.1 GCA_012103395.1 Gammaproteobacteria bacterium
GCCGATGGAAACACTCATCGACGGTAAAGCGATCTGGAAAGAAAAGTTTGTAAACTAAACTCTATCTGACAGACAGCTACTGATAAACGGGTAACTGTCAGCTCAAGTCTGAACTTCTACAACTAATCACCTGATACAAATAAGGGCAGCAACATCTAACTTGCTCAAGCGTCTCTGGAAGAACCACACTCGATCAATTTGAGCGAAAACCAGCTTAAGCGACATTCTAGCACTCCACTCTAATCCACAGAGTGGTTCTCACTAGTTGACTGCGAACTGAGCACTGTCCATGCCAACAATCAATTCCCCACTGGTATGAATCATGCTAACGTAATAATTCACTTTAGGCATTTCTGTACTGAAATAAAATCTGGCGGTATCAATTTTGTTCTGATAAAAAATATCGTCACTGTCATCCACTAACTTGCCCACGGCCACACTGGCGGCTTTAGCTGATTGCCAACCACAGACGAACACCCCCCATAATTTCAGATATGGTTCACCTACTGCTGCAGGCAGTTGCGGGTTTTCGGCCGCTAGTTTAAGAATATGAGCAATGCTGGATTGGAGCTCAACAATCGCTACCCGCAAAGACGTCACCATTTTTTCAATACGGTCATCCTTAGAAAAACTCGAAAGATCCTCCGCTATCATGTCGATTGTCATCGCCGCCATCACCCCACCATCTCGCACTAGCTTTCTTCCCACAATATCCATCGCCTGAATACCAGTGGTGCCTTCATAGATTGGCGTGATACGCTGATCACGATAATACTGCGCAGCGCCTGTTTCTTCAATAAACCCCATTCCACCATGGATTTGCAGCGCCAATGAAACATTTTCCAGCCCCAACTCCGTGGAATACCCCTTCACAATGGGAATCATTATTTCTACAAATGCTTGGGCGCGCTTTTTCTCCTGTTCATCAAGGTGTCTAGCAGCTTTGTCCATCGCAGATGCAGTGAATAAGGCTAGCGATCGCAACGGTTCTATTCGACACTTTTGAACCAACAAGAGCCGTTTAACATCCGGGTGTTCAATGATTGCAACTCGATCTCCCATCAGGTTTTCGATCGCCTTACCTTGAACCCTGTCCGCGGCAAACCGCGCAGCCTGTTGGTAGGCGCGCTCTGCTACCGCATTACCCTGAACGCCTGTTGTGTGTCTCGCAGCATTCATCATGGTAAACATATACATCAATCCGCGATTCTCTTCGCCAACTAAATATCCCACTGCGCCCCCATTGTTACCGTATCCGAGTACGGCAGTTGGGCTACCATGAATACCCATCTTGTGCTCAATCGATAGCGTCTCAACGTCATTCCGCACTACCCAGTTTCCATTTTCGTCCTGTAAAAACTTGGGTACAATGAATAGAGAGATACCCTTGACTCCTTCTGGCGCATCTGGCGTTCGAGCAAGAACAAGGTGAACAATATTTTCAGTCAGGTCGTGATCACCGTAGCTGATGAATATTTTTTGACCGCTGATAAGGTAACTCTCTCCTTTTTTTACCGCTTTAGTTTTAACTGCCCCTAGATCAGACCCCGCCTGGGGCTCCGTCAGATTCATGGTTCCGGTCCATTTCCCGGAAACCATCTTGTTCAAATAGGTTGCTTTTTGTTCCTCGGAAGCGTGAGACCCTACTGCCTCTATCGCTCCTTGATTTAATAGTGGGCACAATCCAAATGCCATATTCGCCGCACACCATATTTCTTGGACAGCGGCTGAAACCAACCAAGGAAGCCCCTGTCCTCCTCGATCAATATCGAAAGGCAACCCATTCCATCCACCTTCAATGAACTGGTGATAAGCTTCCTTCCAACCGTCTGGGGTGATTACTTTTCCATCACTGAATCTCGCTCCTTGAATATCACCACTGTGGTTGATGGGTGCTAACACCTCACTGGCGAATTTCCCCGCTTCATCCAAAATTACCTGCAACAGTTCCTCCGATACCTCTTCGTGTCCAGGTAATGCCGCAACGCCCTGAAGATCAGCAAGCTCAGTGGCAGCGAAAAGCAGGTCTCTTGTAGGTGCAATGTACATTTATAGGTCGTCAGATAAATTAAGGCGACTATTTTATCAGAAGAAGTTCCATTTCAGAAAAGGTACAAGACGAATTAACTCACTATCCAAGCATTAAGTTAATTTGCCCAAACCCTAAAAGACCCACTAGAATATCTCGTTCAGGTTAATCGTATCCAACCTGATTCGGTAGTGTACCCTGAGGTCTGTAATTTATTTCTTTAGCGATGTTCGTTTGGCTTAGGCGAAGTGAGCGTAGCGAACGAAGCCAAAGCCGGTTTTTCTGGATTAGGTGTTGAATGTTGAGCC
>WLWV01000325.1 GCA_012103395.1 Gammaproteobacteria bacterium
AGAGTTACCTCGTTGTGTTTTGATATTGTTTGGTAACTACATCAAAACGGGTAACTCTCATTAAATCAACCCTCGCTTCGCTCGGATTGATTTAATACGGTGTCAGATTTGGTCTAAACTTCTACAGTTCACCAGATGTCTTTGGGTAAACAGGTCATCGAACGATTTTCCTGAGAGAAAACACCCTATCCAGCCATGCAAAATGACCAAGCCACGCTGTCCATTTTAGGGGACTACCTAGAGACTTACCTCGTCCAATTCAATGGATTGAATAGCATCACCAAGTTTTCTAATGGTCAGTCCAATCCGACCTACCTAATTGAAGCAAACTCTGGCCAATATGTATTACGCACTCAACCACCTGGAATACTATTGAAATCTGCCCATGCAGTCGATCGAGAATTTCGTGTTATTAGGGCCTTAGAAAACACCGCCGTTCCAGTACCCAAAGCGCTTCATCTATGTGAAGAAAAGACAATCCTTGGCGGGCTTTTTTATGTCATGAGTTTCGAACCTGGGAGAGTTTTTTGGAATCCCTCATTGCCTGAATTGAGCCGTGAACAAAGGGCGTCGGTTTACGATGAAATGAATGACATGATGGCAACGCTTCACAATGTCGATGTTAACGCTGTAGGTTTATCTGATTATGGAAAACCGGGAAGCTATTTTGGGCGCCAAATTACACGATGGACAAAACAGTATAAGGCTTGTGAAACTACCAGTATTATCGCCATGGACAAATTGATCGAGTGGTTACCTCACAATTTGCCTGAGGATGATGGCCAAATCAGCTTGATACATGGCGATTATCGAATTGACAACATCATTTTCGAGTCCGGCAGCACAAAAGCCAAAGCCTTGCTCGACTGGGAGCTATCGACATTAGGTCACCCCTATGCCGACCTTGCTTATCAGTGCATGCAATGGCGACTGGGTACGAGTGCAGTTATCCCTGGGTTAGGCGATTTAAATAGAGAAGCTATTGGGATTCCTAGTGAGCAAGAATATGTTTCTCGGTACTGTCAAAGACGTGGCATTAGTCATATTCCCAATTGGAATTTTTTTCTTACCTTCAGCTTCTTTCGCTTCGCCGCCATACTGCAAGGGGTATTAAAACGGGCAATTGATGGGAACGCATCCAGCAAAAAAGCATTCGAATTCGGTGCGATGGCTCCCATACTTGCCAACATGGCATTGACACTAATTGAGCCTCATTGCCACGAATAACATTAATCACGTACTAATTTCCTAATTCACTGTTTTTAACGACCACCATCCAAGTCAAATGTTGTCACGTGATTCAACGCTGACCCCGCTTACGGCCAATCTTTCGTGTTTCGCTGCTATGTTTACATGGTCAGTCGGATTTCCTGCGGCAGATGTTCTACTTCAAAGCTGGGGTGCCATTTCTCTGATTTCTACTCGCCAGCTGCTAGGAGTAGCTCCATTGCTCATCGCCTGGGTGCTTATCGATGGATGGCGCCAGGTTGCATCAGCACCATGGAAACGTGGTTTGGGTGTCGGGGGTCTTGGTTTCGGATTGGGAGCGATATTGTTGTTAGTCGGCCAACAACTCTCCGATCCAGTGACCCCCGCCGTAGCAGCCGCCATGATGCCAATCGCTGGAGCGTTGCTTGAGGTCGTTTTTGATAATCGTCGATTACGACCAATGTTAATGTTAGCAATCATCTTGGTTTTACTCGGCGGCTATCTCGCCACCGGCATGGGCTCGGGAGAAGCCACATTTGAACTCGGTGCCCTACTTTGTCTTGTCGCCGTATTTCTATTTGCATGGGCAACTCGAATGACGACTCACCATATCACCAACCTATCACCGATTGGAAAAACAACCATCACTTTAATGGGCGGCACCATTTTCATTTGGGTAACATACATCGTCTACCTCCTAGCAAATTTTCCTGGAATAGAAATCGGAATCATCGATACACACAACATCATCTTGCTACTTATTTTCTCTGTGGCATCCCTAGGCATCGCTCAGCTGATGTGGATATGGGGCGCTAGCAAACTTGGCATACTGGTTGCCTCTTTTCACATGAACGCCGTGCCATTTTACGTAATGGTCATCATGGTGGTTCTATTTGGAAACTCCTGGAGTTGGACACAAACAAGTGGTGCACTACTAGTCGCTATCGGCGTCCTACTTTCTCAGCTTCGATATGGGATTGTGCAACCCTACGTCTGTAACTTCGGTTTAGTTTGAGTCATTATTGTCGTTCCACACGATATATCGCTTGTCGGCATTGCTCCATTCATCGTCAATCTCAACGAGAATGGCACTGACAAG
>WLWV01000326.1 GCA_012103395.1 Gammaproteobacteria bacterium
GGCTCAACATTCAATACTAAAGCCTGAAAAACCGGCTTTGGCTTCGCTCTCTACGTTCACTCCGCCAAAGCCAATAGCGAAGCTGCAATAGAAAGCTAAATTACAGACCTCAGATTACACTACCTTAAACACTGTGTAATAGTATACGCCAAATCAAATTACTGGTTAGAATCACTCAGTATTTCGGCTCCTAACAAACGCTCATAAAACGACTAGTCCATAAACACCCCCATGAACGACTATTTTGATTTAGGTAAACATACCCGAAAAGTCACCACTCATTCTACTGAGGCGCAACTTTGGTTTGAACGGGGTCTTAATTGGTGCTTTGGATTCAATCAGGAAGAAGGAGTGAAATGTTTTCAAAAAGCCCTGGAGTTCGACCCTCACTGCGCCATGGCCCATTGGGGTATTGCCTATGGAGCAGGGCCATTCTATAACATGCCTTGGTTCGACTTTTCCGCCGAAGAGGCCACACACTGCACCCAATTTTGTTTCGACCACATTGCCAAGGCCCGATCTCTCTTAGAAGGCGCTACGGTGGAAGAAGCTGGGCTGATTAGCGCCCTATCCACCAGATTCCAACAACCTCATGCGGTGCCCCTCACCGAATTTTCACGATGGGATGACGATTACGCAAACGAGATGAGAACTCTCTATCAGCAATTCCCGGATGATCTCGATATTGCAGCCCTGTTTGTTGAAGCGATGATGACACGAACTCCTTGGCGGCTCTGGGATGTCAAATCACAAAATCCGCCCGAAGGTGCAGACACACTGGAGTGTCTTGATGTACTGGAAACAGCCATTGAGCGAACCAAAGCCACAATGACCTCTCCACACCCTGCGATCCTGCACCTTCACATCCATTGCCTCGAAATGTCCCCGACGCCGGAGCGTGCCTTGAAGTCCGCCCACGCATTGCGAACACTCTGCCCTGATGCCGGACACATGAATCACATGCCAGGTCATATTTATGTGCTTTGTGGATTATACGAAGACGCGAAAATAGTGAGCGAGAAGGCCATACGAGCTGATCGTATGTACCTTAGATTACGCTGGGCCCTATAATTTCTATACCACTGCTCGTTGCCATGACCTTCATCTAATGATGTACACCTGTATGTTTCTTGGTCAATTTTCCCCCGCAATGGCAGCCGCTGAAGAGATGTGCAACACCCTGACGAAAAACGTGCTCGAAGTACCGGATAAGCCATTTCTCGCCATGACAATGGAAGGTTACTATTCGATGAAAATGCACGTTTTGGTTCGCTTCGGAAAATGGCGAGAAATCATAGATACACCGATGCCAGATGATCCGGCATTATATTGTGTCTCTACCGCCATGCATCACTATGCTAAGGGTGTCAGTTATGCCGCATTGGGACAGATTGAAAATGCCGAGCAACAACAAGTCTGGTTTTACGAATCCCTGAACCGAATCCCAAAAAGCCGAAAGTTTTTCAACAACCCCGCGCTCGAAACGCTGGGAATTGCTGAGAATATGCTAAATGGAGAACTTGAATACCACAAAGGAAACCACGAATCCGGATACCAACATCTACGCAAGAGTGTCGAACTCAACGACAATCTTCACTACAGCGAACCTTGGGCTTGGATGCACCCACCCAGACATGCTTTAGGCGCTTTGCTTCTGGAACAGAAGCACTTTGACGAAGCAGAAGCCGTCTACCGCACCGATCTTGGGATGAATCCTAACCACCAACGATGCAGCCATCACATTGATAACGTCTGGGCTCTGCATGGTTTGGCGGAATGTTTGAAACAACGGGAAAACGCATCCGACGAATTTTCTGAGATTACTGAAAAGCTCCAACAAGCACTCAAAAAAGTGGACACTCCCATCACCTCATCCTGCTGCTGCCGAAAGCGATAGCAGCCTCCCTACTCCAAACACAAACTATTTCTTTACTGCGCCATGCTTCGCGAGAACAGAGCTGTATGGACCAAGCAAGGTCAAACCATCAAAATTTGAATGGTTCCTTATGATACATATAGGTCTGAGAAAACCAGAATGGGGCGTTAGAGGCTTAATCGTTAACATCAATGGATTACTCACAACTAGCCGACAACAACAGGCTTGTGGATCAATTCGGTAGGCCGGACCCAAGTCTAGGTTTCCTTAAACCCTCCTAAGTCGACTCCTTGAAAGGGTAGTGTACCCTGAGGTCTGTAATTTATTTCTTTAGCGATGTTCGTTTGGCTTAGGCGAAGTGAGCGTAGCGAACGAAGCCAAAGCCGGTTTTTCAGGCTTTAGTATTGAATGTTGAGCCATC
>WLWV01000327.1 GCA_012103395.1 Gammaproteobacteria bacterium
TGATGCGATTCCGGTAAATTGAACACGGTCAATCCTTCAGGAACGTTATCGAGCAGCCATTGCGATAGCTTCGAGCAGTCTGACTCGTAACGGGCCGCCAGTTGCTCCAACTGAGCCAGGGCCGATGGGTAGTGTACCCTGGTCCCAAAGGAGCGGGATGGGTAAAGTTCATTGAACAGGGTTTCCGACAAGGCATCAAAGATGGGGAAATCCAAGTTGTGGTGACTAAGTCGGGAGATACCGGCAAGGAAATTCAACGCACTCTGGTTCAGGAAGCGCTCGAGGCTTATCAAAACATTGATTACATTGTCGGTAACGCTTTGATGGCAGAAGCCGCCATTAGTGTTCTACGACAGATGAATCTGGAAAATCAAACGAACATCGTCTCTACCTACTTTACCCCAGCGGTTTACCGTGGCATAAAGCGAAACAGGATTCTTGCTGCACCTACCGATGCCCCTGTGTTACAGGGCAGGCTTTCTATCAATCAAGCGGTAAGAGTGTTAGAAAACTCTTCCTACTTCAAGCACTTAGGACCTGAAATAAAACTAATTGATAGATTTAATTACAAGAAAGTATCCATGGAAGATTCGCTAGCGCCTTCGCCATTCCTACCTACTTTTTTCGTGAAATAGATGGTTTAAACAGCGCGCATTCCATCTAAGCACGTTTAGGCTCCCTACCCCTTCTTTACCTATCCTAACGAGAGACACTAGTTATTGTGTCCATTGCAAATCTGCAAGTATTGTTTAACAACAGCCGGCATACCAAGATCAAGACACTCAACGGTTAGCGCATGTCCAATAGAAACTTCCAGAATATTACCAATCCGAAGAAATGTTCCTAGGTTAGATAGATCAAGATCATGCCCGGCATTTACACCCAAACCAAGTGATTCAGCATAACCCGCTGACTTTTTATATTTATCAAGAATTTCCATTGCATTTTGTGACTGAAAAGTATCAGCGAAATGCTCCGTATATAGCTCAATACGCTCGAATTTCAGCTTAGCGGAGGCTTCTATCTGGATTAGATCTGGATCCAGAAATAGCGCACTCCTGATCCCATTCTTTTCAAGGCTTTCTTGAGCTTTTATCAACATATCTTGGCACTCTGTCACCTGCCACCCATGGTCAGAGGTTAGCTGCCCTGGCGCATCAGGCACAAGCGTACATTGATCAGGCTTTGTCTCCTTCACCAATGCCATGAAATCATCAGACGGATAGCCTTCAACGTTAAACTCAATCTCACTGTATGAACTCAGTAATTCAGTCAGATCGTAAACGTCTTTGATCTTAATATGCCGTTCATCTGGTCGTGGATGAACCGTAATTCCATGAACACCCAAGTCAATAAATTTCTTGGCATAATCAACCACATTGGGGTAATCCCGTCCACGAGAATTACGTATCCATGCAATTTTATTCAAATTTACACTTAGCTTTGTCATCGTCTAAACAACCGGTTAGTGATTCTTTACTCTACTTTGATCCCATTTTGGAATGAAACCAAGAATTGCGACGGTACCGGGCATATTCGGATTAAATAAATAGTTATGCCAATACGTGGACTGGTAGTTTTGGTTTTCCACAGACAGTGATCTCGTATTACACGTCAACTCAAAACGTTGATTTCCTTGTTCAAAAACAAGTTCACATTTGTCTGTATCAGAGATCTTTTTGGCTAGAGCACTATCAAGTGCAAATACGGCTGTGAGCTCTTCATCGAATTCTGCTGGTCGCTGGTAGTAGTATTCACTGAGGAACTTAATCGCATTGTCATAACGTTGCTTAGGGTCCTGAGTTTTGTTTGCCATAAACCGAAATTCGCTAATAATGGTAGTGGCATCAGACTTGACGATCATCATGGTTACCAGGCCTATCGATTCACCGTCAACCACCACGTCAGCACGCATACCCATAGAGGGTCGGCCTTCGTTTTTGCGGATCGCATGTTGCCTTATTCGGCATTGCCATCCGATAAAATGATTCTTTAACTCAATGTCGTTGTTCAGCATCATTGCCATGCCCTGAGATGGAAAATAGGAAGCGGGATAAGATACCTCAGTGTTCAAAATATTCCAATGCATATCAACGATATTCTTGTGAATTATTGACGCCGAGTAGTTCATCAATCAGAAACATCGCCGCATAACAAATATCAATACTAGTTGGTAGTGTACCCTGAGGTCTGTAATTTATTTCTTTAGCGATGTTCGTTTGGCTTAGGCGAAGTGAGCGTAGCGAACGAAGCCAAAGCCGGTTTTTCAGGCTTTAGTATTGAATGTTGAGCCATC
>WLWV01000328.1 GCA_012103395.1 Gammaproteobacteria bacterium
CGCCGATGGAAACACTCATCGACGGTAAAGCGATCTGGAAAGAAAAGTTTGTAAACTAAACTCTATCTGACAGACAGCTACTGATAAACGGGTAACTGTCAGCTCAAGTCTGAACTTCTACATTTTAGGTCAGGCTCACATTCGTAGAACTGCCGATAGAGATCGAACAATTTCGCCACTCCGGATACGTCTTCTAACGAAGCCTCAAGTATCTGCATGATCATTTCTCACTGGAGTATGTATAGAATTTCCTACCCTAACGCTAAATTTGGAACGCTGCAAGCATCTAACTAACCCTGAGATCATCACAAGCTAGCGTATTTTTCATATACTGTCCTAGGCTGGATCATATACTGATCATCGAACCATATGACATTGAGATGCCTGCCCAGATCGAGCAAAAAAAAATTCAATATCGAAATGTGATATCAGAGTGAGGTTTAGATCTATTGGTGGACGCCAACAGGCTCTGCTCTACGACCAAATAAATGGTAAAACGGGTATAAGCCCCAACACTAGGCGAATACAAAACTTGACTCCCAAAGAGTTATCAGCGAGTCTTTTAGTCAGTAGCAATTTATCACGTTTTTCATCCTAATCATCAAGAGGCCCAACTATTGCAGCTCCCATCTGATGAAGTATTCGACATCTTGGTTATCGGCGGAGGCATAAATGGCACAGGAATAGCAAGAGATGCTGCGGGACGAGGCTTCAGTGTTTGCCTTTGTGAAGCAAATGGATTGGGGTCTGGGACATCCTCCGCTTCGTCCAAACTCATCCATGGAGGACTGCGTTATCTGGAGCATTATGAGTTCAGATTAGTACGGGAAGCCCTAAAAGAACGTGAAATTCTGTTGTCAATGGCGCCTCATATAATTAAACCCATGCGGTTTGTTCTTCCACACTCCAAGTCAATGCGCCCTGCCTGGCTTCTGCGCCTTGGTTTGTTTCTCTATGATCATTTAGGCGGACTAAAATATCTCCAAAAGAGTCGACGAATTAATCTTAACCACGATGATGCCGGAGCGCCTCTGAAACCCGCATTTCATTGGGGGTTTGAATATTCCGATTGTTGGGTGGACGATACGCGGCTGGTGTTACTAAACGCTATTGATGCGAATGATCGTGGAGCAACCCTGTTTACCCACACTAAAGTGGAGAGTGCGCGTTGTGAAGAAGGAATTTGGGAAATAAAATCAAGAAATAGAATCACGGATGAAATCGTAACTCAAAAAGCAAGGGTGATAGTAAATGCGGCTGGACCCTGGGTAGATCAGGTTTTGGGTGAAGCCTTTGGGCTGAAAAACCCGAAGAACGTTCGGCTTGTTCGGGGCAGTCACATTATCGTAGAACAGTTATTTGAACATGGTAAGCCCTATATTTTTCAAAACGCTGATGAGCGCATTATTTTCGCTATTCCCTATCTTAATGACTATACCGTAATTGGTACCACGGATGCGGATCAGACTAGAATGACTGATTCACCGAAAATGAGTGACGACGAACTACAGTATCTTTGCGATGCTGCCAATGAATACTTCACCAAACAAATTACTCGTGACGATGTGATTTGGAGCTACGCGGGGGTACGATCTCTCTACAATGACGGTTCCGGTGAAGCGAAAAAAGTCACCCGAGATTATGTATTGAAAAATGATGAAACTAGTGGAGCGCCACTAATCAATGTTTTCGGTGGAAAGATCACGACATATCGACGACTCGCCGAGTCTGTTGTTGAACGTATCGAAAAGATACTCGGTAGGCGAGGCGAGGCTTGGACATCCACATCATCACTACCGGGAGGTAACTTTGCGGTAGGGGATTTGTCTTTGATAATCAATGATCTTAAAAACAACTTTCCTTTTGTTAACGATTCGATCATCACCCGCCTCTCGACCTCTTATGGCACGAAAGCTGCCAAGGTACTAGAAAATGCCAAGTCTGCTGGCGATCTCGGTGAACACTTTGGCGGCGGTTTATATCAAAAGGAAGTAGAATATTTGGTACAAAATGAATGGGCGATCAATGCTGAAGATATACTGTTTCGTTGCACACGCATTGGTGTTGGTAAATCAAATGAGATTTCTGAAAAAGTCGAATCATTTTTAGCAACAATGTTCGCAGAAAATACTAGGTAAAACCGGGCGAAAAGTGTTTTCCATCTTTTGTTATGTGTAGAAGTTTAGACCAAATCTGACACCGTATTAAATCAATCCGAGCGAAGCGAGGGTTGATTTAATGAGAGTTACCCGTTTTGATGTAGTTACCAAACAATATCAAAACACAACGAGGTAA
>WLWV01000329.1 GCA_012103395.1 Gammaproteobacteria bacterium
GCTTGTCAGTGCCATCCTCGTCGAGATTGACGATGAATGGAGCAATGCCGACAAGCGATATATCGTGTGGAACGACGATAATGACTCAACCTAAATCAAAGTTACAGACGTAGGGTTGCACAATCCGGCATACCCAAATCCACAGAAGTTAATCTGTAGAAGTTTAGACCAAATCTGACCATACACCGGTAAACAAAGCATTTGTATCTGGGCATTCTAATCCAGTGCTGCGGCTAACTAACGATTCGTTAGATAAACTCTTTTTCCATAAAAACAGAAAAAGGTTCCTCGTTGGAGTAAGGACCGAATGCAGAGATCTTTTGATACCCCAATTTTTGGTACAAGCCAATCGCCTCGAGCTGATAGATTCCGGTTTCAAGTCGAACCATTAAAACATTTTGGTTAAGCGCATGTAATTCAAGAGTAGATATAAGTTGCTTGGAAACACCTCTTCCCCGAGCTGATTCAGACACATATAACCGTTTGATTTCTCCATACTTTTCCATCTGGGCTTCCGTCGAATACTTTATCGCTGCACATCCTATTGCCTGGTTTTTACTTGAATTGTCGTCATAAGCAGCAACAAAATAGACATTCGGTTTTACCAATTCTTCAATGGAATCCAGATGATTAGATTCATCAGGATACAGTTTCCTTTGATAGTCATCTAATTCATCAATTAGTCTGCGAATGTCCGAATCAGTTGGCTTTGCTTCAATGATGTAGACCATTATTTATTCTTAGCTTCCAGCGGTCGAAGTATGGATCTTGAAATGATCATTCGCTGAATTTCGCTGGTCCCTTCCCAAATGCGCTCTACCCGCGCATCTCGCCAAATTCGCTCTAGAGGTAAATCCGACATCAATCCCATGCCGCCGTGAATCTGCAATGCTTCGTCGGCGATAAAGGCTAATGCTTCAGTTGAAGCAAGTTTCGCCATGGCAGCATCCATATCAGAAAGCTGATTTTCATTGGCATTGCAAGCGGCTTGGTAAGTTATTAACTCAGCAGCACGGAGTTTTAGAACCATATCAGCCAACTTAAATCCCACTCCTTGGAATTTGCCAATGGTTTGATTAAACTGCTTTCTCACCGCAGCATATTCACAAGCTAATTCATAAGCCCGATCACAACGTCCAAGGCAAATAGCGGCCACCTGCAAACGAGTGTTTCCCAACCAATCATTCGCGACTTCAAATCCATTATCCACTTCACCTAACACTTGACTCGCCGGGACGCGGCAATTATCGAAATCAAGAATGCTATTGTGATAACCACGGTGAGAGACGTTATCGTAGCCTTTTCTTACCGTAAATCCAGCTATGCCTTTATCCACTAAAAAACAGGTAATCTTTTTTCGCTCTCCCCGTGGAGTTTGCTCAAAACCCGTGGCCGCGAAGAGAATCACAAAATCGGCCACGTCAGCATGGCTAATAAAGTGCTTAGTGCCATTGATGACAAAATCGCCGCCATCAAGCTCCGCTTTGCAGGACATTGATCGAACATCGGATCCCGCACCAGGTTCTGTCATCGCGAGGCAATCCGTTTTTTCTCCTCGAATAGAGGGAAACAAATACTTTTCTCTTTGCTCCCCGACACAAGCCTGGAGCACATTACTTGGGCGTCCAACTGTATATTGCAATGCCATACTTGCTCTACCTAATTCGCGATCGAGCATGCACATCGATAACGAATCCAATCCTCCTCCACCCAACTCTTCCGGCATATTTGCTGCATAGAGTCCAACCTCAATGGAGCGATCAATGATCTGCTGTCTTAACTCTGGTCGAACCTCATTCTCGCGTTCCACTTCTGCCTCATAAGGATACAATTCCTCTTCAACGAAACGTTTGGCAGTGTGAATCAGCAGGTTTTGTTCTTCAGTAAACTTTAAATGCATGTAAGAACTCTCGTCTAAACTGGTTGTTTTGTAAGGCAATGTACGAAGTGCGTCTTTGCCATATCGCTAAGTTTTCTCAAGACCCGCTCGCAGTCTTCAAGCAAACGGTTCAGCCAAATACATCGATAACAGGAGTCTTTGTGACTACTCCATACCACCAAAGTACTCAAGATGACCATCGACGTTCATGATCTGGCCTGTTACCTTCGATGATGATTTTGATGCGAGGAAAAGGGCCATATCCGCGATATCTTGCCCCGAAATAAACGGTAGTGTACCCTGAGGTCTGTAATTTATTTCTTTAGCGATGTTCGTTTGGCTTAGGCGAAGTGAGCGTAGCGAACGAAGCCAAAGCCGGTTTTTCTGGATTAGGTGTTGAATGTTGAGCCATC
>WLWV01000115.1 GCA_012103395.1 Gammaproteobacteria bacterium
TGATGGCTCAACATTCAACACCTAATCCAGAAAAACCGGCTTTGGCTTCGTTCGCTACGCTCACTTCGCCTAAGCCAAACGAACATCGCTAAAGAAATAAATTACAGACCTCAGGGTACACTACCTCACGAATCCAGCAGATGCTCAATAAACCTTTAGTTTTAACGATGCTGGAAACGCTATGTGCAGAAATAAACGCGACCGTTATCTATGAGAAGGAGTTTGGCTATGCGGGGTACATACTATTTGAAGATGGAAGAAAAAGTATGTTTCGGGGAACGAGCTTTAATGTTAATGGCCAAGGTGCTTCGGCGATAGCAAAGGATAAATACTATTGCTCATATTTTTTAAGGGAAGCGGGGTTTAATGTACCAACAGAAATTTTAGTTTACGCTCCCAGCTATATCAGCCAAATGGAGATTAAAAATGAATCTGTTTCAAGACGGCTTTCAGGAATACCTGCAGCGCTATCCTTCTCTAACCACCAGGGTTTTCCACTGTATATCAAACCAAATGACGGAACCGAAGGGAAAGGAGTGCTTCAGGTAAAAACGAAGCATCAGCTTGAAAAATCACTAGAGCAATCCTTTGAAGAATATCCCTTAATGCTTGTTCAAAAATCGATTACTGGCAGAGACTATCGCTTAGTGGTCTTCAACGAAGAAATATTATCTGCCTATGAAAGAATCCCTTTTAGAATAACCGGGAACGCCAAACATTCAGTAGACACGCTCATTCAACGGCGGTTGAATCAACTGCGGGAAGTCGGGCAGGGACGCAAGATTGATGCCAATGATCCGCGCATCGATTCTCGGTTATTGGAAATGGGTATTCAACGCGCTGACGTAATCGAACAAGGTAAATCCATAAATCTGCTATCCAATGCGAATCTATCCAGTGGCGGTGAAGCCGTTGATATTACCGATAAGATTTCTCACAGTACTGCGAAAGTTGCAATTGATGCCGCTAACGCACTAGGCTTGACCCTCGCCGGGATTGATATTTTATGCGACGACGCACTGGTCGAAAATGGAAAATACACGATTATTGAAGTCAACTCTGCTCCGGTCCTCAACGGTTTTGCCAATAGTGGTGACAATCAAAATGCCAAAGTAATGAACTTATATCGAAAGCTACTAAATCACCTTAACAAAACATAACAAAACTAGGACATATTTGGATGCCCGAGTATTGTCAAGACAAGCAAACGATTTCTTAACTAAATCAAAAAATTATTTTCCCATTGAATAAATCTATCAGTACTGAGGTTTCCGCCATTATAGAAGCACTTAATATTGAGCATACTGTTATTAGCTGTAGACCAGAATTTGCAGACACGCAAGCGTTTTGTGATCATTATGGTTATGCTGTTGATGAATCCGCGAATGTTTTATTGGTCGCATCGAAAAAGGGTGAGCTCAAATATGCTGCCTGTTTGGTACTGGCAACAACTCGTTTAGATGTGAACAAAACCGTGCGGAAGAAACTAGAGGTTTCGCGTATATCTTTCGCCAGCCCAGAACAGACGAGAGATTTAACCGGTATGGAATTAGGCGGAGTTACGCCATTCGGTATGCCAAATAACGTCCCAGTATGGATTGACTCACGCGTAATGCAATGCAATCAAGTGATACTAGGCGGCGGCAATCGTAGCACTAAGATTGTTGTACCTCCCGCTATGTTATTGAAAATTCCCAATGTCGAAGTAGTAGAAAACCTTGCTTACGAGATGTAACGGACGTACCGAAGCACTTGGCAATTGTAGTGGCACACTTAGACACTTTTCTCCTTAAAAACGTTAGAAAGCGAACGGTATTTCTTACCAAGTTGATTCTATATGAGTACTATATCGACCTACGTCATACATACCCATTACAATCGATTACATCGAATTACGGTCAGCCATTGAATTAACGCAGAAAAATAGACCGGTTAAAGTGGTAGGCTTCATTTACCACCGAAATCAATCCTCACTCCAATCGGAATCGCAACAATGTCTGTCCTCAAGTTACACAATGAACCGCTACAGGAAGCATGGCTCGATGCTTATGGTCACTTAAACGAGGCTTACTACTTGGTTCCTTTTTCCAATACCACTTGGAAACTACAGGACCACTTTGACATTGGTGTGGATTATTTTGAGGAAACTGGTTGTGCGATCTACACCGTTGAAACACATCTACGCTATCTTAGCGATGTGAGAAAAACTGCCTTAATGGAAATAGAGAGCATGATTCTTGGTGTTGACGCCAAGCGAATCTGGTTTGCACACAAGATGATGGTTAACGATGTCCTGTGTGCTACAGGGGAGTTTATGGTCTTGCACTACGACACAAACGCAAACCGGACCACCGCCATGCCAAACTCCGTGATCGAGACACTTGGGAGAGCGGCAACTGACAGCAGGCCAGAGTGGGTCGGAAGACGTTTAAGCTTGGATAAGCGTTAAACTGTTGCCCATCCTTCCCGGTGTTGGCATTGGGTTGAAGTCGGTTTAAGTTCGAGCAACACGAGGCAGCTTAGCCACTCGTATCCCCTAATGCTTTAGACTATTTCGTACAGTACAGATATAATTTTGCCTTCAACATTTTCTGATAGATTCAGGTCAATATGCAAGAACAAGCACAGAACATTATCGATTCCAATTTGATTAACTTTGATACAGACGTCATTGACGCATCAAACTCTCAGTTGGTGATGGTGGATTTTTGGGCTGAATGGTGCGGCCCCTGTCGCTCTTTAGGTCCCATACTAGAGCAGCTAGTTGAAGACTATGGGGGATCAGTGAAACTGGTCAAAATTGACGCGGATGATCAACAGAATCTGTGTCGTGAATATGGTGTCCAAAGCCTGCCCACTGTTTATTTTTTCAGCAACGGTTCCGTTGTTGAACAATTTATGGGGCTTCAGACAGAACAAGACATCCGCACATTGATCGATAAACATGTGGTAAGCGACGTTGACCCTGTATATCAACAAGCAATAGCGGAATATCAAAACGGCAACCATGATGGCGCCATTTCCATTCTTGTGCAATTGATAGAAACCGAGCCTGACAATGACAAACCCAAGCAGCTACTCGCCGGATGGTTAACCACCGCTGAGCGCTGGGAAGAAGCCCACACCGTTGTAGAATCCTTATCAGACGAATCCAAAGCGACCCCCGAATATCGCGCGTTCACCGCACGATTAGCATTTAGTGAGTCAGCCTCCGGTTCTTTATCCAATGAAGACTTAATCGAAGCAATTCGCCGCGATGAAAACGACTTAGATTCCCGTTGCCAACTAGCGGATCAACTCGTCGTCCAGCAGCATTACGCCGAAGCCATGGACCAATTGATTGAGGTAATCAAAAGAGATCGTGGTTTTAAGGATGACATTGCTCGTCAGTCGATGATAAAAGTTTTCCACGTGCTAGGGGGAAGGGGAGAGCTTGTTTCTAAGTACCGTCAGCTCTTAGCTCGAACACTGAATTAGTCCGTAAGTTGTTTTTCGTGCTAGATAATTTAGGTATCTGCTGCCAACTAAATAGTCAGATTTGGAAATCAGAAATCCTACCCGCTATCCTGAGTGATGGTTTTAAGAGATAATCTCCTCGCGATTTCTCTCTTATCAGCAAAAACTAAAATTACGCGATAATTTATTCTGTGACTAAATTCCTTGTTAAAACACTCTGCGCTGCCTTGTTAACGATTTACCAAGTACAAGCGCAACAGGCTGCGTTGGTGTCTGTGGATGAAGTTATCGAGCAACCGTTTACTCAAACTTCACCGATCATCGGCCGGTTGGTGGCGGTTCAGTCCGGTACAGTTGCTGCGCAGACCAGTGGTAGTGTTTCTGAAATGTTGGTCCGCTTGGGTGACACCGTTTCTCAGGGCCAAGTGCTCGCTACCATTGATGCATCGACCCTGTTGTTACAAAAACAATTAGCAGATTCTCGATTGCTTGAATCCCAAAGCCGCTTGAAAACTGCGAAAGCACAACTTGGCCTTGCTATCCAAGAACGCAAACGACTGGAAGGACTCAAATCAACGGCTTCTGTCAGTCGCGCGGTTTATGACGACGCAAAGCAACAACAGAGTATCGCTTTGTCCAAGGTGAACGAAGCTAAGGCTACGATTAACTCTAGTAAGGCCAGCTTGAGGCTTGCTGAGTTGGAGTTAAGCTATACCAGCATTATCGCTCCGTTTAATGGCACGATCATCGCAAAAAATACTGAAACCGGTAGTTATCTCCAGCGGGGGCAAGCCGTTTTGCAGCTTATTTCTGATCGAAACCTGGAGCTCGAAGCAGACATTCCCTCTTCCCAATTATCCGGCTTAAATTCCAACGTCCCACTCTCGTTTATGCTGGACAATAACAGTACGCACACTGCGCTATTTAGAGCCATTATTCCTGAGGAAAACCTGAGAACCCGAACGCGCAAGGTTAGGTTCACACCAACCTTTGAGCAGGATTCGGGCATTTTAGCCAACGACCAAAGTGTCACTGTTCTCGTTCCGATGGGGGAAAAAGAGCAGATACTTTCCGCCCACAAGGATGCAATTGTCAGGCAGGGATCCAGAGTGATTGTTTACGTCGTCGTGGACGATATAGCAAAGTCAACTCCTGTTCAAATTGGTAGATCCATTGGAAATCGACTAGAGGTTCTAGAAGGGCTTAATATTGGAGACAATGTAGTTGTAAGGGGAAATGAACGACTAAGACCTGACCAAGCAGTGAAGGTTAAACCGTGAATCTAATACGTACCGCCATTGAGAGACCCATTGCGGTTATCTCCGCCGTTTTATTAGTTGTCCTTTTCGGTTTAGTTGCACTTAACACCATTCCGATTCAACTAGCACCGGATGTTAATCGACCTGTTATTACCATTTCTACCAATTGGTTTGGCGCCGCACCTGCTGAAATTGAGCGAGAGATTATCAATCCACAGGAAGAGCAACTCGCCGGCTTACAAGGGCTGACCTCAATCACCGGCCGAGCTGAGCAAGGCAGAGGAAGAATCACTCTCGAGTTCAAGATCGGCACCAACATGGATCGAGCCTTGTTACTAGTAGCGAATCGCCTTGATCGCGTTCCAAGCTATCCCGCTGAAGCTGATCAACCGACCTTAGATACGGCGGGCAGCGAAGACAATGCCATCGCATGGATGATTATTAAACGAATTGAAGGCAATGAACGACCTATTCATGAGTACGGCAATTTCATCGAAGACATCGTAAAAGAACGCTTGGAACGGGTTCCCGGTATTGGCCGGATTAATGTCTATGGGGGTAGCGAAAAGCAAATACAGGTCATCGTGAACCCTGAATCTCTTGCTCGATACCAATTGACTGTGACGGATCTTGTTGGGGCGTTAAGAAGTGCTAACGTCTCATTAGGCGCAGGTGAAGTTAATGAAGGAAAGCGTCGATATGTTGTACGCACCGAAGGAGAGCTCGACAACCTCGACATCATTAAAAATGTCCCGATTAGAAGTAGTGATAGTTCAGGTGGGCTGGGGCGAGTTGTGGTTGCGGACATTGCCGACGTCAAGTTTGGTTTCAAAACCCCAACATCTTCCATTCGATTACTCGGAAGCCCTTCGTTGGCAATGAGTGCAGAGCGGCAAACCGGCGCCAATGTCATCGAAACCATGCAAGGCTTACGAGAGGCGATTGATAGTCTTAACCAAAATACAATACCCAATGCCGGACTGACGCTTACGCAGGTATATGACGAAACCGTTTATATTAATTCTGCTATCGATTTAGTCCAGCAGAACATTTGGGTTGGTGGTTCATTGGCGGCATTGATCTTATTGTTATTTTTGCGCTCTTTTCGCGCCACCGTGGTCATTTCTCTCGCGATCCCCGTATCCGTTGTCGGAGCTTTCGTCGCCATGGCAATATTGGGACGATCGATTAATGTCATTTCGCTGGCGGGGTTAGCTTTTGCTGTGGGCATGGTCGTTGATGCCGCGATTGTGGTTTTGGAAAATATTTATCGACACAAAGAAGCGGGGCACTCTAATCTGAAGGCAGCTTATCTGGGTGCGCAGCAGGTCTGGGGTGCGGTTCTGGTTTCTGCGCTGACCACTGTCATGGTTTTTATTCCGATATTGATAATGGAATTGGAAGCGGGACAGCTTTTTCGAGATATCGCGGTAGCGATCTCCGTCTCTGTTGTGCTGTCTTTGCTGGTGTCCATTACTGTGATTCCGGCCTTATCCAATCGATTGTTGCGTGAAACAAAAATAGCTAAGGAGACCAAAAAACCCAATAAAAATGGCTTTAAGCTCCCCGTGGTTGACTGGTTGTCTTCTTTGTTTGTCCGTCTGATCATGGGGTTCGTTAGCGGGGTTGTTAAATATCGGACTCGGGCATTCCTCGTGACGGCACTAGTGACCATCGTCGCCTGTTATGGTTCCTATCTGCTATTGCCAAAACTCGAATATTTGCCCGAGGGGAACCGTAACTTGTTGTTTGGCGTTCTCATCCCTCCTCCTGGATATAACCTAGATACCACGACCAGAATCGCTCAAGACATCGAAAACGAAACCCGCTATTTATGGGCGAGTGAAACCGGTCCGGAATCTGAGGAGGGTGGGCCACCAAAAATCGAACGCTTTTTCTATGTAGCGACCCGTGCTAGCACTTTTCTTGGCGCAATCTCAGTTGAACCAGAGCGCATTGGCGAGCTAAAAGCCCCCTTGAGGAAACCCGTTTTTCGAGAACCGGGAACGTTCGGTTTTATTACACAACCCTCTGTGTTTGGGCGCGGCATCGGCGGTGGGAGAAAAATTGATCTCGATATTTCCGGGCCAGACTTGGAAACTGTTTTACAGGTCGCTAACCGTTCTTTTGGAAACATAGTGGGGTTCTTTCCAAGATCAGAAGGTCACGAATGGCGACCGAGGCCGGGGCTGGAAATGGGCGCACCCGAAGTTAGAGTGGTACCCAAGCGTTCCAGACTCAGCGATAGCGGAATCAGCACGGTTGAACTAGCCCAAAGCATCGATGCCTTTAACGATGGATTAAGAGCCACTCAATCCACAGTGGACGGCCGATTGATGGATATCGTCCTTAAAGGCAATAGCGGCGTTGATCAAACTCAGGGAATTGGCGCATTACCATTAGTAACGCCGAGCGGGCAGGTCATACCCGTGTCTTCGGTCGCAAATATTGAACTCACTTCCGGCCCTACTGAAATCCGACATCGAGAACGTTTTCGTACTATTACACTCGAAATTCGCCCGAATCAGACCCTCGCATTGGAGTCTGCCATCGATCTTATCCAAACAGAGGTGATCGACAAGCTAGAACGAGAGGGGCTTCCCGATGGCATAAAAATGAGAATTTCGGGTACCGCAGATAAACTCCTAGAAACCCGTAATGCCATGGCAATCAATCTAACTTTGTCGCTCATTATCGTCTTTCTTGTGATGGCTGTGTTATTCGAGAGTTTTGTTTATCCACTTATTATTATGCTTTCTGTGCCCATTGCTGCCGTCGGCGGCATAGCTGGGCTGGCTGTGCTCAACCTCTATACCTATCAGGCACTCGATATGCTGACGATGCTGGGGTTTGTCATATTAATTGGTATCGTGGTAAACAATGCTATCCTACTCGTTCATCAAACCCTTCATCACATCAGGCAAGATAAACTTGATGCCGGGGAAGCCATTCGTTTAGCAACCCAAAATCGCATCCGACCCATCTTTATGTCTACACTGACCAGCGTTTTTGGTATGTTGCCATTGGTGTTGTTTCCCGGTGCGGGCTCCGAACTGTATCGGGGACTTGGCTCTGTGGTGGTCGGCGGATTAAGCCTTTCCGCCGTTATAACATTACTAATTGTGCCTCCCATGATGTCGTTACTTGTGGTGCCGCTAGAGAATAAACGTCAACGTAAAAACCAGTCCATCAATCATCTCACCACTACCTAGCGAATCTTTCGGACAAAACCAATGACTAAAAATCGCTATGTTATCGGTGTTTGTGTGGTTTTACTCGGAGGTGCTTTCTTAAGCCTCTCCGGAATATTTTTGCGGCATATTGAATACGCCGACGGTTGGTCGATTTTGTTTTATCGATCCAGCGCCTTTTTTGTCACGATGACCACTATTCTTGCGTTCCAGTATCGAAAAAGAACCTTGGTTGCTTTTAAAGCCGTTGGTAGAAAAGGGCTTTATGCTGCAATACTTTTGAGTCTTGGAAATGTTTTTTACATTTTCGCTATGCTCAATACTACCGTTGCTAATGTCGTATTTATTATCGGCTCTGCTCCTTTGATCACCGCTCTACTTTGCTGGTTGTTCTTGAAGGAGAAAGTGACTGGTTGGAGTATGCTAGCAATGGTCGTCGCACTATTCGGTATTGGATTGATGTTCGCAGACGGACTCACCTCGGGTGGGTGGATCGGTAGTGCATTAGCGCTGGCGATGGTCGTTATGTATGCGTTTTATTTGCTTCTGCTGAGGGGTAGTCAATCCACTGACATGGTACCAGCAACCTGTCTTTCTGGTGCGATCACCGCTTTGATTGCACTACCTATGCTGTCTGGCTTTACTATCTCCCAACATGATCTTGTTATTTGTATCCTCCTCGGCACGGTTCAGTTCGGTGCGGGGTTTTGGTTGCTAACCATCGGCGTTCGATATATCCCGGCCGCAGAAGTAGCGTTGTTTTCGTTGAGCGAATCCATTCTTAACCCCACGTGGGTATTTATTGGCGTTGGTGAAACACCTAATGACTTGACGCTCTATGGAAGCGGTATCGTATTAGTTTCCGTGATTGCCTACAGCGTTATCGCGATACGCAGAGAGAAGCGGACCACATTGAATAGTCTTCTCTAGTGTTCGGTTGTCACTAATTCACAAACAAATTGAATTCCGTTATGAATGCATTTAGTAACCACTTTCCCTATCCCTCCCAGCGCATGCCGGTAATGGCAAAGAACATGGTCGCCACTTCACAACCACTAGCGGTTCAAGCGGGCATCGACATTCTGCGAAAGGGGGGCAACGCAGTGGACTCGGCACTTGCTACCGCGATCACATTGGCAGTGGTTGAACCAACAAGTAATGGTATCGGTAGCGACGCATTTTGCATTGTCTGGGACGGAGAAAAACTCCATGGCTTAAATGCTTCCGGCAGAAGCCCCGCTGGGGTTGACTCAGCTCAGTTCGGTGACGCAACCCAAATGCCTTTATGGGGGTGGGATGCGGTCACTGTTCCTGGATGCGTTAGTGCCTGGGTGGCATTGTCTGATCGATTCGGGAAACTACCATTCGAGGACCTTTTCCAATCCGCTATTTACTACGCACGAGAAGGCTACTTGGTGTCGCCGATAACCGCCAACGCTTGGGCAGACATACCTGATGAGTACTATAACTTTGGCGACTTCTCTTCGTTTTTGCCGAATGGCAGACCTCCATTGGCGGGGGACCTTTTTCGATTTCCCGATCAAGCAGCTACCTTGGAAGCTATTGCATCAACCAAGGGTGACGAGTTTTATAAAGGAGGTATCGCAAAAAGAATTGCAGAGGCCGCAAAAAATGCAGGCGCTAAGCTCACCGCCGAAGACATGGCAGCACACCAATGCGATTGGGTAGATCTGATTTCTGTGGAATACAACGGTGTAGAGCTGCATGAGATACCACCTAATGGGCAAGGGCTCGCCGCCCTAATTATGCTCGGAATCCTCAGGCACCATAACGTCTCCCAATACCCCGTGGATTCGGTGGATAGCCTGCATTGTCAAATTGAAGCCATGAAACTGGCCTTTGCTGATGCACATCGATACATTGCCGACCCGGCTTTTATGGATGTCTCTGTGGATGACCTGCTAAAGAGCGATTATCTCGCTGAACGATCCACACTCATAGATATGAACAGAGCGAGCCTACCTGTTCATGGCTCACTCCCAAAGGGAGGGACGGTGTACCTAAGCACAGCGGATCAAAGCGGAATGATGGTTTCAATGATTCAGAGTAATTATCACGGTTTCGGCTCTGGCATCGTGATTCCTGGAACAGGAATCAGTCTACAAAATCGAGGGGCTGGATTTTCGTTAACAGAGGGACACCCAAATCAGTTTGGCCCTTCGAAAAGACCATACCATACGATTATCCCAGCGTTCTTAACCCAGGGAGGAGAGCCATTGATGAGTTTTGGTGTAATGGGAGGCCCCATGCAACCTCAGGGGCATGCTCAAATGGTTGTCAGGACAGTCGATTATGGCCAGAACCCTCAAGTTGCTAGCGATGCACCCCGATGGCAAGTGATGGAGAACCAGGAAGTTGCTTTGGACAATGGTTATGGCGAAGAAGTACGAACTGGATTAGCAAAGAAAGGTCATGTACTTTATTCTAATGAGCTCGACCCATCTTTTTCCATGGGTGGGGCTCAGCTAATTCAAAAAGTGGATGGCGGATATATTGCCGGGTCCGACCATAGAAAAGATGGGATGGCGGCTGGCTTTTAGATTCGTAGCCACTAGTGCCCCAATTCAGTGCTAATCGCGAAAAAATGGAACAACGCTCGACAGTTTTTGCGCAGTAGGCTAGGTCGTTTAAAGCTAGCAAGCTATTTTCGTAATTTTCTATTTGCGTCTATCGCCGTGCCTGTTGTCCTAATTATCTGCCTTCGTTGGATAGATCCCGTGACAAGCGCCGTGATGCTAGCTCACGATGTTCGCTCCATTTTTAATAAAGAGCTGGAATGGTCTAACTATCAATGGAAAAATTGGGAGGATATATCCATTCAGTTTCCCATGGCTGTCATTGCAGCGGAAGACCAGCGATTTCCTAACCACTTCGGTTTAGACTTTACCGAATTGAGGCAGGTGCTTTCTAAAAAACAAGGAAAACCAAGAGGAGCTAGCACTATTACCCAACAGGTAGCGAAAAACCTATTTCTCTGGAACGGCAGGAGCTACATTCGAAAAGGGTTGGAAACCGGATTGGCGTTTACAATGGAGTTCGTACTCAGCAAACAAAGAATTCTTGAGATTTACGTGGTAGTGTACCCTGAGGTCTGTAATTTATTTCTTTAGCGATGTTCGTTTGGCTTAGGCGAAGTGAGCGTAGCGAACGAAGCCAAAGCCGGTTTTTCTGGATTAGGTGTTGAATGTTGAGCCATCAA
>WLWV01000330.1 GCA_012103395.1 Gammaproteobacteria bacterium
AGTTACCTCGTTGTGTTTTGATATTGTTTGGTAACTACATCAAAACGGGTAACTCTCATTAAATCAACCCTCGCTTCGCTCGGATTGATTTAATACGGTGTCAGATTTGGTCTAAACTTCTACACCTTAGCTCATTCGGCGCATGTGATGGCGATGCCTGACGTCATGACATTTAATCAAGCGGCGTGCATTTGTGAAACCTATCTCACGGCCTATCTGAACATTTTTTTGTTGGGCGAACTAAGAAACCATCAAAGTATACTCATTCACGGCGGCGGTGGAGGAGTTAGTACGGCGGCAATGCATTTGTGCAAACATCTGGTACCCGATACGAAAATGATAGTTACCGCTTCCTCTGGAAAGCTGGATCGGGTTAGCCAACTGGGTGCCCACCACGTCATCGACTACCAATCACAATCGTTTGCTGACGAAATTAGGGAGATCACTGGGAAGAGTGGGGTAAATATAATTTTGGATCACATCGGTGGCCCGTACCTTGATCCTAATATGCGCTCATTGGCAGTCAATGGTAAGTTGTTACAGATCGGTGTTACAGGAGGTATTAAGGCAGAACTGAACCTAGTGGTTATGATGGTTAAACGGCAGCAAATTATTGGATCCGTTTTGAGGTCTCGTTCTGCGGACGAAAAGGCGTCGATTATTGCTCGCTTTTCGGAGCAGGTCATGCCGTTTTTCATGAGTCAATCGATTGTTCCGCTGGTCTCGGATGTTTTTCCATTGTCCCGAGCCGCAGACGCGCATCGAGCCATGGAAGCGAGTCAACACTTCGGTAAAATCGTATTGGAGGTCGTATAAATGAACTGCTTTTCCCTTCTAAAGCACTCATGAATATTCTAGAGTTCCAAGCCAAAGGGTTGTTAGATTCCTATGGTGTCGGTATTCCCGCCGGCAAGGTAGTGTCAACCGTTGACGAGGCGCTAGAGGCAGCGAAGTTTCTCAACGACGGCAACTGGATGATAAAAGCTCAGATCTACGCGGGCTCAAGACAGAAGGGTCACTTCCACGATAGGGAGGGTGATGGCGGTATTGTCATGGTGGACAGCATTGACTCTGTGGGCCTTTGTGTGAAGGGGATGTTGGGACATTTTCTGGTGACGGATCAAACCGGCCGGGATGGTTTGTATGTGGAGCAGGTGTACGTCGAGCAGGCATTAAAGGTTGAAAGGGAATGGGCATTGTCATTGTCAATCGATGACCGTTTGCGAACAGTTGTACTAATGCTTTGTAGAACCGGTGGCGCGCAGATTGAGTCGTTGTCCAAGCTAAGCCCCGATGAGGTTCATATGATCCCTCTTGGTTTGAATGGGGAACTTAGTCAAGCTACGCTAAGTAAAGTTTTGCAAGAGTTTGATTTACAAGAGCCTGTCTGTAATCAGTTCAAGAAGATTATTAAAGACTCTATCCGTTTGTTTTATGAAAAAGATGCCAGTCTTGTGGAGATCAATCCGCTGGGGTTGGTTGACGGAAGCCTGACGGCACTGGATGCAAAAATGTCTTTCGATGACAACGCCCTGTTCCGACAGCCGGATATCAAGGCCATGCAAAGCAAAGGAGTAAGGAAAAAAGCTACGCCGCCAAGCAAGTATAGATGGATTCAACTATCTACCGTTGGATGGAAATATTGGGTGCCTGTCTGTGGGGGCAGGTTTGTCCATGGCGTTACTAGATGCCATTGAACACTGTGACGGTCATGCTGCGAACTTCTTGGACCTACCTCCTGACTCAAAAGTGAACCGAGTACGAACTGCCTTAGAGCTGGTTCTTGCTGATCCAAACGTAAAAACGTTACTAATCAATGTTTTTGGGGGAGGGATCATGCGTTGCGATACGATTTCAGATGCGATTTTGATGATGAATAGCACTAGCCCACTTAATAAACCTCTCGTTGTCAACCTCTCTGGTACTAATGCGAATCTAGCGAATCGAAGACTTAAAGAAAGTATGCCACAGATTAGATTGGCCGCTAACTTACCTGAAGCCGCTAGCCTCGCGGTCGAAATCGCGAATCAATCGATCGACCATTCTCGAAAAGACGATAAGAATACTTCGTGGCTTTCCCGCTTTTCTCGTCGTTTCTAATGACTACCCAATTTGTTTCGAACCATGTCAATACTCGTTAACAAGAATACCAGAGTTATCTGCGATTGTGCAACCCTACGTCTGTAACTTTGATTTAGGTTGAGTCATTATCGTCGTTCCACACGATATATCGCTTGTCGGCATTGCTCCATTCATCGTCAATCTCGACGAGGATGGCACTGACAAGCC
>WLWV01000331.1 GCA_012103395.1 Gammaproteobacteria bacterium
TGGCTCAACATTCAACACCTAATCCAGAAAAACCGGCTTTGGCTTCGTTCGCTACGCTCACTTCGCCTAAGCCAAACGAACATCGCTAAAGAAATAAATTACAGACCTCAGGGTACACTACCGATTTGGATACTAGCGCTTATTATTACGATGATATTTTCACGCATCATAAACCGTATGGCAGATAAGCACAGGGATGCTGAAACGGGTAATAACGCACAAACATTGCTTGTCCTTTCATTCACAAAAACAATCGGCAAGATCGTGGTTTGGGTAACAGCGATTATCCTAATATTCAGCTCACTTGGGTTTAATGTCGGTGCAGTACTAGCCGGCTTGGGCATCGGTGGTTTAGCTATCGCAATGGCAGCCAGAGAAACCCTCTCCGATCTTCTAGGCGGTATCATGATATTCATTGAGAAACCTTTCGTAATCGGTGATGTTGTACGAATTGGTAGCGGGACCACGACCAGAGTTGTGGACATGACTTGGCGTAGTACACTGCTGAGTACTCCTTGGAACTACACCTTCAGCACACCAAATAGTCAGGTGGCTAATTCCGTGATCAGTAACTTCACCAAGGACAAGGAAGGCCCCACCATGGACTTCATACCCATTTATCTCTCAACGACGTATGACCCCATCGTGGTTCAGGATCTGATTGATAAAGCAGTCAAGTCCGTTGACATTAAACATGGTGATGAAGGTGGCTGTAGCATCAGTGGTATGCAGCTCAAGGAAAACATCACCGTCATGCTATATTGGCCTTGGTGGTACGTGGACAACTATGCGTCACGAGGACGTTATAGAGGTGCTGTTTCGGCGGCCATTTGGGCAGAACTTTCTGCTGCAGGAATTTCAATGGAAATAAAACCCATTGATGTGGGTTCAGATAACGACTCCACACCTCCTCAGCTAAAAGCTTTAGCTACAGATAAATCTACCAGCCGTGAAGAGACGACTCATCTTGCCCAACTGGACGGTGAGCCCGACGGCATCGTTTAAGTGTCGATATTGATTCCGACACCCATTTTGACTGCCTTTTTGCCGCCTCTCTGCATGATTTTCATGGGCTGGGAGAAGTAAAAAAGGCAGTCTCAAACAGCTTTTAGATTAGAGAACTCAAGGCCCGTTTCCCAATGGTAAACGGGCTGTTTTTATTTTAGAGACTTCTACCCGCTTGTGCTGTATGCTCCGCCCACTTTTGCTTCCTTCTCTAATTCATGACATCCACATCTATTGCCCCTGTAACATTCGATGATTTAGGGCTTTCTCCTCAGATTCTCAAAGCTGTATTAGAACAAGGATACACTAAACCCTCCCCTATCCAAGCCAAAGCAATTCCAGCTGTCCTTACAGGCTCAGATGTCATGGGCGCCGCACAAACTGGAACAGGAAAAACAGCTGGCTTTACTTTGCCGATTCTGCACCGACTCTCTGCCGGTAGAAGGGCGAGTAGCAACCAAGTACGAGCTTTAGTCATCACTCCTACTCGAGAGCTTGCAGCTCAGGTCGGTCAAAGCATTGAAACCTATGGCAAACATTTGTCATTGCGCTCTTCAGTAGTATTTGGAGGAGTCGGCATTAACCCTCAAATGATGAAACTTCGTAAGGGCGTTGATATTCTGGTCGCCACCCCCGGTCGACTATTGGATTTGTATAATCAAAATGCTGTTCGATTCAAGTATCTGGAAGTACTAGTCCTTGACGAGGCGGATCGAATGTTAGACATGGGTTTTCTTCCAGATATAAAAAGAGTGTTATCACTGTTACCGAAAAAAAGACAGACACTACTTTTCTCGGCGACGTTTTCTGACGACATACGTCGACTCGCCAAAGGACTGATCAATGATCCGGTTGAAATCTCTGTCACACCTAGGAATTCCACCGTCAACTCAGTGGAGCAATGGGTCAGCCCTGTGGACAAAAAGCGCAAACCTGCCTTACTTACCAAACTTATTATCGACAATAACTGGGCACAGGTTCTGGTTTTCACTCGTACCAAACATGGAGCGAATAAGCTTGCGAAACATTTGCAAGAAAACCGCATCAAATCTGCCGCAATACATGGCAACAAAAGCCAAGCCGCCAGAACAAAAGCCTTGGCGGAGTTTAAACAAGGAGTCACTCAAGTACTGGTAGCAACAGATAGGTAGTGTACCCTGAGGTCTGTAATTTATTTCTTTAGCGATGTTCGTTTGGCTTAGGCGAAGTGAGCGTAGCGAACGAAGCCAAAGCCGGTTTTTCAGGCTTTAGTATTGAATGTTGAGCCATCAA
>WLWV01000332.1 GCA_012103395.1 Gammaproteobacteria bacterium
CTTGTCAGTGCCATCCTCGTCGAGATTGACGATGAATGGAGCAATGCCGACAAGCGATATATCGTGTGGAACGACGATAATGACTCAACCTAAATCAAAGTTACAGACGTAGGGTTGCACAATCCTTATTTTTCATTCTCCGGTAGATAGTGTCGTTTCCATCAGTCAAGCAGAGCAAATCTATCAACAGGCAAAGCACCCCAAAAGCTTCATTAGCCTTGGGAAGGCAGACCATTTATTGACCAGTAAGCAGGACGCCGAATACGTTGCACAGAGTATCGCAACTTGGGCTAATCGGTTGGTTGAGGAAAACCGTGAGAAGGGCAACGATGTTTCGGAAGGGGAAGGGTCTTTACTAGAGAAAGGTTCGGTAGTGGTTGAAGAAAGAAACCATGTTTTTTCTCAAAATGTGGCTAGCGATCATCACGTCTGGGTCGCGGACGAACCGCTCGAAATAGGTGGCAGTAATCTTGGCCCCGACCCTTATGAGCACCTACTTGCGGCACTCGGTAGCTGTACCTCGATGACGATAAGAATGTATGCGAATCGAAAAAAATGGCCAGTTGAGCATGTCAAGGTTTCCCTCTCGCATCAGCGAGATCACGGAAAAGATTGTCTAAGATGCGACACTGAGAATCCCCAGGTAGATGTGATCAGCCGAAAGATAACTCTGACCGGGAAACTTAGTGAAGAGCAAACACAGAGGCTACTGGAAATTGCTGATCGATGCCCTGTGCACAAAACACTTCATGGAAAATTGATTATAGACACGGAAATCTCAAAAAACTAAGGTAGTTGGATGTTGAGGTGAAAAATAGCTAATAAAGAAAAATGCCAAAATAGCACCCTTCTCTAAGCCGCCTCAGCCCCCTTTTCTTGTATTTTGTAGGTAGCTTAACAAATGCATTGGTGATCAAGAGAAAAGCGTTCACAGCGCAACTGACAGCTCCGATATTTTTCTCAAAATACGAAAATTTTGCGAAATCTGTCTTGTAATATGCGGAAATGGGAATTGATTGCGGTTCCCTACCCTATCTCCTTCGCGAGCGTTTTCGTTCCGTGCGATCATTTAGTGCGCCAGCGGCAATACTCATCTCTCCGCGAAGCTGGGCCTTGGCACCATTCGAAACCTCGCCGAGTTTTTCTTCAATACTGAGAAGATCTGGAACCTCCCCTTTTGTGTGTTGATCGAGTGCTTTTCTCATTTCCTGCACATGAAATGGCGTCGTACCACAACAACCACCGATAATGCGAGCACCAGCGTCGACGGCTAGTCTGACGTACTCGGACATAATTTTCGTTGTGCCGCTATAAACAATTTTTCCGTCGATGTACTCGGGGATACCGCAGTTTGCTTTGACCACGACGACAGGGTTTGCTTCTTTGTGGCCTGATGCATGCAGCATGTTAATGACGGCGGCCACTGATTCAGAGGCACCGACCCCACAGTTTGCCCCTATCGCGAAGGGAGCGGGGTCAAGTTGCGCGCTAAACTTGACAATATCCGCCGGTGTTAATCCCATCATGGTGCGACCATTAGTATCAACGCTATAAGTTGTAACAATGGGCAGTCCGGCTTTTGCGGCACCCATTACAGCGGCAGAGGCTTCCTCTTCAGAAGACATTGTTTCGATCCACAGTACGTCAACGCCGCCGGCTTTGAGCGCTAGTGCTTGTTCTTCAAACGCAGCGGCGGCGTCCTCCACCGACAACGATCCCAAAGGTTGAAGAATTTCTCCCGTTGGACCTATGGATCCACCGATCAGCACAACCTTGTCGCACTGATCAACTAACTCACGGGCAATTAGTGCTGCTTTGCTATTTAATTCTTCTACCCTTTCTTCGGCCCCATGCAATTTTAGGCGATAGCGGGTTCCCCCAAAAGTATTTGTAAGAATGATGTCGGATCCGGCATCGATAAAACTTTGATACTGGGTTGCGATGCGATCTGGATGGATATCGTTCCACAACTCTGGGCTATCTCCTGTCTGAAGCCCCATATCGAACAAGTTAGAACCAGTGGCTCCGTCTGCGAGAAGGTAGACGCGTTCTTTTAGTAGCTCAGAAATCGAATTTTTCATGAAATTATATATAAATATAAAGGTAGTGTACCCTGAGGTCTGTAATTTATTTCTTTAGCGATGTTCGTTTGGCTTTGGCGGAGTGAACGTAGAGAGCGAAGCCAAAGCCGGTTTTTCTGGATTAGGTGTTGAATGTTGAGCCATCAAGTCGTTCCATGTTTGTGACTTAAGCAAATGTGGAGGCAACCCAATGAC
>WLWV01000116.1 GCA_012103395.1 Gammaproteobacteria bacterium
TTGTCAGTGCCATCCTCGTCGAGATTGACGATGAATGGAGCAATGCCGACAAGCGATATATCGTGTGGAACGACAATAATGACTCAAACTAAACCGAAGTTACAGACGTAGGGTTGCACAATCAAACATCAGCTGTAGCACCGAAACACACGAAGTAAATGATGCGATATAAATGGCGTTATACGAGATACCGCCATGCGGGTTAAGGGTTACCGCTCTCGACTGACGTCTATTGAACCACAGGTCCGTAAAGTACGAAGCTGCTCTGTAATTTGGCTACACGTCTGCCTTGTTCGAGATACCGCTATATTGTACCGCTATCGCAGAAAGCAGTGCAGTGATTCCTGCTAGCAAAATCGCATAGTCATAGCTTAGAAAATGATCAAAAACAAACCCCGCGAACCATGGACCAAATAGGCCCGACACGCCCCATGCGGTGAAGACTTTTCCATAGACAATGGGTCCAATTTGGGGGCCATAGTTTTTGGAGATTGACACCGGATAAACTGTGATAATTGAACCATAGGCAAAACCAATAAGACAGAGCAACGTGATTGCGATGATGACGTCGGACATTAACACCAAAGCAAATAATGCCAAGGCGCATAATACCGGCAACCCTTTTAGAAACCACGATACTGGCCATCGGTCAATGAGATAACCAGATAGAAAACCACCGACAGTGCTGCCTACCCCAACCATGACAGCCCCCCAAAACCCAACCGATTCACTGGCTCCATTACTCTGCACAATCGCCGCAGCATGTCCGATTATCATCAAACCAGACAGAATACTGAAAAAAAAACAAATCCAATATGCATTCACTCTCGGCTTAACGACCAGAGCCGTTACAGCATTTGAAACCAGAAGCGACCTCCCCTGTTTTGCTACTGGCCCTACGTCTCCTTCTTCCTCTCCATAACTGGCTCCACTGACCCATAACAGTAGAGCACTGAACAACCCAAACGTAATCAGGCAACCTACCAACACCTGAAAAACGAAGCCCACCGATTCATCTTCTAACAAATGGGCGAAAATAAATGAAAATATAATTGAGCCGAATCCGTAAGCTGCGGTCACCGCGCCCATTGCGAGACCTTTTCGTTCGACAAATATCCGGCCCCCCAACTGCAGAGCATAACCATACCCTAATCCATTGACACCACCAAAAATTATGCTATATCCAAGAAAAACACCACCCCAACTATCAGAATCAGATGCAATCCATAAGCCCACCGCCGCCAGTAGACAACAAAAACCAATCATTTTTGCAGGAGATAACCAGGTATAAAAACGATACCCAACTAAGACTGATACCGTCAAAAACACCAATGCTGATGAATAAAAGAAACTCACCTCTGCGCGGCTGGCGCTTAGCATATTTTCCAGTGGGGAAAGAAAAACTGAAAACGAATGTACCGAGCCAAACAATATCATCACCAACATTAAGGCAAGCAGCGCAATTGTTGATGCTTTCATTTCTTGCCTAGATGGTTTTCCATTGTTCCATCCACAACCATTGCCCCCGAATCATCGACTAGTAACGAAGCTCCGTTCGGGTCATCCATCATTTTTTTTCACGATCGTGAGATAGTCAGCGAGCTCGTCCATTAGTTCCAAAAACACATCATCCGCCTGCGCCTCCGAAACAGAAAAGCGAGCGGAAGAATGATGAAGTTTGATTTCGTATATCATCGAATCTATTGAGGCCTCATCCTGGCCCAATTTGCTCATTGCTCTAAGACTCTGTTCAGACAGAAGATCTTCTGCCCGAGCCAGCAATTCTGGTGGTAGTGAAGACAGATCCACGACCCCTTGATACGACACACCCATGCCACCGGAAAACTGAATATATAGCATCGTCGCCAACGTCCCACACCGCAGCGTGGCTAAACAGTTATACCAACCAATAACCATGCTCTTCGAGTATAGATAGCTTCCCGGCTGCCAGAACCAAATCGATTCCGTGCCATTTCAACAGTTTTATCAGCCCATTCGTTGAAAGTCGCATTCGGGTTATTGATTGCTTGTAGGGTGTCATACCAGATATGCCCCGCTTTCTCCCAGGCATTGCCACCGAGATATTGAGACAGCAAGTAGAAGGCATGATTCGGTATTCCCGAATTGATGTGGACTCCACCATTATCAGCGGATGTGTTCAGATACAAATCCATGTGATAGGGCTGGGGATCTTTACCAAGCAGATCATCATTATACGCTTCTCCCGGTGTCTTCATCGAACGCAATGACTCGCCATTGACATCCGGCCCAAAAATTCCTCCACCAATCAGCCAAGTGGCTTCGCTAGCACTCTGTTGATGTTTACGTTGCAACGTCAATGCACCGAAAACATCAGCAAAACTCTCATTCAAAGCACCAGCCTGATCGCGGTAGATGAGACCACCAGAAAACTGCACAACGCCATGGGATAGCTCATGACCAATAACACTGAGCTCCGTCATGGTTGAGAACACCACTCCATCACCATAAGCCATCTGCTCACCATCCCAAAATGCATTATTGTATTTGTTACGATGATGCACAGTGGAAATTAGTTTCATACCTCGGCCATCCATCGAATCTCGTCGATATTCGTCAAGATAAAGATCGTAAACATCACCAGCTCCATCATAAGCAACATTCACGCTCTCATCATCGCAAACTGGAGGATCACCCTCTTTACGAACTAACTTACCAGGTAGTCGGGCCTTTTTCTGACCATCATAAACTTCCCGATAGACCGTGGGTTGTTGGGCCTCATCTAATGGGGGCACCCCCTGATAAGCCGTCGGTGGGGATGCTTCAGCGCGTGCAAATCGATACTTTTCCGCATTCTTTATCAGACTGGAAACCATCGCTTTTACTTTTCTATCGCCACGAATGCTGATAGTTTCCAGCATATGAGGCGGTAAAATGCACTGTATGGAATGAATATGTTTAGATGTACACACGAATAATCCCCCTAGGTTGTCAGTTCTCACAAACCACGTTGACACAGAGCAGTTGACATTGAAACGTTCCCGTCAGTTATCTGAAGGAACTTCTGAACAATATACCAGATGGTGATCTCATCATCCGGATTTTCTCTTACTTTCCCGCCCAGTGACAGAAAACCTCAGTCGCCTTCCATACCTCCCAATCGTCAGTCTCCGCTACCATCGAGGTACTCTTATGGAAACGATATCATAAACTGAAGGTAGTATGTCCAACCAACTCAATATACAAATGATTGAAGAACCACTCATTTGCGTTACCCGTTAGGTATCTCATATCAATATAGGTCCTTGTATTGCTCTCGTAGGCGATTCTTTTGCACTTTTCCCATTGTGTTCCTAGGCAGTTCATCGACGACTAATAGTTTTTCTGGGTGTTTAAAGCGGGCGAGTTCTTGGGATATACGCGTTTTAATCTTGTCGACATCCGGTTCCTCGCCTGGTTGCCTCACAAGAATAGCAACTGGGGTCTCACCGAAATCGGCATGAGGAACACCGATAACCGCACTTTCGAGCACCCCTTCCTCTTGGTCCAAAAGCGATTCAATTTCCTTAGGATAGATGTTGAAACCGCCTGAGATAATCAAATCCTTATCTCTACCGATGATATGCACATAGCCTTGTTTATCAATCCGACCCAAATCTCCTGTGATAAAAAAACCGTTCTCACGAAGTTCCGCTTTAGTTTTTTCAGGCATCTTCCAATAGCCTTTAAAAACATTTGGTCCTCGAACTTCTATCATTCCAGTTTCTTCGTCTCCCAATTCAACACCCGTTTCGGGAGAAGTGATTTTCAGCTCAATACCTGGCAGCGGGAAACCCACCGTTCCCGCTCGACGCTCTCCTCGGTAAGGATTCGATGTATTCATGTTAGTTTCTGTCATTCCATAACGTTCCAGAATACGATGCCCAGTTCGCTGCTCAAACTGAAGATGGGTTTCAGTCAGAAGCGGCGCGCTCCCAGAAATAAACAGCCTCATTCCCTTGACATGGACCTCGCCAAAATCGGATTCCGCTAATAATCGGGTATAAAATGTGGGCACGCCCATCAAACATGTGGCCCTGGGCAGTTTCTCAAGAATCGTCCTGATGTCAAACTTCGGCATCATGATCATTGAAGCGCCCGACACCAGCGTTACATTAACAGCGACGAATAGCCCATGCGTATGGAAAATGGGAAGTGCATGCAATAACACATCCTTGTCAGTGAACTCCCAATGTTCAGCAAGTATTTTCGCATTAGACAATAAATTGTTTTGCGATAGCATTGCTCCTTTGGAACGCCCAGTTGTTCCAGAGGTATAAAGGAAAGCAGCAAGATCTTCACCGTCAGTTTCAACGGTCTTGAATGTAGCCCTCTGGGTCGAAGACAAGTCTGTTAGTGAACCAGAACCATCCGCATCCAGTGTTACCAATGATGCCTCCATATCCAAGGCTATCTTTTGCAAAGCCCCTTCCCTAGCGCTATCGCAAACAAACAATTTCGCACCACTGTCTTCTACAAAATATCGAACTTCCTTCTCAGTATAAGCGATGTTTAGTGGTAGAAAAACCAAACCTGATTGAACGCATGCAGCATAGATACATAATGCTTCAACGGATTTTTCGATTTGGACCGCAACCCGATCCCCCTTACTGAGCCCTAGGCTAGCGAAACTATTCGCAAATTGCGCGCTTTCAATGAGAAACGAGCCATGGGTGACTTCACGACCATCAGTGGTGGTGATAAAAGTAGTATCGGCATTGGCGTATTTCCCAAAGAGGGCATCATACAGTGGGTTGGTCATATGCTAAATTTATTTGAGTCTACCTAGCCAGCGCTCGGTGTGAGTTCTCGCTCGTCGCTTCTAGCGCCGAATCGTTCCTACAACATTCCCGTTGCATCCATGGGTTATTTTACGACATTACAGTATCAGGCAACCATGTCGCGAGATTTGGAAACACACACAAAAGAACGATCGCTAAAACCATACACGCAACATACGGCAATGACCCCATTAGGATAGTCTTCAAGGGTATTTCAGGGGCGATCCCATTGATGACATATAAATTCAGCCCCACTGGCGGTGAGATCAAACCGATCTCCATATTAATGGTTAGTACCACAGCAAACCAAATAGGATCAAACCCTGCCACGGTGATTATTGGTAAAAGAATCGGCGCTGCCATCAAAATAACCGCAACGGGTGGGAGAAAAAACCCCGCGATGAGTAAAAAGAAGTTAATCGCGATCATTAACACCCAGCGATTAACATCCAATGTGCCAATCCACTCCGCAATAGATTGCGTAATGTATAGGCTAGATAGCATATAAGAAAAAACCCCAGCCGCAGCAATGATAAACAGAATCATCACACTCTCTTTCGTGCTGTCGCGTAGCACGTTCCACAGCAATTTAGGATGCCATAATTTGTAAATGATCATGGCGATCATCAAACACATAAGCGCGCCCACCGCCGCCGTTTCAGATGGGGTAGCAATACCGCCATACATAGCATACAAAACACCAACAATAATTAGCAGAAACGGGAGTACTCTCGGAAGAATTTCAAACCGTTCTTTCCAGCTGTATGAGCGAGAGGAAAGCAAGGCGTTGTTTCCAGACCTCCACGTAGAATAAAGTGACCACGCCATAAACAAACCTACCAGCATCAGTCCTGGAATAACACCGGCAAGGAAAAGCCTACCAATCGATGTTTCGGTAGCGATGCCATAAACGATCATTGTTACCGAAGGTGGAATAAGAATTCCAAGCGTGCCACCTGCAGCGATGGAACCTGTGGCGACGCCATCTGGGTAGCCTCGTTTTCGCATTTCAGGAATACCCATTTTGCCGATGGCAGCGCAGGTCGCAGGACTGGAACCAGACATTGCAGCAAACAAAGCACAGGCTCCTAGATTCGAAATCACGAGCCCACCTGGAACTCGAGTGAGCCAACGTTCCAGCGCTTCATATAAATCGGCTCCCGCCCTAGTTGATGCGATAGAAGCCCCCATGATGATGAACATCGGTATAGACAACAGTGCAAAACTATTGAGTTTCCCGAAAAGAATTTCTGGCATCAGCTCAAGTGATCTGATGCCGTCAAAAACGATCAAGAAGCCAGCCGAAACAACCAGTAAGCCGATGGCAACTGATACACCAGAGAAGAGAATCAGTATCGTGATAACAGCAACAAGCGCGCCGAGTAATAAGGGATCCATTAGCCAGCATCCAAACCAAAAGGGGTATCAATTTTTAAGACAAGCGCTACCATGTCCGCAACTAATTGCAACAAAAACAACCCAAACCCGATGGGAAGAGCCATGTAAGGAATCCAAAGCGGAACCCCCCAAACAGTGTCTGATCGCCAACCTTTACTCCATGCAAGATGCCAATGCTCAAAGCCATAATAAAGTATAATCGCGACGATGATAATAGACATGCTTAAGGTGACTACGTTTAACCAGAACCGCGCTCTTAGTGCAAACGTCAGAGGAATTAGGTCCACATTCACATGGCCTCGTAAACGCTGAACATAAGGAAGGCCAAATAGCGTCGCCCCCACCATTAGATAAACCACTGACTCCGTCTGCCATATCGTCGATGTATTCAGGACAAATCGCACGAATATCATCTGACAAGTAATTAGTACTGCAGACACAATCATTGCGGCGGAACACCAACCCGCAAAGATCGACAGTGCTGAAACCAACCGTAAAAAGCGATTATCGCCAACGTTTCCTGGGGCTATACTTGAAGAAGCAGACATAAGAAAATAGGGTTAAGCGGGTGGAGTTCATTGATTGAAATCTCAACACAAAGCCGTAATCAAAAAAGCGCGGTCTATGCCTATAAGTGAGTATTTTGAATCTCTCTTTAGCAACGCATTTTCAATGCTTAACCGTTGCGCTGAGGTTTCTGATTAAAATTGGGGCAGCAAGCGATCAACTTAAACTGCCCCCAAAGAACTTATTCTACAGCTAATGCCATATCAAGTAGCTGCTGACCTTCTGGCACATCACTCACAAATTTCTTGTAAGAGGTTTCCTGAGCAATAGCACGCCAGGCTTCGAAATCTGCGGCACTCATGTTGGCGATTTCAACGCCCGCTTCTTTAAACACATCGGCGGATACGGCGTCCTGCTTCTTCGCTTCTTCGAGGTAAAACGCTTGAGCCTTCGCCGCTGCGGCTTTCAACGCTGCTTGTTGTTCACCACTTAAACTATCAAATTTGCCTTTGTTCATCAAAAGTGGTTGATACATAAACCACAACGCAACATCGCCAGCAGGAGTGTAGCATTTCACTTGCTCATAAATACGATAGGACACAAATGAAGATGATGATGTGTTCGCCGCATTTAGTACGCCCGTTTGCATTGCGTTGTAGATTTCAGAAGATGCCATAGAAGCAATAGACGCACCAGCACCGGCTAGCATTTGCTCAAACGCCTTACCTGCGGCTCTCGTTTGGAGACCTTTGACATCGTCAGGCTTGGTGATGCATTTGTCTTTGCCAACAAAACCGCCGGCAAGATACCCATGAACGAGCACCATGACATCGTCTTCAGCCATTTTCGCTTCTATCGCTTCCATAAAAGAAGAAGAACTTAAACGGGCGGCATGGTCGTGGTTCTTGACCAAACCCGGCATGAGCGTCAGGTTATAAGCAGGCTGTTGACCTCCAGCATAACTTAGCGGAAAAACAGTCATGTCCAGCTGACCTCGGCTAAGTGGTTGGTATTGTTCCCGAGGTTTAAATAGGGATTTTGATCCAAATATCTTGATACTCAGATCAACATTGGCAGCAGCAACATCATCAGCAACCATTTGAGCGACTTTGTGCCTGACATCTTTATTTTTGACCACTGATGGGATAAACGTAGTTCTTCTGCGTTAACTGCCACGCACGTAGTGGATAAGGCAACCGCAATCGCTGCGGATAGTATTTTGGTATTCATAGATTCTCTCCAATAGTTATTATTAAAAGCCAGCAGCCATTAAGATGGCCCTCTGCAACAGCCATGGACGGTCATCTTGAGCAAAACAGCCAGCGTCTCGTTCAAAAGCGCCGTACTAGAGAACCCCTATTAGCACTCTGTGAATTTAGGGTTACGGCTGAACCTGCCTATTTTTTACCTCAACTCTCCTCGCCCAAGCTGAGTAAATCAAGCCTCCTAAGACCATTACAATCTACAGTTTTTTGAACGGTGTTTATGATATGAGCAATCCAATCATACTGACATTGCATTCGAAGTCAATGTAATTGTCTACCGCTTTCCCCAGTGACATACTCCGTTATATTTGGGTTCTTAATAAATGAATACAGAGTGATCTGAATCGCTGAAGAGCAACAGGGTTTAAGTGCTTGCCGATGAAATTGGGGATGGAGAGTATCTTGATTAGGAAATCAGCATCTGAACATGGAAACTTTCCATTATCTCTCCTTGAGAAATACAAAAAGAGAAATGCAAAAATGGTAGAGTCTGTAGCATGTTGTCTTTACAGAGAGATCACTATCATCCATTGGTTACAAACCTTAGATCAATGAAACAACATTCAGGGCTAGGAAAAGCATGCCACAAATATCGCCCATACGACCAACAGATCCAAGAGGCCGATAATTTCGGATGAATCGAAATGCCTAATCTGTTGATTGTTTCAAATTGCCCATCGGAAAATACCATACTACTGCATAATGCGGTGGTAGAGGGTTGTCGCCATCCCGACATTACTGAAATAAGTATTCGAGCACGACAGCCTTTGCAGGCGAGCCACAAAGACGTTCTCTGGGCCCAAGGGTTAATACTCGGTACCACGGAAAATTTTGGCTATATGAGCGGCCAGATAAAGGATTTTTTTGAACGCATCTATTACCCCTGCCTAGAGAAAACCGAAGGGCTACCCGTCGCCATTTTCATTAAAGGTGGATTGGACGGCTTGGGCGCTAAAAACAGTGTGGAGCGAATCGCCACCGGACTAAAATGGAAGCCGATTCAACCTACACTCATCATGACAGGCAGTTTTAAACCTGAGTTTATCGAGCAATGCAGGGACCTCGGCACTCTTATGTCTGCAGGATTAGAGTCCGGGATTTTCTAGAGAATTCCTCGCAAAAGATACCTCGCACCATCGTCGTTAGCTCGACACAAGTTCTTTTTTAGGTAAAGCTGTCTGGTCTCTGCAAACATTTTAGGAACAACCCTAAAGTCGACCTAAGATGGTCATAGCTGTGCCACGAAGGTATCTGCAATAATTTGCTGTCCCAAGTCATTAGGATGAACTCCATCAGCGATGGTTGTACTTCCATCGCCTAGAGAATTGCGAACTTCAGCAATTCTCGCTCCACTGAGGGCACGAATGCCATTACTGATTTGCTCCGAGCGCAGATTCAATGCTGCCGTCGTCAAATAAGGTGGCAGAGTTCCTACAACGGCTGTGACACCGGAGGAATTAGCAACCTCGATCATGTATTGCAAGTTTCTTAAAGCGCCTGAAACACTACCCACTCGAGCATCATTCGTGCCTAGTAAAACAATTAGGTGAGTGGGTTTGTGCAGGCTTATCAAACTCACAACCCTCGCAGCACCCTCAGCAGTCACACGACCATCGGCACTATCGTTGATGAGCGTCACTCCGGTAGATTGTTGAATTCGATCGGGATAAGGCACAGCAAGGCCAAAGCCAGTTCCAATACTGTCACCAATCACCAAAACCTTGCTGGCACTGCTCGCTCCTCCACTGCCACCGCTAGCCGAGCCTCCGCCAGAACTACATCCCAATAACGATGACATCACGATACCTAGGGCCGCAAGCCAGAGTGCTCTGAATCCTTTTGTGGTTATACGGTTCAATAACATAGGGCAAAAATTCATGTTCATATTTATGTGGAATGTATTAATCATATCAGTACATTAAACCTAATTTGCGTGCGCAGCTTTCCGTGTCTTCCCGATTAAGATAGCAGCCTGCCATTTTGCGCTTGCCGGTAAATGCTCCTCTCCCATGCATTACTCGCCAGTTATCAAAAACCAACATTTCACCCGGCGCCAGCACATGCCTCCACTGTAGATTTGGGGAATTCGCCAATACCTCGTAAGCCCTAAGTGCATGGTAGAACTTCTTCATTAGCCCGTCCTCTAGCCGAAAGGGCGCGCGATCATAGTTATTAAAACTCACTTGCAGGATCTCGCCGTTATCATCGGTTTTGAAAACGGGTCGTTGCGCAATCAACTCCACCCCATCTCCCGAATATCGACCCTTAATGGGAATCGATTTAAGTAGTTCAAAACTCTCTGGGGAATCTTCTTCGAGGCACTGCGCAATTTTCAATCCATCGACCATGATTGAATCCCCACCCTCAGCATCATAGTGACAACACATTAAGAGTTGTAACCCGGGGGCATCGTGGCTGTAGGTGCCATCGGTATGCGGTCTGAGTTCCTTGGGCGTATACGCTGAATCAGACATTCCTTCGTTTGCTTCGAACTCCCACATACCACCAAAGATAGTGTGTCGCACATATCCGATTTGACCCGAGATATGTGCAATGGTGTCGAAATTCGTCGGACAACTTTTAACTAAAGCAAAACCATTACTGGTGACTCGGGTCATCAATTGCTGCAAACCATCGTCCTGCAAAAACTGGCTCCAATCCATCGAATAATCATCTTCGCTAATAGACTGTGCGTCCCAAACTGTTTTCTTCCAGCTGTTTAAACGGTTTTCAGGCTGCATAAACTCGAAAAAGAAATCAGCTGAATATAGAACAGGCTCATGCAAATCAGGCCAACTGACCAAAACTGAGTCACCATCCCTGGACTTTTCGACATGAATCGGTGTGATATCAGGATCAACCATGGCGGTAAATAGCTCCCTTTGCTGACTCCGGGAATCAAAACTTATCGGATCCTTCGCGTGATCTCGCAACCAGAACCATGAGTATGAAGAGACAGTGCCGTCTTCCCAATGCACTTTAATGGCATCGGCAACCATCTCGGTAGTGTACCCTGAGGTCTGTAATTTATTTCTTTAGCGATGTTCGTTTGGCTTAGGCGAAGTGAGCGTAGCGAACGAAGCCAAAGCCGGTTTTTCTGGATTAGGTGTTGAATGTTGAGCCATCAAG
>WLWV01000333.1 GCA_012103395.1 Gammaproteobacteria bacterium
GCCGATGGAAACACTCATCGACGGTAAAGCGATCTGGAAAGAAAAGTTTGTAAACTAAACTCTATCTGACAGACAGCTACTGATAAACGGGTAACTGTCAGCTCAAGTCTGAACTTCTACAGTTTAGCCTCAGTTCAGTTGGGTTACTCTTTCGCCACGAATTGTAACGATTGATATGCAGTGCGCCTAGGTTGCTTACGTTTTAATGGCGAATTGATAAAGCGATTTAGTGCTGCAAAGATTATCTGTCCAGTGTGTGCACTGGCAAGCTCGATTTCCTCTCTTGCGGCAAGAGCCGTTTTAATCCAGTGAACGGAAGCGATGTACTCGTCTATCCCGTGGTCAAATACCTGTTCCAAAATATTGCTCATGTGCTGCTGCATATTGCCTTTCGTCAAATCTGCTTGCCAATCTTCGAACTGACTTTCTGCTGTAGTGAAGGCGGCATTTCTTCCAACGAAACATGCAATTTGCAATAAACCTTGAGGCCATAGTTCGGGAAAACGTTCGCATTGTTTCCTTACTGCATTGGCAAAGGTTAGTCCGTGGGTAAAATCGAGCCAGTTTACGTTTCCAGAAACCGTTATTTGAGTTTTGTATTGCTGGGATATGTCGAAGTTCAACATATTATTTGATACGGCTTCTAGCAACGCAGGGTAGATATCCGCCCCTAGAAGATGGCTAAAACTTAATGTGGTTTCCAGTGACTGTTTGATTCCCTTTTTATGCCAGTGATCTGGGCGTGGAAGTTCTTCATTCGGCTTCTGCGTGAGCTCTCCCTTGTCTGTGTTGTTCCATGTCGCTAACGTAGGCTGATAAGTGCGGAACTCAGGTATCTTGTCTTCTCTTGAGGCGAATATGAAGTGACGCACTAGTGAAAGCACTAGGGCTTCGGTGACACCCTGTCCAAGGGTTTGGATCAGTTCTTTGGCCTTATTAACATAGATAAGGGAATGGCCAAAATCGTTGTAGTGCGCTAATGCAGCGAAGGAAAGTGCATATTCCAGATCCTCAAAATTGAGGCCTTGTGCCAATCCACCTCTGACAAGTGCTGTCGCCATGGGTTCGTTTTCCATCTCTATGGCTTGCAAGAATTCCGCTTCGTCAAATGGCCTAATATCTGTGTTATAGGGATATTCCGGCTCCCGCAAAACATCAAAAGCGGTGTGTGCTATGCACTCGACAAGCGATAACAGTTTTAGCTCCTCCTCATCATCATACGCCTCCTGGTATACCAATAGCCAATCCGCCATAGATGCATATGCATGAGTCCAACCGAATTCCAAGTGATTGACTGACCATTGGATGGATAGGCGGATGGCATCAAATGGGTCGGCCCCCAGTTTGCTTAATCGAGCAATTTCCCTCGCAATGCGATCATAGCTATGGTCGATGAAAGCGTGACGCAGGTTTTCAGTGATCCGGAAATACTGCTCTTCATATGGAGGATCACTGATATCTATCCATATTTCTTCTCCTGTTTCTCCCTTTCGGGTTTGGACAGGATAAGTGCGTAATTGATCCCCTCCGTACAAGTTGTCACCAGAGTTTAAGTCAAATTTCCAATTGTGCCAGTTGCAAGTAAGAATGCAGTTGTCGGATACGCTTCCTTCTTTTAGTGGATAACCTTCATGAGGGCACCGATTATCACAGGCTCTAATACCTTCCGCGGTATTAAATATTGCCACCTGTTTCCCCGCTATTCTTGCCATGGACACACCGCTTATACTGAGTTTCTCGACTGATTTTGCATAGACCCAATTAGCTGGCTGTGATTGATGGGGTTTTTCTGAATGGGAGAGATGGCTCGTTGAATTGTTCATTTGTTTATCCAAGTGGAAAAGGATTGCGTTACAGTAAGTATAAAAGTTAAAGTTAGCTTTAAGTCAAGTGCTAGAACCGGATCACGAGCTCCACTTGTTGCTTTTGTTAGGCAACGGGCTTTGTTAGCAGAAAATTGGGACAATAAAATGGAGCTGTTTTTGGGCATAAGTACTTCGACCGAACACGGTTTCCAAAAATACCCATCTCATGAAAAAACGAAACGACCTTTTAACAATCGGTGAAACGGCTCGGCGAAGTGGTGTTGCTGCGTCTGCTTTGCGGTTTTATGAATCTAAGGGGATTGTGCAACCCTACGTCTGTAACTTCGGTTTAGTTTGAGTCATTATTGTCGTTCCACACGATATATCGCTTGTCGGCATTGCTCCATTCATCGTCAATCTCGACGAGGATGGCACTGACAA
>WLWV01000006.1 GCA_012103395.1 Gammaproteobacteria bacterium
TGGCTCAACATTCAATACTAAAGCCTGAAAAACCGGCTTTGGCTTCGCTCTCTACGTTCACTCCGCCAAAGCCAATAGCGAAGCTGCAATAGAAAGCTAAATTACAGACCTCAGATTACACTACCAGAGATTGCGTTGATGATGTGCTGTTTAACGTTTGCCCGAATTGCGGTGGTGGGTTTGTTCCTCGACCTCATCGACCAAAGCAGAACATTAAGAACAATAGCAGTCTTTTAAAATACCCTGCCTCAACCAAAGTGGTTTATAAACCGGTGAACGCTGATGCACATCGCGCTTTTTCTAAACACATCAAGAACATTCCACCCGCTCAGCGTTAATGGCAACGCCAATTAGGACCCTAGTGATCAATATCCTGGAAAAAAGACATGTTGTTTGAAACTTGGCTTACTTACGCCATTGCGGCATTTGTCATCATCATCATCCCTGGCCCAACGATTTTACTAGTGATTACTCAGTCTATGACCTATGGTATCAAAGCCGCGATACCCCTAGTTCTTGGGGTGTTCTTTGGAGACCTAATTGCCATGCTGGGATCGATGTTTGGACTTGGCTTGCTGATCGCGACCTCCGCGATGTTGTTCTCCATCGTAAAGTTTGTCGGCGCATTGTATTTGATTTATCTCGGCTTCTCACTTTGGCGCGCGCCAGTTGGCAAAATGGGACAATCAACAGAAGCCATTATTAACAAAGTGTCTCCCTGGCAATTAGGTAGACGGTCATTCCTAGTCACGGTACTGAACCCTAAAGGCATTATCTTTTTTCTCGCTTTTCTGCCTCAGTTTGTTAATCCGGAATTAGCCATGGCTCCGCAGCTGCTTATTCTCGGCTCAACTTTTCTTGTGCTCGCAGTGGTGAACGCAGGGGCTTATGCGGTAATGGCAGTAAGGATGAGTCAGTTGTTTCAAAATAGCTCCACCAATAGAAGGTTTAACCGGATTGGTGGGACAGCATTAATTGGAGCAGGGCTAATTACTGCCGCGACCCAGAGGGTTTGAGGGAATACAGAAGTTGATCGTTACTAGCCTTCTCAATTGTTATCCCGCCTTAATTAAAACAGTGTCACTTCTGGCAACGATTCGACCATCCCCACCATGATAACCGTTCATGGAGATCTAGCTCCGATTGCTCTCGCTTTAAAACATCGAAAAAAGGTGGTGGCGACGCGCTGGGAATTAACTCGACTAGCGCACAACGGGTTGCAAAAAAGACCGAAAACACGTGCAAAATTGGGTCTTGAGGAATACCATAGTTCTCTTTTTTCTACCCGTGAACCTTATTGTCCAACATGACAAGAATTAGCGCTACCGCTCCACTCCTTGCTGCTTTGATAACCATTGTCCTTTGGTCCTTCGCTTTTCCTGCAAGTCGGGCGCTGTTGGCTTATTTTAGTGTAGAGCAGATAGTGGTTTTACGATATGTGATTGCGAGTGTGTTTTTTCTTTTGATCTTTGCAATGGGTCGTATTCCTCTGCCCATGGTTCGGGATTTGCCTGCTATCTTTGCGCTCGGGTTTTTAGGAATAACGGTTTATCAGTTATTGTTTGTTTTTGGCATGGGGGAAGTTGCGGGGGGTGCGGCGGCGATGATTGTGGCGGTGAATCCCGTTTTTTCCAGTTTACTGGCTCGGGTGTTTTTTTCCGAGAGGCTGTCTTCCCGAGCTTGGATAGGCATTGTACTGAGTGCCCTGGGCGTAGGGGTTATTTCTTTCATTAAAGGAACCGACGGGTCAACGATTGGCTTCCTAGCGATGCTACTAGCGACATCATCCATTGCGGTTTATTTTGTTTTCCAGAAATCATTTTTCGATCGATATAGTCCGCTTTCCATGACCGCATATACCTGCTGGGCGGGAACGATTCCTTTATTGTACTTTTTACCGGCAACCATCGATGTCTCACTGATGGCTCCTATGCCTCCGATTCTCTGGGCCGTCATCATGGGAGTCTTCTCTAGCGGTATTGGTTTCGTCCTTTGGTTTTATGCTTTGTCTAAACTTCGCGCAGGCATTGTGACCAGCTTTTTATTTCTCCAACCCGTGCTAGTGATTGCCATGTCTTGGGTGTGGTTAAGCGAAGTGCCTGGCATCACTACGCTAATAGGAGGAGCTGTTGTTCTTGTTGGGGTATCGTTTATCGTCTCAGAGCAAATGCGCAAAGCGAAGTTGACTCCAAATTAGCCTTCATGAAAGTCACCAATCTCACTTTCAACCTAGACTTGAAACTATTCGAACTCTTTGAGTGTCCGTCCTTGCTGTAGTGCATTTAGTGAGCGGGACCGGAATTCACGACGATACTGCGTCACCAGAATCAGGGTAGTGGTCATCAGAAATACATGGGCATTAATGAACCACCCCAAAGCCGCCATGGCAAAGAAATAGGAACGCAGACCACGATTAAAATGCGAACCTGCCAGTCCCGACAGCCTCGCGGGTAGCTCTGCCACGGTGACACACCGTGCTTCGTCTTCAATCATACTTGGTGAAGCACCAATCAAAATGGAACAATAATTCGACAAACGAAAAGACCAAGCGAATTTGATAAAGGCATAAACAAATATCCCGATCAACAGAATTATCTTGGTGTCGTAAGCAAGTCTCGATGTATTATCGGTAAACGGAATATCCTTCAAAATCCCGACCATCGTTTCACCCGCTCCGAGGGCCGCACTGAGGCCTCCGATAATGAGAACCGAGGTGGATGCAAAAAAAGCAAGGCCATTACCGAGGTTGCCCATAATTTGAGTATCGATCATTTTCATTTCCCTTTTTAGCATCTGAATCATCCATTGCTTTCGATAATAATTCACCGCTGCCGTTACGCTGCGAGTCCGCAGGGCACTATAGTCCGCAACTAGGGTAAATCCAACCCAGCAAATGAAAAACCAGGATAGCGCAAGACCATCCCATCCACTAAACTGTTCCAGTACATCAATCATGTTTTCACGCCCCTGACTGCATTCATAACAATTCCACTGCCACGACTTTCATTAGGTTCATTGTTCGATTCTGTATCCTCAGTGGGATTGTTATTGCTCACTCTATCACCTACTTATTTGCTCTTATTTTGCGGGCCGAGATGAGACTCTCCTCGTAGTTTAGCCAGTTGAATCTGCTTTTCACGTTCGAGAAAACGCGCCCGGTCTTCGTCTGACACTTTGTCGTAACAGCGTGGGCAACTCACTCCCTTTTGGTATTGCTCATGGCCCTTATCGTCTTCAGTAATCGGGAGACGACAGGCATGACATTGATCATAACTTCCACGATTCAGCTCATGATCCACAGTCACACGATCATCGAAGACGAAACACTCACCGTTCCAACAAGATTCATCCCGAGGTACTTTCTCAAGGTATTTTAGAACACCGCCCTTCAAATGATAAACCTCATCAAAACCCTTTTGTTTTAGGTAAGCCGTGGATTTTTCGCAGCGAATACCACCCGTACAAAACATCGCCACTTTCTTGTGCTTTACCGGATCAAGATGAGCATCAACGAAAGCAGGGAAGTCCCGGAAGCTCTCCGTGTGAGGATTAATCGCGTTATCGAACGTTCCCACTTCAATCTCATACTCATTGCGCGTATCCACCAGCAGCACTTCTGGATCTGCAATGAGTTCGTTCCAATTTTCCGGAGCAACGTAGGTGCCAACTACGGTACGGGGGTCAATGTTTGAAACGCCCATGGTTACGATTTCTTTTTTCAATTTGACTTTGGCACGCTTGAAAGGTGGTGTATCCGTATAGGATTCCTTGGTCGCAATATCACCTAAGGCCGGCTGGCACTGTAACCATTGGAGCAACTGATCGATGCCGCTTCTGGTTCCCGCCACAGTGCCATTAATGCCCTCTTTTGCCAGAAGCAAAGTACCCATAATGTCGAGGCTCATCATCCGACCCCGCAGCGGTTCCTGGAGCGAAACATAGTCCTCAAGCAATGTGAATTTGTATAACGCACAGACAACGATGTTGGGTTCGCCCCTTTTCAAGACCACATTTCCCAAGGCACTATCTTGCATTTTCAACTTCCATGATCCCAATGTAGAAGGTTGATCACTGAGTCACCCGAGATCGGACGCTAATCCGATCACCCACGGTCATCTCTATTTCGTCACCAGAACAAATCTCGCTCACCCCTGCCGGCGTTCCCGTTAGCACAACGTCTCCCGGCAACAAAGTAAAGAACTCAACGATGTTTTGCACCAGCTTCAAAATAGGGCAAATCATCTGAACACTGTTTCCTTGTTGACGCACACTCCCGTTTATCGTCAAGCTCACAGAAATGTCACTAAGGTCGGGAAAGTGTTCAATAGGCTGGAAACGGGAAATCGGGCAGCTCCCGTCGAAAGCTTTGGCCTTTTCCCAAGGGTGGCCTTTTGATTTCAATTCACTTTGTAGGTCCCTTAGCGTTAAGTCCAACGAAGCAGCAACACCACCAATGGCTCTAATGGTGGCTTCAGGATCTCCTTTTGTTATTTTTTCAGTGATTAACATTGCGATCTCAGCTTCATGATGCACCTGCCCTAGACCCGATGGAATGCTAAAAGGGGCTTCCATGGGCACCAAAGCGGTGGCGGGCTTGATAAAAAGCAGCGGTGTCGATGGAACTGGATTGCCCAATTCTTTGGCATGCTCCGCATAGTTACGACCGATACACACGGCTTTGCCAATTGGTAAATTTATCTCGCTTCCGTCAGACCATCGATGTTTATACATGACACTAATTTACTCTTTGAATTTATGGGAATGTTCCGGTGTCTCTTCTGTTCACTTTACGCACGCTCCGACACACGTCTTAGGCGATCGTGAACTATCTATAGGGATATCTTCTATAGGGCTATCTCTACGGTTATCCAAACCATTTTTCGTGTTTTCCATTCAATGATTATGGGAAAGAAAATGTGCTTGGGCGGCTTTTACTGTTTGAAAATGGATATCAACGATATCTGAGACCTCATTGGCGTAACCGCCGGCCATACTCACCGCACAAGGAAGGCTAAACCTCCGACAAAAATCAAACACAAGTTTATCCCGAGCAAGCAGGCCCAATTTGGTCATGCTTAACTTACCTAACCGATCCCCCTCATAGGGGTCTGCGCCGGCTATATAGATAACACAATCTGCATCAAATTGAGAAGCTATTTTATTTAGCCCCTGCTCAAGCTCGGCCAAATATTGCTTATCAACCGTGTGATCTGGTAGTCCAATATCGAGATCCGAGACCGCTTTGTTCGCTGGAAAATTGTTCTGCCCATGAATCGAAAATGTGAACACTGTAGCATCAGATTGTAAAATGCTGGCAGTACCGTTTCCTTGATGCACATCGCAATCGATAATTAGAGGATAGTTTCTCAGCCCCCTTTGTTGGATTGTTTTTGCCGCAATGACGCTATCGTTGAACAGACAAAACCCTTGAGGTCTATCTGCATGGGCATGGTGAGTACCGCCAGCGAGATTCACAGAAACCATATCATCCAGCGCTGACTCCAGCGCCATAATGGTAGCTCCCGAGGATCGCCGAGAACGTTCAATCAGTTTCTCAGACCAGGGGAAGCCTAGCGCACGGCAGTCTTGTTTATCCAGCGCCCCGGAAATGGCGCGAGAAAGATAAGCGGTTTCGTGGGCTAATCCTAGCTGATCATCTGAAGCAGCTTTAGGAGGCAACAACTCTATTTCATCGAGCTCCTGCACAACCCTTTTTCGTAGCTCACTGTACTTTGACATTGGGAACCGATGATTCTCGGGCAATGGCAAGTCATAGGTGTCACAATAATATGCCTTCACGATGGATACTAAATGCCTTGTTCATTTCGGGTGGTATCAGCCGCTTTTTTTTGGTGATAATGCTGTCTGTACATAATGGAAAGCCCACAACATACAATGATAATGCCACCAATCCACGTTGTCAGTACCGGAATCTCTGACCAAAACCAATAACCCACCGCCGCAGAGAATACGAGGATCAAATACTCAAACGGGGCAATCAGACTGGCTTCAGAGAAACGAAATGATGATGCAAACAGGTACTGCTGAAAACACCCAAGTAAACCGATAGATACCAATAGCCCCCAGTCGAAGAAGCCTTGGGGAGCCACCCAGCCTTCTATCCAAATCCAGCACCCAAAAACAATGGCGCCCATACTGTTATGAATCGCATTAATGGTGCTGACTTTTTCGGTTGTGCTTAACAAACGCAACCAGATAGACACGATTGCGCTGCCCATGGACGCTCCTACCGCTGCCATGGTGCCTAGGTTAAACGATGCAGTTCCCGGTTGAACAATAATAAAAACCCCAACGAAACCCATCAGAACTGCTGCCCAACGATAAACCCCAATCTTCTCTCCCAATACCGGAATAGAAAGCATCACGATGAAAATAGGAGAAATGTAAGACAGCAGAGTCGCTTCAGCCAATGGAATTTTACTGATGGCGTAAAAGAAAAGCCCTAAACTGACAATACCTGCTGATGTGCGCACGGCGTAATCTCGATAGCGAGTAATTTTCAGCGTCGAGAAACCCAGCGTCATTGTGACGAGAGCAATCATGGGGATGGCGACAAACAGATACCTAAAAAACAGAACCTGACTCACCGGATAGTCTTCGACCAACCGTTTAGCCAATGCCGAGATGGCCACCATGACGATTAGATTACCGAGGAAAAGTAGTATTCCGAAATAGGGCTTATCCTCTCGATTGGATTGCATCACTTCACTCCTTTTCGAGTAAAAGCGATCCCAATCACAATACACACTAGCGCAACCCAAGTTTGCACCGTGATCGCTTCAGACAGAAATAACCAGCTCCACAAGACACCAAATAGCGGGACCAAATAACCAACCTGGGCCATGAATACTGCACCATTATCGCGAATCACGGCGAAACGTACCACAAAGGCAAATGCCGTTGCGATCACACCCAGGAAAAGAATCGATAATACCGCGCTGGCATTGAGCTCTATCGTCAATGGGTGCTCAAAGATAAGAGCCAATGGAATCAGATAACAGCTCGCGGAAGCCATTATAGCGGCGGAGGTAGATATGGCTGGTAGATGGGAAATGCGTCTCGCTAATACGGATGACGTGGCATAGCTTGCACCTGCCGCCATGACGGCGATTTGACCTTTCAGTCCACCCAAACCTGTTTGCATCAGCTCAACCACGACCAATACGAACACGCCTGAAAAACCAATCAGCACCCCCACACCCCTAGGCCAGTTGATGCGTTCATCGGTGGTTGTAAAATGCGAGATAAGCAAAGCACAAAAAGTACCCGTTGCCATCAGCAACGCCGCCTCTGCGCTTGAAGTATATTGTTGCCCCCAGCTAATCAGGAAAAAGGGAATGGCGCTGTTAAACAATCCCACTACTGTCACCCGTCTCCAGTCTGACAATGTCGCTGGAAACGAGTGGCGAATAACCACACTGACCGCTGTAAGGATAATCGCCGCCAGCGCCACTCTCACTGCTGCAATCGTAATCGGCTCAAAGGTCTCTATCGCAATGGAGATAAAGATGAATGCAGCACCCCAGATGGCTCCGACCAATACGAGGCGAAAGACATCGAATGGGCTTGCTTTACGAAGCTTCTGAGCCATTTTCGTTTAAGTTATAGAGTAATTTGAAACTAGGAGCGAGCACAAAAGCTGCGTGGTGAATTCTGTTTATAGTGATACTTAAAAACTGGCTAGTCATATTGGAGGCTAAGCAAAGGCATTAACACCACCCTTTTGAACCCTAGACACGGAAAAGAATAAGTCTAACAAATGGATCTACAACAGTGGTGCACCTTCAATCGTAATTCGGTGCATTAGGCGCCGTTCGCCGGGGTAATCATTTTGCGCCTGATGCCAAGTCGCACGATTATCCCAAAATGCAATTGAACCCTTGCGCCATTTAAAACGAGTCGTAAATTCAGGTCTAGTGGCATGCTGATATAGATGAGTCAGCAATGCCGCCGATTCTGACTCCGTCCAGCCATCAAACTTCACGGTAAAATCCGGATTGACATATAGGGCTTTCTTACCACTTTCAGGGTGGGTAATGATCACTGGATGGTGAGCGTCCTGGGTAGCTAGGTGGCTATTTAGGTAACGGTCTTCATTGGGGTCACAAGACGTTACTGCCGACTTACTAAAAGTATGGCGACTTGAGTGGGTGGCTGTCAATCCTGCGAGGGTCTGCTTGAGTCCATCGGATAGCGCTTCATAAGCGAGATACATACTAGCGAAAAGCGTATCACCCCCTGAAGTGGGCACCTCTTTTGCGTACAAAATGGATCCCTTAGCTGGAATCTGATCATAAGAATGGTCGGTATGCCAGCTGCCTCCAACAACCGTGCTGTGCTTGGCTTCTTTTCTCACCTGAGCAATATTAGGATAGCCGTCCACGGTTTCGAAAAAGCGATTGATGACAATGTCACCCCATCGGCTCGCGAATTCAATGTGTTGTTCGCAGGACATCTCCTGTTCGCGGAAAAACACAACGCCATGTTCATTTTGTGCCTTTCGAGCTAAATCAAGCTCTTGATCCGTAATATGGTTAACATCCACTTCGTCGAACTCTAAGCCAAACGAGTGCTCCAACTTTCGCATTCTCATCACTAAGCGTTACTTGAGTCTCATGATATGAAAATTAATACTGATTCAATGGAAAGTTCTTAGACTTAATGCCTATCGGACCTCACTTAAATAAAGTATATGGCAATCCGTCCGATCAAACTAATTGTCTTGTTTAGCTGGGTCAAAATCCGTCGAGCACTGGAAAGTTCATTCAGGTTTTCTTTGAGTTCAGCAGTACGTTCCGCTATTTCTTCTGAATGTGCAGTCAACCGTTCGCCCACGGACTCAAGTCGCTGTACAGTGAGAATACCTAGTAACTGAGACACATCTGACCGCAACAATGAATATTCATTTCTGATTCTCGGCGGCTGGCTCTCGAAAAAGTTTCTTACTTGGCTTGAGCCCAACTTACGCTGCAGCGACTGCAGATATTTAATCATCTGATTGGGTGTCATCGTCTTATCTCCCCCTTATTTGAATGCTTTAATCACTGCTTGTATAGCGTCAAGCTCTGCTTTAAACAGTTCAATTTGTTTCAGCAAGTTTTTCTCATTTTTTACCATGTCTTTTAGCAACCCACCCAGCGAACCTGCAGCGGCTCTACTGGCATGGGCTAACTCCAAGACTGAAGATTCTGCGGTTAGCAACCGACGACGATCCTCCATCCACTGGACGGCTTTTTCTGGACTTTTCATCAATGGCGTTGAGGCCAAAAATGGACCTTCAATTAATAACTGGTTTTGACGATCAGAAAGAATATTGATGTCATGGGTGAGATCATCTGCAATGACACCGAGCAACTCTTCATGGGTGTTTAATGCCATCTGAATAATCGGCTGATCGCGTTGGATACGTTTCTTAAGTGTTGCCCGCTGTCTGGAGCCGATAGCATATTGGGTGAATGACGAAATTTTCTGCTTATTGGCCTCACTCAGCTCAAAGACGCCCGCTGTTCCCAATTTTTGGGAAAGGGCGCTAATATTTTTGGCGGTGGCCGCAAGCGCAGCGGAAGTTTGGGAAACTTCTTGGGTGCTAACGAGTTCACTTAGTTGGGTGAAATATTTTGACAGCGCAGAGACATGCTGTCGCATAGCGCTGAATGCCTGTATTCGTCGAACATCGATCTTTCGAATTTGCTCCAGCCTGTCCAGCTCCTGTTGGTTAAAGCCACTACCTCCACGATCAGCAAAATTATTCTGATCAATCAATTCAGCTGAATTTTTATCGATTGCGGTTTCCTGAGCCACGATAAAAACATCATAGAGGCTTTTTGCGTACTGCTGGCCGGCCTCGGCAAACTCGGCATATGGATCTAGTGATCGAGTTGCACAACCAGACAGAACCAAAACGAAAATTAATACGACGAATCTCAAGTACAGGCTCACTTTACGTCCCCTCTTCATATTTTATTCAATAACCTCTAGCCGGGCCATTCAGGATTGATTCTCAGATCAATTGCCGTTCAAAATGGCAGAGATGGCTTGCTATCATACCGTAAATTATGCAACAAAATTAAATTTTTTTCTTATTTGACAGGGAGATAGCGCTTCTATTGAGAATACACTTATTGAATGCGAGCTATACCTGTAATATGCTTATAAACACTATCCAGATTCTGCGAAATCTTGGATTTCCAGATGCCGGTGGTACCAACTTACCCTCTTGACACTGATACGTGGGACAATGACCCTTACCTCTGAACAAATCCAATCGTTTCACCAACAGGGTTTTCTGATTGAGAGAAAACTCGCTACTCGGGACACCTGTGAAGACATGTTAAGCGTGGTCCGCTCCTCCATTAATCCACCGCTTGCTCCCGTAGAGTTCGAAACCGACGTTCAGTATCCAGGCTCGCCAGCGGAACGTGCCTCATTAGGTGGTAACACCCCGAGACGTTTATTGCATGCTTATACCCGGGACCGCGTATTTCGAAGCTGGTCAACCTCCGAAACGATTGCAGGCCGGGTTAGACAACTACTCCAGACCGACCACATTGAGTTGTCGCAGAATCATCACAACTGCATCATGACCAAGCACCCCGGGTTCAGCAGCTCAACATCGTGGCACCAAGATGCTCGCTACTGGCTATTTGATCGACCAGAGCTTGTGAGTGTTTGGTTGGCGCTGAACGATGAAAATAGCAAAAATGGTGGTCTGCAGCTAATCCCCGGCAGCCATCTGGAGACACTAGAAAGAGGGCGATACGATGCTGCCTTCTTCTTGCGACAGGATTTACCGCAGAATCGGGCGCTTATTGAAAGCGCTATTTCAGCTAACCTCTCCCAGGGAGATACTCTCTTTTTCCACAGCGGTACATTCCATGCTGCGGGCAAAAACCAAACAGACAAAATAAAAACATCCCTAGTCTTTACCTATCATGCCCAAAATAATCAGCCTCTGGAAGGAACGAGGTCAGCGAACTATCCTGACATACCCTGTCAGAGCTAGGGATTAGTGTTAACACTCGACCATACACAATTATTGTGGCGACAACTCCGCCACGACCATTAGCAGCCCAACACAAGAGCAGACTCCATGCAAGAATATGATGTAATCATTATTGGTAGCGGACCGGCAGGTAAGACTGCTGCTATTCAGGCCGCCAAACTTGGCAAAAGTGTGGCCATTATTGATGGAATGCCACAGATAGGCGGGGTTTGTGTTCATACTGGCACCATCCCAAGCAAGACCCTAAGAGAAACCGTACTGAATCTCACTGGGTGGCGGGAACGTGGTTTCTATGGACGCTCCTATCGCGTTAAGGATGATATAAAAGCGGAAGATCTGATGGAGCGATTACACCTAACCCTGCAAAGTGAAGTGGATATCCTAGAAGATCATTTACTCAAAAATGGCGTCGATATTTTTCAAGGCTTCGGTCGTTTTATCGATGACAAGACCATCGAGATCAACACTACCGATGGACACCTTATTCCGGTCACCGCCGCAAAATTTATCATCGCAGTAGGAACTCGCACGTATCGTCCTGACTACGTCCCCTTTAATGGGGAGACCATTATTGACAGTGACGAAGTCACGCGCATGAAAAAGCTTCCTCGTTCGCTCATTGTGATTGGCGCTGGAGTTGTTGGGGTGGAATATGCCACCATCTTCAAAACCTTGGACATTAACGTCACCCTAATTGAGCCCAGAGAAACGATGCTCGATTTTATGGATCAGGAAGTGTTGATGCATTTTCGCCATGACATTATGGACGATGGGCTCCGTCTTCAGTTTGGACAAAAAGTATCAAAAATTGAATGTAGAAAAGACAAATCATGCGTTGTGAGACTAGAAAGCAATCGAGCGATTGCCGCTGACATGGTGTTATTCGCGGCGGGTCGTGTGGGGGCCACCGACAACATGGGGCTGAAAAAAATTGGTCTTGAAGTCGATCACCGCGGCCGCCTCAGTGTCAATGATCAATTCCAAACCTCCATCCCACACATTTACGCAGCAGGTGATGTCGTCGGTTTTCCAAGTCTGGCATCCACTTCTCTAGAACAGGGCCGTATTGCGGTACTCAATGCTTTAGATCAACCCTGCCACAAAACACCTGAATTCTTTCCTTTCGGAATCTATGCCGTACCAGAAATGTCCACTGTGGGAATGAGTGAAGAGGAGGCAATAAAGCGGAAAATTCCCTATGAAATCGGCATTGTTCCGCTACGGGAAACGTCCAGAGGAAAGGTGATGGGGCTACAATCGGGGTTAATGAAAATGGTGTTTTCCGTGAAGAGTCGTCGATTATTGGGTGTCCACATCGTGGGCGAAGGGGCCACTGAATTGATCCACATTGGCCAAGCCGTACTCACCTTGAAAGGCACTCTTGATTATTTCTTAGAAAATGCGTTCAATTATCCGACCCTCGCAGAAGCTTATAAAATTGCGGCATTACACGCCTATAATCGAATCGCATCACTGGAAGAGTGATACCTTTAGTGCGTCACCAATGTCTAATGTCTCCGACAAGTAGAGAAAGTAACAATGCTTAAACTGATTAAATCACTATTTACGGGCTCACCATCGAATGTCAACCCGACCCCTGAAGCCACTGTGGAATACAGTGGCTTCCGTATTACCCCCTGCCCACAAAGTGCCAAAGGTGGCTGGTCCACGGAAGCTATTATTGAAAAAGAGATAGATGGAGAAACTAAACAACACCACTTTATTCGAGCTGATAGCTCTTCGGGTAAAGAAGGGGCCATAGAGCTCATCTTGAGCAAAAGCCGGACCACGATTGATCAATTAGGTGAGAAGATCTTTCGATAAAAACGGAAAATAGCAGCATCGTCCTAACCCGCTATCTGACTTTATCCGGAACTAACCTAAGCAATGGTCAAGCGACCATGGCTTAGGTCTTATTCTCAGGCTTTCCCTTCCTGTTACTTCATCATCACTCCTAGCAACGACAAAAACACCTAAAACAACCTCTTAAAAATACGAATCCTCGAATATCAGGAGAAATCCGGAAGAATCAAGTTTAGTGATTTCCTAAGGTATTAACACAGATGATCCGGTGGTTTTTCGATTCTCCAAGTCATTATGCGCACCGATTGCATTTGACAATGCATACTCCTGATTCACAGAAACACTGACTGCGCCCGACGCCACGACATCAAAAAGCTCATTCGCTGAAGACTCTAACTCAGACCTTGTGGCGGTATAATTGAACAAGGTAGGCCGGGTTAAAAACAACGACCCTTTGGCACTTAATATAGAAAGATCAAAGGGTTCAACCTTACCCGATGACTGGCCGAATAACACCATGGATCCTCGTGGTTGTAAACAGTCCAATGAGGACATAAAAGTAGATTGGCCCACGGAATCATAGACCACGGGAACCCCTTTACCATCGGTAATCTCCCGAACTCTTTCCACAAAGTTTTCTTCGGTATAGATAATCGGATAATCACATCCATTTTGTCGTGCAAGCGCCGCTTTTTCTTCTGATCCCACCGTTCCTATCACAGTAGCACCGAGATGCTTCGCCCATTGACACGCAATGAGCCCAACGCCACCCGCCGCGGCATGAAACAGGATAGTGTCTCCTGACTTTACTCTAAATGTGCTTCTTAGAAGATACTGTGCGGTCATCCCTTTCAACATCATTGCCGCTGCTGTGCTGTCTTCAACACCGTCTGGAATTTTCACCAGTTTAACTGCTTCAATGTTTCTCGATTCCGCATAGGCACCCAATGGCGTTGCGGCATAGGCCACACGATCCCCTATTTCTAAGCCCTCCACGCCGTCTCCGATGTTTTCTACAATCCCTGCAGCTTCCAGTCCCGGCGTAAATGGCAGTGGTGCTGGATACACGCCGGTACGAAAGTAAACGTCGATAAAATTTAGTCCAATCGCCGTGTGAGCAACTTGCACCTCACCAGGTCCCGGGTCAGTCAGCACCGCAGACTCCCATTTCATTACCTCTGCACCGCCGGTTTCGTGTACGCGAATTAGTTGAGTCATGTCAGTATTCAGATTGAAAGGTTATTTTGGCCCAAAAGCCCACTAATACGCAGGATTATACTTTTTTCTACTCCCCCATACAGGACTATCGACCAGCGGGTATCCCTGCCTATATGAAAAACTGATGCGCAATGCTTCTCGCCCCCCAATCTCAGAATTAGCCGCCTATTTGTCTTATAACCACCATTGACATTTTTTCCATTTCAAAACAGTCTCCGAGTCCATCAAGCCCTCCATCACAGCGCAATACCTATTTTCTCGGAAACATGTGAAAACTATGCTATTTCAGCGCTCCCGCATTATCATTTGGATACCATTTTGGGTGCTACCGAGCAGAGCATCACGGTGGTAGTATGTAAGCTAACGGACAATATGGGTATTCCTTGGTATCCTTGGGGATTGACTCTAAGTACAATCATCGAAGATGTGTCAGCCCCATTAGTTTTAGGGCGTCTCTGAAAGGCTTGGACGAGTCGAATTGAGATGAAAAATGACCGGATTTGAGGCACTAATCCCGCGTAATAGTCGTTCTATTGCGAAGATTCGCAACGTAAAAGCCGTTCATTTCTCGCTCAAGGCGACCGACCATAACTTTTATAGGGGTTCCTTAGAATAGTCCGAATTAAACTTTATGCCACAGCCATCAGACGACGACAAATAGAAGCGGTCTCAGAACTAAGAAATCCTTGGTAATCAATTAAGAAAGCATACGTTGAAAAAGAACAATTTCAAAAATAACCTGTTAATTATCGGAAAGGCCCTACTATCCGCTGGACTCATCATCTGGCTCTTACGGGGCGCCGATTTTGACCGAATATGGATGACGGTAAAAACGGCGAATGCGACTTATCTGGTTGTGGCTTTTTGCATGTTTTATATAGGGTATCTGGTGATTGCCCTTAGATGGCGATTGCTGCTAAGAGCACAAAATATTCACGCGCCACTCTCCTATTTGCTCGAATCATTTACCATCGCAATGCTGTTCAATAACCTGCTGCCGTCCACCATTGGGGGAGATGCCTATCGAATGTATGACATCTGGAAAATTGGTGGCAACAAGAGTCAGTCGTTTTCCATCATCCTCATTGACCGATGCTTTGGGATGTTTGCGCTGGTTTGCTATGGCTTTATCGCGGCTATTTTGGCAGAGGAAGTACGAGATGCGGTGCCTGGGTTGGTGTTCTATCTCGGCAGTATTCTCGTGGCTATGCTAATTTTTATGTGGATGGTTTTTGGTTCTGGGGTAGGGCTTCTTGACTGGTTTCTAAACCTTAAGATTAGTTTCTTAAGCATACCTCAGCGTATCGTCAGAAAGCTGACCAGTGGCTTGGTCCTGTTTCGTGGAAGGGGCGATGTCCTGATTCGTGCATTATTTTTGTCGTACTTACTACAGCTAAATGTCATCATCCATTTTATTATCGTCACCTATGCTCTGGGCATTGATATCCCTTGGGCGGGGATGTTCATTATTATCCCTTTAGCGACATTGATCATGCTGCTTCCCGTTTCCATTAATGGGGTTGGGGTACGTGAAGCGATCTTCGTTTTTTTCTTTGCTTTATATGGCGTCATGGCGGAATCGGCCATCGCGTTTGCCTGGGTCGCGTTGGCCATGCTTTTGGCTCAGGGCATTATAGGCGGCATCGTATTTATCCTACGACGCCGTAAACCCGAAAGCGTTAGAGTTGAAAATCGTGGACCTGAAGCCTACTAGTCTGAAAATGACCGTCGTAAAGAGGGAGAATATCGAAAGAGGCCATTTTTAAGCGGAGTAGATATGCGAAAGCCGGAGGAAACCAACCTGTCGTGATTAGTCAAAGCTAATAGGAAGTAACTCTTTCACTTCAACGCCCGTTTCAGTGTGAAATAATCGTATAGCCGCAACTTCCACACCACTTTTCCGGGCTTCTAACAAGCTTTGGTAATAATTCGGATCAATATCCCTGGCAATTTTAAATTCTTTGCCTTCGGGTCGACTCACTGCAAACAGCATGACACTTCGATGGCCTTGCTTAACCGCATGTGCTAACAACGCCAAGTGTTTTTTTCCTCTTGTCGTTACAGCATCTGGAAATTGAATCAAACCATCTTTCAATAACGTCGCGTTTTTCACCTCAACATAACAGTCCCGACGACCTTGGGCACTCAGTAGAAAATCGAAACGGGAATGATCGAACCCCTCGGCAAGATAAACCGGTTCGGTTTTTAAATTGGAGTAGTTGGTTAAAAGCTCAATTTTCTCATTTTGAATGAAACTACCAATGAAATGATTAACTCGATTGGTATTGACACCTATCCAGCCTTGCCCCATGTCAACCCTTTCCAAGGTCCAGTTAAGTTTACGCTTGGGATTTGTACTGGCGCTTAATTGGACCGCAGCACCAGGCCCCCAGCAACTGGTCATTGCTCCCGTGTTCGGACAATGAGCGGTCACAATCTCTCCAGTCGCTAACTCTACATCTGCCAGAAATCGCTTATATCGCGAAAGAATCTTTCCGTCAGTGAGCGCTGGGAGCTCCATCTTACGATAGTTTATCGCGATACAATGCGTCTGCCGTGGCTAATGCTTCTTCATAGGGCGTGCATTTTCGGGAAGCTTTAACAAAACCCAGCGCTTCCACCATACTCATCCCCTGATACCAAGCCAGATAGCTGGTAACAATTCCCGGCGACCTCTCACTGCCCGCCGTGCAGTGCACATAAACCGTGTGCCCCTGAGCGATAAGATTTGACACCACCTGCGTTGCCTCGGGTAGTAAATCGATAAAGTCTGTTTCGTCGAAATCGACAATCTGGATACGTTCAATGTGAATTGATCGCTGGTGGTATCTTTCAAGAAGATCTTCCCAATTGATCCCTTGCACCACGAAGTCGGCGTCCGTTTGCAAATTGAGTACCGCTGAAATACCCGCCTGACTCAGAACATCGATATCTTCAAGCGTTTTTGGGCATGAACCAACGAATAGGTTATCCTGAACTACGTCGAAATTCACCATATGCGATAGAACATTAGAAAGTGGCATTGGTCCCGAGATAGACCTTGGTCGTCCCACCCTCGGAAAAACCATGGGCCACATCAAGCCGAATATCTGTTTTCACATACCGCTTCAGCTTCCATCGTAAACCAAAACCCGCCGAATATTTTAACTCTGACAATTTCACATCATCGCCGGAACTCCACGCGTCTCCGACATCCATTATTAGCGCTCCTCGCAAGGTTTCTTTTTTAAAAATTGGTCGCAACCATTCTGCATTCAGTAGTAGAAAACTATTGCCCTCCACATGATCTCTTTCATAGCCTCGCAACGAGCGACTGCCGGCGATGTTGAATTGCGGTGGGCCGAGTATTGAATTAGTGGTATGGCCTATCCTAGCCTGTAAGTTAATATTGGAATGGTTAGTTTTTGGTAATGGGATGTACTTACGATAAAACAACATCTGCTTAAGCAAATCCACTGTGGAGCCGGTTTCACTGCCGGCATAAGTCAGTTCATACCCATAGTGATGTCCTGAACGACTCAGCAGCATATCGTCCACAAAATCACCATCTATTGCCGCAACCAGCGCTTTTACTGTTGGGTCCGGAAATAGATCAGCAGTACCGGAAACGAATTCATGCTCATACTTCTGCCAAAGCAACCCTCCACGAACCTGAACTCCTTTGCTTGCTCCGTCACGTTTTAGCCAACGACCAATGAAAGGCTCCACATAAACCCGAGTTCTTTCGTAATTCCCACTCTGTCCGTCGATGGTTTCTTCCAAACTGGTTTGTTCTCTTCCCACATTCAGCTTGAAAGAATAAGGGGTGCCAGAGATGCGAGGGTAGTGATACTCCCACTTTGCTTCCGTTTCATCTTTTTCTTGGGTGTCCTTAAACTTCTTATAGGCCACCGTGAGTTTGGAACGTTGATTCAAACCAAACAGATTATCTGAACGCCACACAATCCCCGTTGTAATGTCCCCGTCACCACTGCGACCCAGTTTTGGCAACGCGAATGTAAATCGCTTCTCCTCCACTGATATGTTAACCACCAGTTTTCCATCACGTCTCACTGGTAACAGCTCAACCGCCTTAAAAAGCCCCATGTTTTTGACAGCCTGCGCCGAATCCAACACCAGTTGCTCGGTCAGCGTATCTCCCGATTCAAATAACAATTCCTGCAGGATAGTAGTGGCTTGGGTTTTGTTGTTACCTGTGATTTCAATCTCGTCCACATTCCCGAAGGTCGCCGCTAGCAATACCGTGGGAGAACCGACAAAAAACAGAAAAAAAATCTGCTGTATTGCAAATCGTTTAATGTGATTCAGGGTCGTGGAAAACAAAATTTGCTTATCATTTTTATCGGCAGTTAACTTTAGTCACTGTGAAGTACCTTGTGGCAGACCGGCTTTGGTCATCGAATTCGTACTAGCTTGAATTCTCGACTGAGCTTGCGAATCATCGCCTTCGGGTACTAAGGCTTGGAGGCCATTTCTATCGTGACACTGTCGCCATCATTTTTTTTGCCAAGAGTACCGTTTTACGTACTGGGAAGCAAGAAAATTTGAGTAATCAGCGAGCAATTGAAGGAACAATTACATGAATAATATCAATAAGATCAGCTATTATTCTCGAATACAAACCAAGTTCAATGGAACAAAACCAAGCTTTTGGTTACAAATACCAATACAATATGAAAGTACCTTCATCTTACAAAACGTTACCTAAGGAGCCACACAATGACGACGATGCAACGATTAAGGTTTTTAGCGTTGTTTTTCTTGGTATCTGTTCTTCTATCTGGATGTGCGTCCACCTCTTCCAAGGAAGGCGGGATAAACAGCAATGGAATAAGCCAATCTGACGCTGCTTTAATCAGTGATAGGGACCCGCTGGAAAAAATGAACCGCTCTGTTCTGAAGTTCAACCTCAAAGCAGATAGATACGTCCTAAAGCCTGTTGCCAAAACCTACAAGAAGGTGATTCCTCAACCTATTCGTAACGGTGTCAGAAATTTCTTCTCAAACTTGCGAGAACCGATCAATATTGTAAATGACTTATTGCAAGGAAATCTGGCTCAAGCCGGCCGAGATACCGGACGTTTTGTGATTAACACAACATTTGGTTTTTTTGGGCTCAACGATGTTGCCAAATACATGAACCTGCCAAGAAATAAGGAAGATTTTGGGCAAACCCTTGCTGTCTGGGGAGTACCGGCGGGGCCTTATCTTGTTTTGCCCTTTTTCGGCCCTTCAAACCTAAGAGATACGACTGGTCTACTTTCTGAATTCAAGTACGGCGACGCGATATCCTTTATTGAATCCCCTGAAAGCGCCTATCTGAGAGGTCTCCGACTTGTCTCCCAACGTTCAGGCTTTCTCGGCGCAGACGACATACTGGATCTTCAACCTGACAAATACCTTTTTATTCGTGAAGGATATCGCCACCAGCGTCTGAGCCAAATTCACAATGGCAATCCACCCAAAGTAGAAGAAGACGTTTCAGAAGACGAGCTGTTAGATGAACTGCTCGGCAGCGACACTTGATGTTGTGTCGTGTCAATCTACGCAATAGGTGACCTCCAAGGCTGTGCGCAGCCATTGGAATCGCTGCTGGATAAAATTCGGTTTGACCCTGCTGAAGATCAGATTTGGTTGGCAGGAGATTTGGTCAACCGGGGTCCCGATTCGCTCCGTACACTGCACTTATTAAAACAATTGGGTTCGAGTGCGGTTTGCATACTGGGCAATCATGACCTACATCTTCTCGCCGTCGCTGCCGGTAAGCGGAGTCTACGATCCGGAGACACACTTCAGCCTATTTTGGAATCGCCGGACCGAGATGAACTACTTTATTGGCTAAGGCATCTTCCGCTATTACATACCGACCATAGTGTGGGTGCGTTAGTGGTTCACGCCGGCGTTTACCCTAGCTGGGGCTTCAAACAACTCAAAAAACGTGCAGCGGAGGTCGAAACAGTTCTGCGCTCACCTGAGTATTCCACCTTCTTCGAACACATGTATGGCAAGAACCCCACAAAGTGGGACGAAACGCTCTCTGGTTGGGACAGGCTGCGGTTCATCACCAATACACTAACTCGCATGCGCTATTGTGACCTTGACCATAACCTCGATTTCGCTCAAAAGGGGTCAATGGATAGCGCACCCAAAACACATCTTCCATGGTTTCGTCACCCTTCAATGAAATGCCGTAAATGGAAAATTATCTTCGGTCATTGGTCGACGCTGGGGTTCTTTCAGGAAAATAACGTCGTTGGTCTCGACAGCGGTTGTGTTTGGGGAGGCAAATTAACTGCGATAGAATTAGATGGCCAAACTCCAGGCAAATATTGGCAACTAAACTGTTAACAAAAAAGTCAGAAACACCAACTTCTTTGGTATTCGAAACAATGGGATATCATCACATACCTTATCTGCCCACCTAAATTAAAGCATCACATGTCCAGCTCTAACGATCGCCTTTTACGTTTTCTATCTCGTTCACCGACCCCATTTCATGCAGTTGCTAATATTCGCTCTCGTCTGGAGACCGCGGGATTCACGGAGCTGTTGGAATCTCAAAGCTGGGCAAGTTCCAGGCTTAATTCAGGAAAATACTACGTCACCCGAAACGATTCCTCGCTAATTGCTTTTAAGATAAGCACCCCACCAGAAGAAACTGGATTCAGGCTGGTTGGAGCCCATACCGACAGCCCGTGCCTAAAGGTCAAACCCAATGCCATTACTGTCAACAATGGCTATGCGAAACTGGCCCTTGAGGTCTATGGTGGAGCCCTTTTAGGCCCGTGGTTTGATCGCGACTTGGGCCTAGCCGGACGAATTACCGTAAGGACCCAGAGCGGAAATATTGAAAATTATCTGGTTAATTTCGATCACCCCATTGCCTTCATTCCGAATCTGGCCATTCACTTAGACCGTAAAGCGAATGAGGAAAAGAGCATTAACAAACAAAAGCATCTCCCTGCTGTGTTGTGCCGATGCGATGGCGACAACCCCTCTTTTGACGGCCTTTTAAGAGCACAGCTTCTCAAAGAGCAACCCGGACTTGATGTGGATGAAATACTGTCTTTTGAGATGTCGCTCTATGATTGTCAGGCTGCTGCGCTGGTAGGGCTGCATGAAGAGTTTATCGCTTCAGCGAGGCTGGATAATCTACTTAGCTGCCATGGTGGTGTGGAAGCCATCATTAATTCCAGTGACAACACTAATCAAATCCTAGTTCTCAATGACCATGAAGAGGTCGGAAGTTCGTCCACAAGTGGCGCAGAAGGACCTTTCCTTTTGTCTATTATTCATCGCCTATGTGCAGGGGAGGAAAACACGCAAAGAGCGATCAGCCATTCGATGATGATCTCAGCAGATAATGCGCACGGTGTTCACCCGAACTATGCTGACCTCCATGAGCCTGAGCATCAACCTTTGATTAATAATGGTCCGGTAATCAAACTCAATAGCAACCAGCGCTACGCGACAAACAGTGAAACCGAAGCGATGTTCAAACATATCTGCCAAACTCACAACCTGCCTTATCAAGTTGTGGTGGTTCGGTCCGACATGGGGTGTGGTTCGACCATCGGACCAATCACAGCAACTCGACTTGGCGTCAGAACCATCGACATTGGCGTTCCCCAGCTAGGTATGCATTCAATCAGAGAACTCGCGGGTGCCGAGGATCAGCAAATACTGGTTCGCGCTCTAACCGGGTTTTATAGCGTTGAAAAGTGGCCTTTCTAGGAAATTGGAGGTGATTTTTCTATTCGCTCTGTGGAGATGAGTTTTCTCATGTAAATACGGTCATAGCCTTTCACCGTGGCTCGCTCAGTCTCTACATAACCCCGTTTTTTATACATCGCGAAGTTCTCTGTCATGACTTCATGTGTATACAAATCGACGGCGGAATAACCTGTTTCCAATGCTCGGTTCTCAGCGAATGTCATGACTTTATTACCCAACCCCTTACCTTGCTGACTGGGGTGAACCGCAATATTGTCCAAGAGAAAATGATCTGGCTCTAGTATTAATACGAGTACAGCAACAACCGTACTACCTCCCCTCATTACATAAACTTCGTTTTCCCTAATACGAAGTGGGTAGTCTTCTAGCATCGGGCCCGGGACTTTCCCCATGCGTTCGATATAGTGTTCATAGGCCGCCGCAACACAGCACTGGATAGGCTTGGCATCATCAGCAATAGCTCGGACTATATCCATTTCTGATCAGTAACTTTAATGGTTGGCGATTTTTGTTCCACGGCCGGTCCAAGACAAAAAATAACGATGTGGGCGATCTTATCCCCGTTTGCGCCGTCTACGCCCCTTACCATCGCTGCTACTTTCAGTCACTATCGGTAAATCCACTTCTTTTTTAAGATTAACGAAATCAGCTGTTTTGTGTGGAATGGCCAATGCTTCTACGAAATGATCCTGAAACTTCGGTTCCACAGCGGTTTCAACCTTTTGAATTCGGTTTACCACATCTTCAATTTCATGTCGCGCTTCGACATCAAGCAATGTGATTGTCGCCCCGGTCCCCGCAGCGTTCCCTGCAGAGGTGACGTGTTCAAGTTCACAGTCCGGAATCATACCCAGAACCATGGCGTATTTCACATCAATATGTGCACCAAAAGCACCTGCCAGTCGAACCCGGTCAACGGTTTCTACTTTAAGCTTGTCCATTAGCAACCGAGAACCTGCGTAAAGCGCAGCTTTAGCTAATTGAATTGCCCTGACGTCATTTTGGGTAATGAGTATTCGAACCTGACCTTCATCATAGAGCAAATAACTCCACGTTTTTTTGTCTGCCACGATGCGATTTGTTTTTTCAGCATAGCCACCGTCGATGACACCGTCGTTCTTGATTAGCCCAGAAAGATACATTTCCGCGATCACCTCAATAATTCCCGATCCGCAGATACCTGTAATACCGCTGTCTTTTATCTCTTCAGCAAATCCCCCTTCATTGGACCAAAGATCACAGCCAATAATCTTAAACCTCGGCTCCAGCGTCTCTTTATCTATTCTAACTCGCTCTATCGCGCCCGGAGCTGCCCGCTGGCCACCACTGATTTGTGCACCTTCAAACGCGGGGCCAGTGGGGCTTGAAGCAGCAACCATCTTTTTTTTACTGCCCAAGACGATTTCTGCATTGGTACCCACATCAACCAATAGGGTCAACTCCTCTCGCTCATAGGGTGCTTCAGACAGCGTAGCAGCCGCCGCATCGGCACCGACGTGTCCTGCGATGCAAGGTAACAGATAAACACAACAACCCGGATTCGCCGTCAACTCAAGATCCACTGCTTTGATATTCACCGCTCGGTCAGTGGCTAGCGCAAAAGGGGCTCCTCCTAATTCAACGGGGTTAATGCCAAGCAAAAGATGATGCATGACTGGATTGCCGACCAGTGTCATATCAACCAGTTCATCAGGGGCGATGCCCGATTCTTCTATCAGAACATCAACCAGTCCCTGCAATGCCTCACGCACAGCCTTGGTCATATCCACTTCCCCACCAGGATTCATCATGGCATAGGAGACGCGACTCATGAGATCTTCGCCGAATCGGATTTGTGGATTCATTCTTCCGGAAGAAGCAGCAACCTCACCACTTACCAGATTGCATAGATGAGCCGCGATAGTCGTCGATCCAACATCCACCGCCAGACCATATACCTCGGTTTTAAGCCCCGGCCAAACAGCGATGACTTTTCGTCCATGGTGAACGGCCACAGTAACCTTCCAATCCCCTTTGCGAAGAACCGTTTGTAAATTGCCCAGAATCTGAAAATCATAAGCCACATCCGTCAAGCCCCATTCAAACTCTAACGCCTCCAACATACGCTCCAGATCTCCACTAGGGTCATGCATGTTGGGCTCTGGCACTTCAACATAATATAATCGAATCGCCGGATTGACGTTGATGTTGTGAACATCCAGTCTTTTACGTATTACCTGTCGATGAGCCTGGCTTTCGGGTGGCACATCAATAACCACATCGCCCAACAACTTCGCTTGACAACCAAGCCGTCGGTTTACGGGAGTTCCTTCTTCAAAAAAGTCTTGCTCGCTGCTGCTGAGTGGAGAAAGATGCTCTGCCCTTGAGTGAATGCCAAACTTCGAAAACTCTCCGACACTTTGATCAATTTGGCAACGATCACAAATGCCACGCCCACCACAAACAGTGTCCAAATCAACACCTAGCTGTTGAGCGGCATCCAGAACTGACTTTCCAGCGGCTATCTGCCCTCTTTTACCGGATGGTGTAAAAACAACCTGAACGGATTCTGCTTGGGTGCTTTCTGAGGAGGCATTCATACAGTTATCTTGAAAATAGTGTGTTGTGTGGCCCAAGGTTAAGGCAGACTGTGTACATCAATCACCAGCTCCGCTGAAACAAAACCAATCGAGATCCGGTGGGATAGAGATCGGCTCAACTAATTAGGAGGCAGCAAATGAACCGATCACAGGTAGATCATGGTAGTCGCTCTTATCTTCAACAAAAATATTATCGATGGTGACAAGATTGGTTGGTTTGTCAATCGTGCCTGCCATAACACTGATCGTTCCAGCACCAATCGGTTGCCAAAATAAATTCCCGCCACAATTTGAACAAAATCCACGTCGAGCCCCTGCAGAGGAGCTAAACCATTTCAATGTATCCTGATTCGTAAGCTCAAAATTCTCCAAACTCGCTCTTGTCGCGGCAACGTGATGACCAGATGTCTTTTGACACTGGGTACAAAAACAATTAACAACGCTGCGTAGTTCGCCGCTTAACTTATATTGAACCCCTCCGCAAAGGCATCCACCGGTGAGCACTGATTCATTGGACATGTTGTTTACCCGTTTTTGTTGTTTAACACCAGACTAATCTGCAACGACGGTATTAACGCGCTACCCTCTGCGACGCCTTCCACCGCTTCTACCACCAGCCCGCGCACTCGCTCCTTCCTCAACCGGTTGGCGATACTTTTTCAACCAGCGAACACAGTTAACATCATGCCCCATCGCCACATCAGCAGCCATTACGCCCTGCATGACTTCTTCGTGTAACGGATTAGTAATCGCTGACGTCATGCCAGCACCTATGGCCATACTCAAAAAGTGAGCATCCATTCCTTTTCGATTAGGAATGCCGAAACTGAAATTGGACGCACCACAGGTCGTGTTAACTTTTAACTCTTCCCGCAACCGCTTCACTAGATGAACCACTTGTCTCCCCGCACTATTCACAGCGCCCACCGGCATAACTAACGGGTCAACCACGATATCACTATAATGAATACCGTAATCTGCTGCCCGTTCCACGATCTTTTTAGCAACATCGAAACGCTCATCAGGATTTTCAGAAATACCCGCCTCATCATTCGAGATCGCAACAACCGCTGCACCATATTTTTTAACCAATGGCAATACCATCTCTAACCGTTCATCTTCCCCGGTTACCGAATTTAGCAGCGGCTTTCCTTGGTAAACCTCAAGGCCCGCTTCCAATGCTGCCACGATCGAAGAGTCAATGGATAATGGCACATCAGTAATCGATTGAACCAGCTTAATGGCCTCTGCCAGAATTCGCGGCTCGTCTGCCAAAGGGATACCTGCATTGACATCCAACATGTGCGCACCAGCAGCAACCTGAGCGAGCGCATCCCTTTCAACTCGACTGTAGTCACCATGTTTCATTTCTTCGGCAAGGATCTTTCGGCCCGTCGGATTGATCCGCTCCCCAATAATCACAAAGGGGTGATCGAAACCAATTTTCAGCTCCTTGGTGGCTGAACTGATGATAGTGTCTGTCATGTTTTAACTCTTAAGAATCGCCTGTGTGTTTAATGTTGATGCCAGTAGCATCTGAATTCTGGTGGGCTCAGATAAGCCCGTTAGTACAGCGCGGTGACTTTGCCTGTTTTCCAATGCAGCCACTTTTCTGAATACGTCCAAAACTATCAAGCTTCGGGCTCATTTCCCAGATTGCGAATCAAAGCCATCAGACGATCCTTGTCATATTCCTGCTCCAGCCTCGCTGCTGCTGCATCTGCCTCCGCCTGTAGATCATCACCACAAGGAACAGGAACTTTTTTCCACTCTTCCAAATAGGCATCTGTACTACCTTTGCCCGCCCGCATCGCGGCGCGGTCAATGGCATCAGCGAACCGCTCCGAGAGCTGAACTTTTGCCGTTTCACGACGCTCTTTTGCCATTACTTGTGCAGGAATATCGCGCCAATAGACCGTGATTAATTTAGCCATAATAATTAGAGGTATGTTTAGACGTTTAAATAGTGGGCTTGCTAACGAAAGGCTGTTTAGTCGGAATGACCACAAAAAGCATAAAGATAGGTTGTTACGATTAGTCTACCCGAGCAGTGCCGATCTTTACTGAAAGGGCCGATTCCAAGAATCGATCCCCTGTATCAATACGAAGATATTCAAGATTGAGAAACTCAGCAGCTTCTCTCGCTTTCTGATCAATCTCGTCGTCGTCCAGTTGAGCAAGATAAACCAATTTCTTGTAGTGGGTGAAATACACCTCTTTTAGTTCGGGAAAACGGTCCAGCCCCAATCCCTTAATCACTAAGCGATCAAAGTGTCTGGCAAGGAAGTCAGTAAGGTAGAAGGTTCCAGGCTCTGATTCGTGCAGTTGGCTAAAACCGATATCACCTGCGAACATTTCATAGCAATGAGCTCCGGGCAGTCTCTCTACTCCTTCCTGCTCAATCACGACATCAAGCAGCCCCCCTGTTCCACAATCAGAATAACCAATAAGGATATCCCGATATTTTCCCTTGTTTTCGCGAATTTTCAGACGAACCGCCTCAGGTATTTTCTGAGGCTCATTATGGAGCTCCGCCGGAAGGCATTGAATCTCCATGTGATCCCATCGATTCAGGTTTTTTACTCTGACCAAATCATGGGCAAGTGCTCCGCAAGCAATGACTAAAACAGCGTCCATGGGCGTTGAATGCGGAGCTCTACCGGTCAATCAAATGGATTTTTCAGAATCGCGCGCTATCTCTATGCGGCGCGTTTTTCTGCCATTTTCGCCTGGGCGGTTTCAACGGCTACAGCCGCATCCCGACAATAGGCATCAGCACCAATCGCTGTACTAAATTCTTCATTCAGCGGGGCTCCACCAACCAGAACGATGTAGTCGTCCCGCATGCCTTTTTCGATAAGTGTGTCAATCACCACTTTCATATAAGGCATTGTGGTAGTTAGTAGGGCAGACATACCGAGAATGTCTGGCTTGTGCTCTTCAATCGCTTCGAGGTAATTTTCAACAGGATTATCGATACCCAAATCGATTACATCGAAGCCCGCACCTTCCATCATCATTCCGACCAAGTTTTTACCGATGTCGTGAATATCACCTTTAACGGTTCCAATAACCATTTTACCAATGGGTTGAGCGCCCGTTTCGGCTAACAACGGCCTAAGGATGAGCATTCCCCCTTTCATGGCATTCGCAGACATCAATACTTCGGGCACAAATAAAATACCATCTCGGAAATCGATACCAACGATCCGCATTCCTTCGACCAGCGCGTCATCCAATACTTTACTCGCAGGCCAACCTCTACTCAAAAGAATATTGGTTCCCTCTATAATTTCTTCTCTTAATCCGTCATAAAGATCATCGTGCATCTGCTCGACAAGTTCATCATCAGGCAATGACGCTAAATCCAGATCATCATCGCTAGCGTCATCTACCATGTTAGTGTTATCTACCATTGCAAAAAATCCCAAAACGTAAAGGTTGGTTGGTACATGATAAGCAAGCACCGTAACTCTAAAAACACAGAACGTATTCTAATGAATCTGTGTCCACATAAGCCCCAATGAGAGAGGGCGTCTGCGGCGATAACCGCAGGAGTGTATTTTAGCCAAAAAAATAATTGGAGAAACTTTCTCTTTGCGACAAAACCCGCATAAAATATTACGCTAACAAGTAAAAGTGTCTCTTAATGATTTAACTGTATAGCGTTGATAGATATACAAAGATCAACCTAGAAAGTGATTGCACCCTAGGAATTTTACCTTCAACGCTTTTCCTTGAGGCGAAGCGCGATTACACTACGTCGATTTAGCGTTGTGAATCAACTCAACCCCCCTCAAAAACAAGCGGCCCAACACACTGGAACGCCCCTTCTTGTCCTTGCTGGAGCGGGCAGTGGAAAAACCCGGGTAATCACGCAAAAAATCGCTTGGTTGATGGAAGAACGTGCGGTTAGCCCAACAGATATCACCGCCGTTACATTCACCAATAAAGCCGCAAGAGAGATGAAACACCGTGTTAGTGACACGGTTGCGGGCAGAGGATCGATTAAAGGCCTCACCGTCTCGACTTTTCACTCCTTGGGAATGAAAATTCTAAAAGCGGAGGCAATCTCCGCGGGGTTACGCAAAGGTTTTAGTATCATCGATCCTAGAGACGCCGTTAATGTCGTGGCTGATTTAATGCGTACTGATCTGACCACTGGGAGAGAGCTCATTGAACGCACTTATCAACGGATTTCCAGCTGGAAAAATCTTGGCATCACACCGGAAACTTTGATAGTGGAAGACGATGATCCGATTACCAGAGCGGCTGCCAGCATCTATCAGCAATATCAACGCTACTTGCTCGCCTGCAATTCTGTTGATTTAGACGATCTGATTCTCGGTCCAGTGAAGCTGATTCGTGAGTACCCTGACGTCAGGGAGCGATGGCAACGAAAAATAAAGTACCTGTTGGTTGACGAATACCAAGACACCAATGGCGTCCAATATCAGCTGATTAAATTGCTAGCAAAAGACGGCCGCAGACTGACCGTCGTCGGCGATGACGACCAGTCTATCTACGCTTGGCGCGGTGCTCAGCCGGAGAATCTCCTGCAGCTAAAGGAAGACTATCCAGACTTGCAAATGATTAAGCTAGAGCAAAACTACCGGTCTTTCGGGCGGATCCTAAAAGTGGCGAATCACCTCATAGGAAACAACCCAAGACCGTTCGAAAAATCGCTTTGGAGTGAGCTTGGATACGGCGACCCCATCGAGATCTTCCAAGCGAAGAATGAGGAGCATGAGGCGGAGAAAGTGGTTTCTTCAATCATGAAACAGCAATTTCAGCATGACGCAAAAAACAAAGATTTCGCCATTCTCTATCGCAGCAACCATCTGGCAAGAATTCTGGAAATCAAGTTAAGGGAAATGCGTATTCCCTATAAACTAAGTGGCGGGCACTCGTTTTTCGAACGGACAGAAATTAGGGACGTGCTCGCCTATCTGCGATTATTAACTAACCCATCCGACGACAGTGCCTTTTTGCGCATTATCAATACACCAAGACGCGGGATTGGCGCTACCAGCTTAGAGAAAATTGCGGATCTCGCGACTCGATCCCAGCAGGGGCTGTTTGACACTGTCTTTGATGTTGAGCTCGCCACCACCATTAAGGCGAAACAATGCGAAACCCTCAAAGAGCTGGCAAGTCTATTAGTCGATGTGACTCAGCAGGCGGAGGCCAACAACCCAATCGGGGCCATCGAAACGTTGTTGGAAGGCATTGGCTATGAACGATGGTTGAGCGAAACTTGTGAAGTAGATGCCGCAAAAAAGCGATGGGAAAACGTGCGACTACTGATTACGTGGATAGAAGAGTCCTATAACAAGTCCACTGAGAATCTCTCTCTTTCAGATCTGATCAATGAACTGATACTCACGGATATTCTTGATAAACAAGGCGAAGAGGAAGAACAGGATCTAGTTCACCTAATGACGTTACATGCCGCAAAAGGGCTGGAATTTAAGAACGTCTACATCATTGGCGTCGAAGAAGATATCTTACCTCATCGAGTTTCCATCACTGAGGGAAGCTGTGAAGAAGAGCGGCGCCTGTTTTATGTTGGAATCACCCGGGCAATGCAAAAGCTGACCCTTTCTTATGCGGCGAAGCGCAAACGTTTCGGCGATCATATTGAATGCGACCCCAGCCGATTCATCAACGAACTCCCCTCAGAGGATCTAAATTGGATCAAACTGGAAAGCGAAACCCCTGTGGCGCAGCAACAAGATGTTGGCAGAGCCTATCTCGCTAAAATTCGCGCCGCCAGAGGTTAAGCACGTCGACACGAGACGACGATAAAACAAGGCCTGTTAGGTTTGGCTCTCGACTTTTGCTTTTGCCGAGCTAATGATCTCCAAGATTCGCCGCTTATCTTTTGTCAACTCCTCGTCACTTAGCCCCTGAACTTCGTGGGGAAAAACCAACCATTGGTCTGTGGTGTGCAAATAGAAATCTGGCTCCCGGTCTGTCGCATTGTTGCCGGGCTTAAACCACGGGGTCGCCACTTTAATCTCGTGGGGGGTATTACGTCGAGTGCGATTTGTGAGCTGCTCTATCACCGCTTTGATACTTCGGCCTGAGTCATAGACATCATCAACGATTAGCAACGAATCTTCTGCATTCAAATTACGTACCAAGTAACCTAGCCCATGAACCCTCACTTTTTTCGACGCTTTTCCGATTGATTTATACAACGAGGTTCGCAAGCTAATATGATCCGTTTCAATACCGCAGTATTCCAGCATTTCCTGGACAGCAATCCCGACCGGCGCACCGCCTCGCCAAATCCCCACAATAAAGTTAGGCCGAAAACCACTTTCAATGACTTGGGCGCCCAAAGCAAATGAATCTTCCAATAGATCTTGAGCAGAAATAAAGTGTTTTTCGGTCATGGTATCGTATCCGGTTAGTCGCCCAAGCGCACAGTCTAATTCGAGGAGGTCGGATTCTACCGTATTTCTAATCGACATTTTTACCCATCCGGGCATGATAGCCAGTTCAAGCACCGATGGAGAATTAACTTTCGATACTAAAGCACTTTTTTCTCTTTTTGCAGCGCTTTCTATTACCTAGTTCACCGTGTCCATTTCTTTATTTGTAATTCCGGACCATCTGTAGCAAAGAACACAAATTACCAAAAGATCGCTAACGATCAACCATGGTTAACCTCACCAAGTTGGGGAAAGGTTCGATTTGCTACAGAGTCGAAGACGCATATCCCTATTTTTATCCCACCTCCTTAGCAACATAGCTAATCAAGTTGTCCACATTGATGTGGAAGTCATTGAAGACCACTGTTTGATCCGGGGCAATAACAATAATCCAAGGCGTTCCGCCAGTTCGATACTTCATCATTGTCTGAGGCCGATGGTTACCATCCGGGTCTCCCGCATCGTGCCCCATCGATATGGGTAAGTCATACCGTAGCTGTAAATCCCTCACGGCTTGCTGGGTGTTACTTCTAAATCCTTCAAATACCGTTTGAATTCCCGCAATGGAGACATCCGGATGGTCAGCAAATGCATCAGAGAATTTCTTCAGCGCAGGAAAACCGCTGGAATGACAACCAGGACACCAATTTTGAAAACATTTGAGGAACACCCATTTCCCTTTTTGCTCACTAACCGAATATTGAGTAGGCTCACCGTTTTTATCAATCCAATAGTCCAAGCTAATTTCCGGTGCCACTTGGCCCAAAATACCGTATCGGTTTTGATCTTGCGCCTGCGCTTGTTGCGAACTCAAGGTATAAGCGAGAGTTGAACTCATCGCAGCAGAAAAAGAAAGAAATTGCCTTCGAGTGAAAGTTGTCATAGGTACTCATCAAATAGTCATCATGAAAAGTAGGTATTCATCAGAAACCTGTCTATCGATCAGTCCGCTTAGTCAAGCACAAAAACCGTTTTCGAGAACACCATCCTTATCTTCAGGTCCTTATCGTCAGGTTTATCGAAGACAACAAAAGAAGGGGGTTAACAACGAAATCACTGCTCGCCAAAACGAGGCTACTGCCTACAGCGCGAAATACCGATCACGAAGATTGAGACACCCTCACCGGTCATTAGTTTAATTTCACAAACTGGTTTTTCAGTCTTCACTTTATCAAGTTTGCATCGCCCCATGGACTTCACGCTATGGGGAAAAAGGGTTCATAAGTAGTTTTAACAAAAAATATTTTGCTAAAATTGTTGACAATGTTTTTTTTGTCAATATACTTGGCAAAAAATATTTTGTGAGAACCAGAAGTGTCAGATAACACACTACGATCAACAATCGGACCGCCAGCAGAAGGCACAAAGCGTTTCTTAAAGCGCCCGAATGTTATTAGAAAAATACGCAGAAAGCTTAAAGACGGTAACCACCTTTTGTTATCTGCGCCTAGAAGAATAGGGAAGACGTCGCTTCTAAAATTTCTACTAAACAATCCACAGGAAGACCAGATTGTTAAATATATGATTGTCCAAAGCGTGTCTTCGCAAAACGAATTTTTTAAACAGCTTCTCAATGAGCTGATCAACGATGAGCAAATCTACTCGGGTCTGGAACGGTTTATAAATCATGCGTCGAAATCTCTTAAAGGATATATCAGTCGAGTAAAGAGAATTGAACTGACAGGCAGCGTAGTATTCAGTGATGATGAGCAGATTAACTACTACGAATCGGTAAACGACATTCTTAATGCACTTGATGACGAAGGTAAGAACATCATCATACTAGTCGATGAGTTTCCAGACGCGCTAACCAATATCTACGAAAACGACCCTAGAGAAGGGATACAGTTTCTTCAGCGGCATCGAGAAATGCGTGATCTTCATAACCAATCCAGAATTCAATTTGTTTACACGGGATCCACGGGCCTGAAACACGTGGTCCAAAAAATCGGGGATATTGACCTGCCGAATAATCTACAAGAAGTGTATGTGCCACCCCTTGACCACGAGGAAGCGCATCAGCTGGTCAGGAGCTTGACCCGAGGAAAGCAAGAAGACATTGCCAGCTTTGATATTCAACCAACGGTAGTGGATTACCTGCTAGAGCGGATCACCTGGAAACTACCGTATTACATACAAATTATTGTCGAGAAACTGTTTGACGAGTTTGAAACAGAACCGCACCCAATAGGAAAGGAAGAGGTCGATTATGCGCTAGCAGCATTGGTTCGCTCTGGATCTGAGTATGCTGACTATTTCCAGCACTGGAAGAGTCGTTTAGCCAAAGCATTTAAAGGCAATGATTATAGGCTAGCGATCGACATCCTTAACCTGACCGCTAGGAATGGCGAGATCAGTTATCCCGCGTACTTTAACCTAGAACAAAAACATAAAATTGCCGATAAAAACTATGTACTGAATGTCCTGCGATACGATGGTTACCTCGCCCCCCAGGATGACAACGAAAAGCTGTTTGGGTTTAATTCAATTCTATTAAGGGAGTGGTGGTCTATCAATGTCCTCAGCTAAACTAAGTTCCATTTACAACCCTGATAATCAGAGCCAAGACGAACTCATTTCCGGTTTCGTCATTCGCACAAAAGAGTTCAACAAAATACGTCGAGATATTCTGGAATGTGATCTTGAAGACAGTCCTCAGCACTATCTGGTCGAAGGACAACGAGGCATGGGTAAAACCTCCTTGTTGTTACGCATCCAATATGAGCTAGAAGCGAACACCGAAGCTGATCACTTACTCCCCATCCGATTACCCGAAGAACAGTACAGCATCTTCGACTTATGTCGCCTCTGGGAGCACATCGCCGAATACTTGGACGATCATCCCGATTTCGAAAATACCAGTCAACACTTGGACGAAATCTCAGGCGACCCAGATTATGCGTCAATCTGCTTCGATGCTTTACACAAAGTACTCATAAAAAACAACACCCGCTTAGTTCTTCTATTGGACAATTTCGGTGTGATGCTGCAGAAGCTCACAGACATTGATCAAAAAAGACTAAGGGATATTTTTCATACAACCCGGCATATCCAGCTCATCGCCGCCACAGCGCATTCATTGGAAGCGAGTTATAAATATGATCAGCCCTTTTATGAGTTTTTCAAAATTGAACGATTGGAAGGACTTACCGAGCCGGAAACGATACGTTTGCTAACCGCTTTGGATAGAGCCCAAAACGATAAAAACACCATTAATGTCGCGGTAGCGCAAGATCCAGAGCGGATTGAAACACTTCGCCGGCTTACCGGCGGCGTTCCCAGAACCATGCTTTTACTCTATGAAATTCTAATCGACGACACCGGAAATGTATTCGACGATCTTGAGTTTGTTTTGGACAAAGTGACTCCCTTATACAAACACCGAATGGACGATTTACCCACCCAACAACAGGCCATCGTTGATGCCATCGCCCTAAACTGGGACGGCATCACCAGCAAAGAGATTAGTCAAAAACTCAAAGGCCGAGGAATGGACAGCAAAAAGGCCTCCTCCCAGCTAAAGTTTCTAGCGAAGTCCGGCTTAGTAATCGCCAAACCCATCAACAAAAAAGACAATATCTACTTTCTCCAAGAACGGTTTTTTAATATTTGGTATTTGATGCGCTACGGGCGTAAAAAAAACAGAACCCAGGTTCACTGGCTAACCCGATTTTTAGAAGAGTGGTGTACTCCCGAAGACGTCAAACAGAAGATCAGAAACCACATTAAGCTGGCACGTCGTAACGAAATTCACGAAAGAGGCGGATACTACATGGCTGAAGCCCTAAGTCAGATCACAGAAGATCACGGCTTAAGAATCGAATTGATTAAGGAAACCAAATCCCATTTAGAAAAAATCAAATCTCCTTTCGCAAACCATTTGGAGCTGGATACGTCCTCATCATTTTCCGAAATTGCTCGTTTGCTTAACGAAGACAATACGACCTCCGCTAAAGCCCTTATTGATGCATTAAGCCATGATTGCGCCCAACCGGAGATAGACATGCTGACAGCATCCTATTATTTTGCTGAGGGGGAAATAGGGGAGAGTATTAAGCATTTCCATAAAGCAGCGGAGAAAGGGCATACTGGTGCGATGTATAACTTGGGATACCTATATGACGAAGAGCTAAAGGATTACGATAAAGCCAAGCATTACTATGAGTTAGCAGTTGACAAAGGGCATACTGGTGCGATGTATAACTTGGGATGCCTATATGACGAAGAGCTAAAGGATTACGATAAAGCCAAGCATTACTATGAGTTAGCAGTTGACAAAGGGCATACTAGTGCGATGTATAGCCTGGGATATCTTTATTATCGACAGGCCATCCAACGCACGTTGGCATTGGAATTGGCGGAGAAAATTGAGGCAGAAGATGCGCTAGACGAAAGCCTGCATACGATCGCAAGTGTGTTCTTATGGAACGATGATTTTGACAGAAGTTTAAAACATATTAGACAATGGTTGAGCCTTAACTTGGTTGATCAGCACTTAGACGGTGCCATCGACTACTTTCTGTTGTTATTGGCAAAAGACCAAACTCATTCCTGTTCACAACTTTTTCAAGAACACCCTGAATTGAAGGATAAGCTAAGACCGGTTTATTTTTCCTTGATGTATTTAATGCGGGATACCTTCCCAAAAGAGTATCTAAAAGCAGGGGCAGAATTGGATCAAACCATTGACGAAATTCTACGCAAGATTGATGAGATGAAAATCAGATACAATTAATGCGGTAATCTTGTGAGAGATGTAAGTCACTCGACCCGCTGCTATTTAGTAGTCATTAATGAGCAGCAAGGCCAACCGGCAATCCAAGTGGGGAGATTCGATACAACAAGCGTTGGTCCCGTTCATTTGTCGCGGCTTGGGTCGCGGCGCCAAAATGCATGGTTGAGGTGTTGTCCCATAATTATGTAGAAGTTTAGACCAAATCTGACACCGTATTAAATCAATCCGAGCGAAGCGAGGGTTGATTTAATGAGAGTTACCCGTTTTGATGTAGTTACCAAACAATATCAAAACACAACGAGGTAACTCTC